>NZ_JAIUIQ010000057.1:0-33861 GCF_020165735.1 Mesorhizobium sp. B283B1A
GCGCGACGCGCTGGGCAACCTCCCCTTCGTCGTCTCCTTGCCAATCAAACGACTTTGTCATGGTACCCGTTGTGGGGGAGAATAGTGACCGTTGAACGCCAGATATCTGTTGGCGCTGTCAGAAGGTCGTATCACGAGAATGGAACCGGTAAGCCGTTCATACTGGTACACGGTGCCTGCCCCTCGCTACGGCACAGAGTTCATTCTTTCGACAGCTGACGAGCTACCAGATTAGTGAAGTGATCGCACTGGATCAGCTTCATTTGGTCGACAAATTATCCGCCTGATCGAACCGCTGCCGGCAGCATGGTGTACGGGCAGGATTTAGAAGCCTTGGAGCGCGGACAATACGAGTTTTCCATAGCAGCAATCTAGTGCCCGTTCATTCTCGGATGCGTTTGTTGTCACGGTCTGGTCAAAATGGGGCAACTGGCCTGCTCCCGGTTTTGGACACCAGTAGAGGTAGTTTAGCTTTATCACAAACTCGACGGAGCTTTAGAGTCCGTTTCGGAACTAGTTCAATGGCTCATTCTGTGCATCAAGAGACTGCCCATGGAGGGGTGAATCATGGTTTCGATGCGTCGTACGGAGTCGCGCGCAAAGCGGAGCCAGCGGAAGTCCGCCGGGAGCATCCTGCAGCCACCGCCCGTGAGCGTTGTGTAGCGGATTGCCTGGAGATATCGAGCAGGTCAATGCTCGGCCAGCGTCCCGCTGGCCGGCTTCCGCAGCAGCGGTGCAATCCGCTCCCTTTCTTCATCACTAAGATCGGTCGGACGACGCTTGATCATCAGGCAGTCCGGCCTCGCGTCTTTTGTGTCCATAATATGGGTCACGATCACATTCTACAGGCTCGGGATCAAGGGAAACTCTTAGGCAGGGGGAGCCACACATGACCAAATCATTTGATTTTGGAAATGAACCTCGCCAGGACGAGTTTTCATGCCTGATTGCAAAAGAGGTCCAGCGCGTTCTTGCTCAGTTCGCGGAAGTTATGAAGGGAGGGAGTTCAATCTCATCACACATGGGGACTGGCAATATCGCTGCCGCTGATTTCATGTCTGCAACGCCCCAACAAACCACTTATGACGATTTGACTGTCCTGGCCTTTGAATTTGTTCGAAGGCTCGCAGCTGAAGCAGTCCGTGGTTCCAATGAAAGCGCCGGTGAGGCGGCTCCGCTTCCGGTTCGGGCCGAGGGCGCACTTGGGCGGGCACTCCTAAAAGCGCGAGACCGGCAAAGTCATTGCCAGCGCATTGAAGACTGGGCGGGCGCGGTTGCAGGGCCCACCTATCTGGAAGAACACTTCGGCATACCGCGATCGACATTGCATTGGTGGCAACGGCACAATGATGTGGTTGCGTTGCGGAAAGGCGCGCGCAAGCATGTGTTCCCCCTAGCTCAGTTCATCGACGGGAGGCCGGCGCCGGGAATACGACAAGTGCTCTCCTTGATCGCCAATCCCAGACCGGCGTGGGTTTGGCTGACCTCCCCTTCACCGCGGCTTGATGGCCGAATTCCCATAGAGATGCTCCGGCAGGATCTGACTGCAGAAGTCATCTTGGCCGCACGAGACTTTTCCTCGACATGAAGCCCAACTGACGAAACCAATTGCAAATCAGTGCACCAGCAATCGGCTGGTCTCGTTGTGAAACTGTGAAACCCTGGTGAGGGTCACACGCAATATGGGCGTACTGCGTAACGTCTTTAGAGTATCGTTCCAATTGTGCAGTTTGTATTGATTGTATAGTTAGCCCAAATTGTACAATATAAAGTGAAACGTTCGTGACATAAGCGCAACGGTGATTTTATATATTGCGGTCAACTGCCGAAGTATATTGCATTCATCAATATCGGGGATAGGCTCCTCTGGCGAGGAAGCAGCGCCATGCGCATCTTTTTCAATCGTGGGAATGGGGAGGGATGCTGTCTGTCAGCAAAGAAGATGCCCTGGCCCTTTTTTTAATCTTTTTGAGTGGAGATCAAAATGAACATCAAGAGCCTTCTTCTCGGCTCCGCTGCCGCATTGGCCGCGGTCACCGGGGCACGCGCGGCCGACGCCGTCACCGTCGCCGAGCCGGAACCGGCTGAGTACGTCAAAATCTGCGACGTCTACGGCGCCGGCTATTTCTACATTCCTGGCACCGAAACCTGCCTGCGCATCGGGGGTTATGTCCGCTGGTATGCTTCGGCTGGCCAGGAAGGTTCTTACAACGGCCGTCGTGCTGTCGACCACGAGGACGCCAGCATCAACGACACTTGGTTCAAGCAGGCGCGCCTTGCGCTGAAGACCTGGACTGGTCAGGAAACAGAACTCGGGACCCTGAAAACCTACACTGAAACCAGATTCACCAATTCCAACGGCACTAACAGCACTACGCTGAACTATGCCTGGATTCAAATCGGTGGGCTGCGCGTCGGCAAGGACCAATCGGCCTTCGACACATTCATCGGTTACGCTGGCAACGTCATCAACGATACGCTGGTTCCCTATGGCGATTTCGACACTAACGTAGTGCAGTACTATTTCGACGCCGGCAACGGCTTCTCGGCCGTGGTCTCGCTCGAGGAAGGCTCTGGCACGGTCGGTACGATC
This sequence comes from Mesorhizobium sp. B283B1A, assembly GCF_020165735.1. Lineage (NCBI taxonomy): Bacteria > Pseudomonadati > Pseudomonadota > Alphaproteobacteria > Hyphomicrobiales > Phyllobacteriaceae > Mesorhizobium > Mesorhizobium sp. B283B1A. Next base: position 2,594 of record NZ_JAIUIQ010000057.1, read on the forward strand.
GACAGCTACGTTCCGCATGTCGTCGGCGGCGTGAAGTACACGCAGGGTTGGGGCGCGATCACCGGCGTCGTTGCTTATGACAGCAACTACGAAGAAGTTGCCGGCAAGGTCCGCTTGGACATCACCGCCACCGACGCCCTGTCGCTGTTCATCATGGGCGGCTATGGCACCGACGACAACCTGACCGATGCGACCTGGGCCGTCCCGGCCGGCGGCCGCGGCTTCTACAAGCAGTGGGGTGGCAACTGGGCAGTGTGGGGCGGTGGCACCTACAACATCAACGAGAAGACCTCGTTCAACCTCCAGGCGTCCTATGACGAGGCGAAGGAATTTGGTCTCGCGGTCAACGTCGCTTACGACATCGTTCCTGGTCTCACGATCACGGCCGAAGTTGACTGGGCTCATAACGACCATGACAGCAATGGTTACAATTGGACCGGCATTCCCGCTGGTAAGAGCAACGCTGTCGGCGGTATCCTCCGCTTCCAGCGCTCGTTCTGATGACCGACGAACTTGGCGGACCGAACTATTGACCCATAGCGTGGCAAACTACTCGCGCTAGACTTGTCGTCCAGCCAGGACTGGCTGAGCAGAATGCCCGATAAGACCCCGTCGGCCGCTCTTCGTTCCGAGGTGCTCAGGTCCGTGGACTCCGGGACCGAAGCCTGGCGCTGATGCGAGGGGCGCCCCTTGACCAAGGCGCCCTTCAATCTACAGCGCAGAGCATTGTGACTGAATCGAAGGGATTCCCGTTATGTAGAGACGACCTATCAGGCAGCGCCACGGAACCCCAGCAAGCTGAATTCAAAGGCAGAGTTTTTCTTTGAGTTTGCGCCATTTTCCGCGAGTCAGCCGACGCGTTTTTGTGATTCACCCCAGCGCATGGTTGCCACCGCCCAGGACGCTGTTCCGGACGATATCGGCGCGCTGAGAGCACCGCTGAACGTGCGCTGGCCAGAGCCGAAGACGAGCCGCGCGCGCTGCGCTGGTCGAGGCCGAACTGGCGGTCGCCAGGGCCAATGCATCGGATGATGCGGCGGGATACGCGATGTTTTTTTCTTCGAGGGGAGTTTGACCTCCTCGATCGTGATGCACCTTATTGCGCGGCATGATCAGGCCGCAGCTGGTTGGGTCCGCAGTTTTGCGGATCTCCAATTCCACGGGCAGCAAATTGTCGATCCGAGCGAAGACGTCGGCGAGCAGGCCATGCGGGTCGAGCTCCATCTGATCGTGGAGGCGGGCTGAGGGTTCAGAACTCTGACCATGTAGCGACCGCTGCAGCTTCCGGATAGTCAGATGCCGATGCGCGATCAGGGTGCCTTCATCGGTGAAGGCCAAAATCCGGTCGTCATCGTTGGCGCCGTACACTTAGATGACGCCGTCCTCGGGCTCGAGACCGAGGGTCAGTTCCTGGATGAGCGCTGCGCTGACGCCGAGGTCCCTGGCGACACGTTCGACGGTGTAGAAGGCATCCGGTGAAGACCGCAGAAGTGCGTATCTGGTGGCCATTAGGACCTGAGCACCGCGGTGCTGAGGTCAAGCTTTCGATGGGCGTACTTATCTCTTCGGCACGAGACGACCTCACGGCGAGCGAACTCAGGGTGCAATATAGAAGTTAGATGTGGTCCATCTGTAAATTATTCTTGCCATGGGAGCGCGCATGACGAAGGGCTTGCAAGCCGGCGCGCTAGGGTTCCTTAGGTCACCTCGGCCGACAAGCACGAGGAGATAGGTAATGCATTCTGTTGTAGAAGATATCCCGCTTTTCCCCTCATCCATCGGCACTCGGCGTCAGGTTACCGTCCACCGCTTCGGAGTTGGTCATCCCGGCCCAAAAATTTACTTTCAGGCGGGCCTCCATGCTGACGAACTCCCCGGGATGGTGATTCTCAGCCATCTTGTGAGACTACTCCAAGAAAGAGAGGGCGAGCCGAACGGAGAGATCATCGTAGTCCCATGTGTCAATCCCATCGGTTTATCTCAGAGAATCCAAGGGTATCATGCTGGCCGGTCTGACTTGGGGTTGGGGGGTAATTTCAACCGCAATTTTCCGGACTTGTCACCTCTGCTGGGGCCGCAGCTTGCAGTACTCCGCGGCGAGGGGCTCGTTATGAATGGGGGGGCTGTCAAACATGCGATGCTGAAGGCAGTCTCTGCGCTCGTTCCAAAAAACGAGCTCGATAGCCTGAAGCAGGTGCTTCTTAGGCTCGCTATCGACGCAGACTTTGTGTTGGACGTTCACTGCGCCGACGAAGCGGTCCTTTATGCATATGTTTCCAATCCCGAGCATCCTGCTGCAGACCTGTTGTCTCGCTACATCGGTAGCGCGGCCACCATTGGCGGCATTTCCGAGCTTATAGATTTCCCTACAGCATGCCTTCTGCCGTGGCGCGCAGCACAGGAACTTCTTCCGGGCGTGTCAATAACTGAGTGCTTGTCTGCCACGCTCGAGTATCGCGGCTCAAAGGGTCTTCGGGACGATATTGCGATCGAAGACGCGCGAGGGTTGATTGGCTTCATGGAGGCAGTAGGCCTTCTGGAGGGAGTGACGCAGCCACCGTCGCAAGTTGTCACGTACCACACGACGCTCGACTGCGTTGACTACGTGCGGGCCAATGCCCCTGGGATTGTGATTTTTTCGAAGACGCCGGGAGACCATGTCCAGGACGGCGATGAGATTGGGACAATTCTCGATCCTGCGTCCGGCGACCGGTGTTCTTTGAAGGCGAGCACCTCCGGCATTATTTTCGGGTATCTCTACAGTCAGGTCGTAATCCCCGGCGGGACTGTCGCCTGGATTGCGGGCACTTCGCCCATCGACCAGCAGACTGGCGATCCCTTTCCCTAAGTAAACGCACCTGCTGATCTCAACGCATGAGGCCGGGGCGGCGGCCCGGCCGAGCGTCGTGACTATAAGGATTCCGGCACGCCACTTGTCATAACGCGTGAGGCTTCGGCTTTGTCAGACGGGCCTGCTCGGTCAGTGTTCCCCTCGCCACGCCGACCAGTCCCGCTCGTAGCCTGAACCGCAAGCCAGCACGTGAACTCCATCATTGCATCAGCCGGCGCTTGCTACATGGGAGCAATAGCTCGGCCCGCTAATCACTGTCCGAACGATCCACCGCGCGCCTTAGCTTGATACCACAGAGCAGATCGCCTTGGTCGCCGCAATTCTGCATCAAGACCCCGAAAACGCAGTTTCCGTACCGCAACACTGAAGGATTTTGCACAAAGCGGCGCAAAAGCAAATGTACCATCACCAAAACAAATAGCCGCCCTTTCGGTACCCTGGGAACAAATTTAAAATAGAGGAGCTGATCAATGTCGCAGGAACTCGACCATCTAAGCCGCGGTCTAGCTGCGGGCCGGCTGAGCCGACGTGAATTTCTCGGCCGTGCCACGGCGCTCGGCATCAGTGCTGCATTCGCCAATTCTCTTCTTGGCGGCGCCGCAATGGCGCAGATACCGAAAAGGGGCGGCATCCTGAAGGCCGGCATTGTCGGCGGGGCGGCGACGGACACCCTCGACCCAGCGAAATTCATAGAGTTGATGTCCTACTTCGGCAAATGCTGGGGTGAGTTTCTGGTGGCGCTGACGTCGGATGGCAGCCTGGAGCCACGCATTGCCGAGGAAATCGGCTCATCCAAAGATGCCAGAGTCTGGACCTTCAAAATCCGTCAGAACGTCGAATTCCACAACGGCAAGACCGTGACGGCGGAGGATGTAGTGGCGACGCTGGAACGCCATTCCGACAAGGAATCGAAGTCCGGTGCACAAGGCATCTTGGCCGGTATCGAGAGCCTCAAGGCCGATGGCCGCAATGTCATCGTCACCCTCAAGGAGCCGAACGCCGAACTGCCCTTTCTCATGGCAGACTATCATCTCGTCATCCAGCCCAACGGTGGCAAGGACAATCCTGCTGGAGGCATCAGCGCAGGCCCCTATAAGGTGGCTGTCAACGAACCCGGCGTGCGCCACGGCGGCGAGCGCTTCGCAAACTTCTGGCAGTCCGACAAGATGGGTTTCGCCGACCAGGTCGAGATCCTCGCCATTAATGACACAACAGCCCGCGTTTCCGCGCTGCAGGGCGGCCAGGTGCATATGATCAACAAGGTCGAGAGCAAGGTCGTCGATCTCATTAAGCGCGTGCCTAACCTGAGAGTTGAGACCCTGTCGGGCCCCGGTCACTATGTCTTCAACATGTTCTGCGACACGGCGCCATTTGATAATGCCGATCTCAGGATGGCGCTCAAGTTCGCGGTAGACCGAGAGGAGATGGTCGACAAGATCCTGCGCGGCTATGGCACGGTCGGCAACGATTTTCCGATCAATGGTGCGTACCCACTCTTCCCCGAGGGAATCGAGCAGCGCACCTTCGATCCAGACAAAGCCAAGTTCCACTACCAGAAGTCGGGCCACAGCGGACCGATCGTCCTTCGGGCCTCTAATGCTGCCTTTGCTGGTGCCGTCGACGCCGCGCAGCTCTTTCAGCAGAGCGCGGCCAAGGCCGGCATCGCCATTGAGGTTCAACGAGAGCCAGAAGATGGCTACTGGTCGGGAGTTTGGAACAAGCAGCCCTTCTGCGCCGCCAATTGGCGGGGACGCGCGACGCAAGGTTGGATGTACTCAACCACCTGTCGGTCGACATCGCCCTGGAACGACACGCATTTCTCCAATGAGAGGTTCGACAAACTCCTTACCCAGGTGCTTGGCGAACTCGACAAGGACAAGCGCAAAAATCTCTATCGTGAAATGGCCATCGTTGTTCGCGATGAAGGAGGGGTCATTGTGCCAATGTTTGCGCAGTATATCGACGCGATATCCGACCAGGTTGGCGGCTACGTAGGACGGGTTGACTCGTTGATGAACGGCTACGCCTTGACGCAATGCTGGCTCGAGGCTTGAACCGAAGTGCTCGTCAACTCACCCGTTATGAAGCTCACTGCCCAGCGCATTGCGCTGGGCATTCTCCTCCTTTTCGCCGTCTCCGTGCTGATTTTCGCTGGCACCCAGATCCTTCCGGGCGATGTTGCGCAGTCGATTCTCGGACAGGCGGCCACGCCAGAGGCGATCGCTAATCTGCGCCGAGAACTCGGCCTCAACGATCCCGCCATCGTGCGCTACTTCCACTGGCTGGGTGGGGTTTTGACTGGCGATCTCGGTACTGCGCTCACCTCGCGGCAGGAAATCACCACGACACTGGTGCCACGGCTGTGGAACACGCTGTTTCTTGCCTTCTGGGCGGCGGCGGTGTCGGTTCCACTCGCCATCATCCTCGGGCTGTTGGCGGTGCGCTACCGAAATGGCCCTGTCGATAAGGCCATTTCCGGTTTCGCGCTGGCTTCAACATCGCTGCCTGAATTCTTCACCGGCTATCTGCTTGTCTTATTCCTTGCCGTGAAACTGCGGTGGTTCCCGTCGATATCGACTGTCTATGACGGCATGCCGTTCCTGGAGAAGCTGAAGGCCATTGTGCTGCCGGCAACGGCTCTGGTGTTCGGCGTACTCGCCCACATGATGCGCATGACGCGCGCCGCCATCCTGAACGTGATGCAATCAGCCTACATCGAGACCGCTGAGCTCAAGGGCCTTTCTGCCTTCAACATCATACGCAAGCACGCCTTCCCGAACGCCATCGCGCCTATCATCAATGTTGTGATGCTCAACATGGCCTACCTTGTGGTTGGCGTCGTCGTGATCGAGGTGATCTTCGTCTATCCTGGAATGGGCCAGTATCTCGTGGACCACGTCGTCAAGCGCGATGTGCCAGTGGTTCAGGCAGTGGGTCTCATCTTCGCTGCGGTCTACATCGGGCTTAACATCGTCGCGGACGTAGCGGCAATCGTCGCTAATCCGCGGCTGCGGCATCCCAAATAGGAAAGAAGAATGCTTTACATCAAACGCATCCCATACGGAGCCTGGCTCGGCCTGGTTCTAACGGGCCTATTAATGATCTGCGCGCTTTTCGCCCCATGGATTGCTCCGGCGGGCAATGGCGAGATCGTGGGTGACGTATGGGAACCGATGTCGTCCGCCCATTGGCTGGGGACCGACAATTTAGGGCGAGACCTGCTCTCGCGCATGATCTATGGCGCACGTACTACGATCTTCATCGCCTCCCTGGCCACCGCCTTGTCCTTCTCGCTGGGCGCCATCCTGGGTTTCATGGCGGCGGTCGTTGGCGGTCTAGTCGAGTCGCTGATGTCGCGCATCGTCGATCTTCTAATGGCAATACCGACGCTGATATTCGGCCTAGTGGTACTGTCGGTGCTGCCCTCCAATAACGTAACGCTCATTCTTGTCATGGGAGTTCTGAGTTCGACACGTGTCTACCGCCTTTCGCGCGCCGTTGCGACCGACATCAATGCAATGGATTTCGTCGAAGCAGCTAAGTTGCGTGGTGAGGGTCTCGGCTGGATCATCTTCTGCGAGATCTTGCCCAACGCACTGTCGCCGCTGGTGGCGGAACTTGGCCTGCGTTTCATCTTTTCGGTGCTGTTCCTGTCGGCGCTATCGTTCCTCGGGCTGGGTGTGCAGCCGCCGGAGGCCGATTGGGGTGGCATGGTGAAGGAGAATAAGGACGGCATTGTCTTCGGGATCCCTGCCGCCCTCATCCCCGCCGCTGCGATCGCGATGCTGTCAATCTCCGTTAATCTGGTAGCCGACTGGGTGCTTACGCGCACCGCCAGCCTCAAGGGAGGACGAGAATGACGGTTAAGGCTATCTCAAAGCTCCGGCGAGACAACGGCGTTCTGCTCGACATCCGAAATCTCAAGGTCCAGGCGACCGTCTATTCGCCTGGCGAGAAGCCGCGCGACGTCACTATTGTGGACGGAGTGTCGCTGCAATTGAAGCGCGGCAGGGTGCTGGGACTGATCGGTGAATCCGGCGCCGGAAAGTCGACCGTCGGCCTTGCCTCAATGGGTTATGGCCGCGGCGGAGTGCGTATCACCGGCGGTGAGGTGTTCCTGAACGGTCGCGACATCCTCAAGGGCGGCGTCCGGGATTTGCGCCGGGTGCGCGGGAGCGAGGTCTGTTACGTCGCGCAGTCGGCTGCTGCCGCTTTCAACCCCGCCCATCGGCTCATGGACCAGGTCGTCGAAGCAGCGCTTCTGCATGGCGTTGGGACCCGAGCCGAGGCAGAGAAGCGCGCGCAGGCATTGTTCACTAAACTCCGCTTGCCTGGCCCCAAGAGCATTGGCTCCCGATATCCACATCAAGTCTCCGGCGGCCAATTGCAGCGCGTGATGACTGCGATGGCGCTTTGCTCCGAACCCGACCTGATCGTGTTCGATGAACCCACCACGGCTCTCGACGTAACCACGCAGATTGACGTGCTGGCCGCCATCAAGGAAGCAATCCGCGACACCGGCGTCGCGGCCCTCTACATCACCCACGATCTTGCCGTGGTGGCCCAGGTCTCGGACGAGATCATGGTATTGCGAGATGGCAAGATGGTGGAGCACGGCCCAACACGGCAGATCATCGAGGCGCCGCGCATGGACTATACCAAGGCGCTGGTGTCGGTTCGTTCAATCGAGCATGAGGAGAAGGAACCGACGCCCAAGCCTCTATTGTCGGTTATGAACGTCACTGCCGCCTATGGCGGCGGCTCGGTGAAAGTTCTGCAGGACGTCTCGGTCGAGGTTCACCCTGGCCAGACGTTGGCTGTCGTCGGGGAATCCGGCTCGGGCAAATCGACGCTCGCCCGAGTCATTACGGGGCTGCTACCGCCGATCGCAGGCAGCATCACCTTCGCCGGACGCACGCTCGCGCCCAGGCTCGCTGACCGCTCCAAGGACGATCTGCGTGAATTGCAGATGATCTATCAGATGGCCGACGTTGCGATGAACCCGCGCCAGACGGTTCGCACCATCATCGGCCGGCCGCTAGAATTCTATTTCGGTATGCGTGGAAAGGAGCGAGATGCCAGGATCGCCGAACTGCTCGATGAAATCGAGATGGGCAAGGGCTTCATCGACCGCTATCCGGCAGAGCTTTCGGGAGGGCAGAAGCAGCGGGTGTGCATAGCCCGCGCGCTTGCGGCAAAGCCGAAGCTCATGATCTGCGACGAGATGACAAGCGCTCTCGACCCGCTCGTGGCTGACGGAATCCTTAAGCTCTTGCTTCGTCTACAGAAGATTGAGGACGTGGCCTACCTGTTCATCACGCACGACCTCGCGACCGTGAAAGCTATCGCCGATTCCATCGCGGTTATGTATCGCGGCGAGGTGGTCCGCTCTGGCTCGAAGACGCAGGTGCTCACACCGCCGTTCGACGCATATACCGACCTCTTGCTGTCTTCTGTACCTGAAATGGAAGTAGGGTGGTTGGAACACGCAATTAATGAGCGCCGCATGGAGAGCGCGGGGAATTGAGCCCAACAAGGCTTTGCAACTATGTTGGTTAGTCGACGCAAAGGAGGGCAGGCTCGCAATCTTTTCAGTAGGTCTGGAACGCCAGCGTTTCCTGCACAGGTCGATCCCCGCCTGAGTGTGGCTCATGGAAGGGAGTAAGTGAGACTCCGAAGGTCTCGGTCGACCGAAATGCCGAATAGGTTGTCATCAGTTGCCGGCGCCCTCAACTGGCGTTCTGTGCCCCAAACGCCGGGTTCCTGTTTTGACAGCAGCATTATCATCTATGGAAACCTGCATTTGCCACTTCATGAATGCGAGAAGGATTCTTGCCGTAGCATCTGATGCGGATAGGTTGCAGAGGAGGAGATTCTCTTGGTGGATCGTGGTGAACATCGCACAGCGAAGCCCTCGGCGCCGCATTATGAGGTAGTTTTGCAAACAGGGCTGCGTGTACCCATGCGTGATGGCGTGGAACTCGCGACGGATGTCTATCGCCCTCTTGGGTACGTCGGCAAGCTGCCGGCAATTCTGATCCGGACGAAGTACGGCAAGAGTCCCTATCGTCTGCCCAAACCTAGTAACCCGGTGGCCATGACGTTCGCGGCGCAGGGCCATGCAGTAGTTGTGCAGGAACTTCGTGGACTCTTTGATTCTGGCGGGCATTTCACCCTGCTGGAGCACGACGCCAAGGACGGTTACGACACACTGTCTTGGATCGCTTCGCGGCCATGGTCCACTGGGCGAGTCGGCACCTATGGTTGCTCCGCGCTTGGAATCACCCAAGTGCTTCTTGCTCAGCTGTGCCATCCGGCACATCGATGTGCGATCGTGGAGGGGGCGGGCGGTTCAATGTCTGGAGATCGACACCGTCTGGGGGACTTACGCCTGTGCGGGTCGCGTTTGGGTGGGGCCTTGGAGCTAAGCATGTGGGTGCCCCACTTTCATCAATCGCACGGGAAGGACCGTTCCCGCCCGCAACCCAAGACCGAAGAGGAGTATAATCGGGCGTTCGCCAAACTGCCGGTGGTCGATATTCTCAAGAGCATTGGGGCGCCACCCACTGACTGGGAAGACTGGGTCTCACGCGACCCCGAGGACCCTTGGTTTGATCGGTTTGGGTTCCTTAGCGAGGACTCCAAAGTCGACTTGCCAGTCTTGTTCGTGAATTCCTGGTATGACGTCGGCGCGGCCGACGCGCTCCATACGCAGCGCGTCTTCAGCACTCGGGGTAGGAGACCTGCATCTCGTGAGCACCAGCACATCATTCTGTCCCCAGCTACGCACTGTGGCACCTCTACGCTCAAAGCCCCGACTGTCGTCGGCGAGCGCGAGTTGGGCGACGCGCGCCTTGATTGCCGGCAGATCTACCTGGACTGGTACGACTGCTGGCTGAAGGACGAGGCCCATCTGATCGAGGGAATGCCACGCATCCAGTATTACGTGATGGGTCGCAACGAGTGGAGGGCCGCATCTGATTGGCCGCCGGCCGGGGTAGAACTACAACGCTGGTTTCTGCGCAGCGGCGGAAACGCCAACACTTGCTTCGGCGACGGTACATTAAAAGTCGATCCGCCGATCGATGATGAGTCCCCCGACACCTTTGTTTATGACCCCGGGAATCCAGTGCCGTCTTTGGGGGCTGAGGGTGGGAACGCAGTGGGGACGACGTTAGGCCCACGGGACCATCAGGAAGTCGAACTCCGCCAAGACGTTCTATGTTTTACCTCCGAGCTCCTCCAGCAGGGCATGGAGGTCACCGGGTTTGTAAAGGCAGTGCTGTTCGTCTCTTCTTCGGCCCGAGACACGGATTTTGTGGCCAAGATTCTTGACGTGCATCCGGACGGGAAGGCGGTTGACGTCGTCGACGGTATACTGCGCGTTCGGTACCGCGAAGGTTACAATAAGCGGCTGTTGATGGAGGCCGGGCACATCTATCAAATCGACATAGATTTGGACGCCACCAGCAACTGGTTCCCGCCTGGCCATCGTCTCCGACTTGACATCACGAGTTCCTCGTTTCCTCGCTTCGACCGAAATCTGAACACAGGGGGTAACAACTGGGACGAAACGGAATGGGTCGTCGCCCAAAACACTGTGCACCATTGCCAAGAGTTCCCATCCTCCGTATTGCTTCCTATCGCAGGCAAGTGATTCACTCGCCTTTCAGGTCACCAAACTGGGCTGCGAGGTGATTGAAAGCGTCAATCACTTGAGGCTCTCTTCTGAGGACTGCACAAGTCTGGTGGCTTGCTGAAGCTAGGAGAGTTGGGTTTGAGCGCCAACTTACGCACGTTCATGTCCACGCTCAAGCTCCTTCGACCACGCCGTCGGATCCTTGCCAGTGCAAATGCTGCTCCGTGACATCCCGTTTCGAAGCCCTCGAAGCGCAACGCTCATTGTGCAGCATCAGCCAAATCAGCCGGAAACCGTATATGAGCACAGTTTATCACAGACGGTGCGCTGTTTCGCCCCCCTCTCTGGACCGCTCGCATCTCGTTTTTAGATGACGACAATACATAAGCTGTATTGGACAGGAGCCGGCAGGCGATCGATGTTCGATTCAATAGCGGCTCTAAATTGAGCGGCTCTAAATTGCTATAACACTGTGATTTCGAATGTAGATGCACGGCCGTAGAGACTTTCCGGGACCTGCAGGTTGCCGAGTGACGCCGTTATCTCCTAGTACGCCACGGAGGAATGACGATCATGACTAGTTCGCACGCCGATCTTGCCAAGCGCGTCGACGCATTGTTCAGCGAGTTCAAAGGGCCGGAAATGCCTGGCGCTGTCGTGGCAGTGACAGAGAATGGCCGCGAGATTTTCGCCAACACGTATGGTCTGGCGAACATCAACGATGACGTGCCGATGGGCCGCAAAACCATCATGCGGATTGGTTCGCAAAGCAAGCAGTTCACCGTGTTGCTGATCCTGATGCTCGAGGCAGAAGGCAAGCTCAGCCTCGAGGACGAGGTGCAGAAGCACCTGCCCTATGTTCCCAGGCTTGAGTATCCGGTCACCATCGCTCAACTAGCCTCCAACACCAGCGGCTACCGCGACTATCTGGAGGCCATGACTTTTGGTGGGCTGTCGCTCTTCGCTCCGTCAGACCGCGAGACTGCCCGTAAGATCATCGGCAGACAGGACGCGCTCAACTTTAAGCCCGGCAGTGCCATGATCTATTCGAATTCCGGGTTTTTCATGTTGTTCGAAATCATCGAGCAGATTGAGGGCGCGGCCTTCAACGACGTATTGCGCAAACGCATCACTGGCCCGCTCGGCATGAACGACACCTCGCTCATGTTGCGCGACGGTACGGTGATGAAGCGGCTAGCCGCGCACTATACCAAGTGCGCCGAGGGCTGGGCCCATTTGAGTTGGGGGTTGGAGTACGGCGGCGGAGGCGGCATTGTATCGACGCTCGATGACATGGTGGTCTGGCAGCAGAACTTGATCGGCCCCAAAGTTGGCTCGCAGCAAATGTACCAACGCATGGGGACGGCTTGCGTCTTCGACAATGGTGCGACCGGCTTTTACGGACTCGGGCTGGTGACGGACGTCTATAGTGGCCGCCGCGCGATCGGCCACGGCGGTGGGGTTGCCGGTGGCAAGTCGCAATCGATGCTCTTCATCGACGATGGGCTCGGCATCATCATCATCGCCAACAACGATCAGGTGGCCGCCTTCCCCATCGCCCGCCGTATCGCCGACATCTATTTCGGCAACGTCTCGCCGAAGCCGATCGGGCTCGCTCCGGGCCGCTACCGGCAGGAAGGGGGGCCCAACGTCTTCGAAATCCTTGTCAAGGACGGCGTACCAACTTTCGTTGATTCCGGTGGTGTGGCCAGGTTCGATTTCGGCCATCAGGGCGGCGCTAAACCAGAGCGCGGAACCACCGACTTGGTTCTCAGTCCCCGGCCGGACGGCAAAGTCGACGGCACGTTCTGCGGCACGCCGAGAATCTACGCACCCTTGGATCCGGACGCCCGGGCGGTCGTCCCTCTCGCTGGACGCTACGCCAACAAGGCGCAAGGTCTTGAGGTCGAGATCGATGGCGACGCGCAGCGTGGGATATTCCGTCTGCGCTCTGAACTCGGCGCCATGAATGCGCCCATCGTCGCTGCTGACAGCGATCTCTGGTTCATGTCTCAGCCCGACAACGACATGGGGCCCTGCCTGACTTGGAATGCGACTATGAGCGTCACCGCAGACGGTTTCGAGATAAACTCGGATCGCATCAATAAATTGCGCTTCACGAGAGCCTGAGTAATCCCAAAAATCGGCAAAAGTCCGCCATGTCTGCGCGCGTTGTGTCGAGTTCTTCCAACAACCTACCTAAGGATTCGACGCGCCTCCACCGCTCGCGCAGAATGCCCACCTTGCTCGGGGCGCGCATTTATCCGCTACCGTTAAGTGTTCCGGCGCTGCATAGCCACCGGCAGTTAGGACTTTGACGAGCCGATGGATGACCGGCAATGACGATGCGCTGCCGGTCTCCGGCGTATTCCCCTGCGATTGCGTTCGACGGCTTCATCTGGACTGTACTGACGATCGACGAATTGGTGCCTTTGGTCTGGGCCGTCGAAGTTCGGGGCGGCTTCGTCTCCGACTACGCCTTTGAGCGCGTCATCACTGCGATCGCAAATACGGCCGGCGCAGAATGTTGGCAAATGGCGTGTGTGCTCTGGTCGTGGATACCGGATCGCAGCGACCCGTCTCTTTTGCAAGGCTAATGACGAAATTCAATTTGTATCCATTCAAGCGAGAAGAGATTTTGTAATGCTCATCAGATCAAAGATGGGCACATTGGTCAGCTTGCGAATGTCCGACCGCCACTTCGGCATCCCAACGCACTCGATCACGAGTGCTCGAACGTCCTTAAGCGAGCCGTCGTTCAACTCCGTTTTTAAACGAATGAGAAATTCCTCGCGGAGGCTCTCTTCTGTCCAACCACCGACCCCGAAGCAATCAGGCTCCTCGATAGCTTTCCAGGACGGCAGATCGCTGAAGCCCACAATCCGCATGCGCCTAATTCCACTGTGGTCACGCAGTAGCGCCTCTACGCAGGGCTTTGAATAGGTGAGCACGCCAACCGAGCCCGCTGTGGCCGAGAGCGCCAGATCAAGAAAATCGAGACCACTAAGCAGCACTGGTGTTTGAGTGCTGCCTCTTAGCGACTTCCAGCCGCACCAGAAAAATCCGCAATTCGCGATTACAAGATCGGCGTCGCTTTCCAGGCGGTGTACGGCTCGGGTGATTCCCTCAACCGCACTGTCCGCCCCAGCCAGGGTCTCTCTCGGTCCACCGCCTCTTGCGACTGCGTAGACAGTATCGAACGGCCACGACGCCGGGCATTCAATACTCCCAACGCAATCTGAGCCAAGGCCGACCCGGTCGGTCGGCGAAAATTGCCCGTAGTCGGCAGTGAGATTGTTGTATTCCATCAAAGCGACACCGAGCGTCGGGGCACTTCCTTTAGCCATTGCCTATTTTCTCCCTTGCTCCGGCCCGATTTATCATAAACGAAATCGCGGGGTATCTTCATCAGGCCGTTTGCTTGCGTGGACCAGCCATGGCATCCGCAGTTTCGGGCCTGCTTTCCTCAGCGGGATGCGTTTTCGACGACCAGCAACGCCGCACAACGTTCTCCAAGAGTTTCGAGATGTTGTTATTGAAGTCGTTCACCGGAAGACTTCCACAAAACAGGATTGAACCAGTAGAGAAGACAAAATTACCGTGCGCCTTCGGAATGAAGCAAAGATCCGCCCTGATCTGGGACGACTGCCAAGCAAGTGGTTGCGGCCAGACTACCTTTTCCGGAACGCAGTGGTACTCGCCCAAGTACTCCTCGGATTGCGCAAGAACGACCGCATCGGGCGGAGTGCCCAAGGAGGAGTCCACGATGTCGACTTCGAACCCGGCTGCACCCCCGCCGGAAAACCCAAAATCACCGAGGATCTCACCATCTATCCCGTCAAAGAGCCATTCAAAACGCGGATCGTAAGAAGCACCCGTGCGACGATAAAAGGAGCCCGTGAAATCTCCATGGGCCGACATGCCGATCCCGACGAGCCGCTGCGGAGGCCTGTCGTTTTTGACCCAGAGGCCGCCATAGCAGCCGTCGAAAGCATGGAAGTACTCCCCCGGTTCTGCCTCCCACGTCCTGGCGCCCGTTTCGCCACGTCGAACCTCGATCGCGCTGGGAAAAGCCTTGCTAGTGGCTATCCGCCAGTAGAACCCGTTGCCCCCAAGGTAGCCGAGGCTGCCGCCGCCAGCTACGAAATTTTGGATTGCATCAAGTGTGCGAGCCGTATGGTATTCCGGGTGTGTCACTGTAAGTACTAACGCATACTCATTGAGTGCACTGCCTCCGTCGGCTTCGAGGTCGTGATCCGTGACAACGTCGACTGCAATGTCTTTCGCCGCGCACCACGCGATCAAATGAAGGTCGGCGGGGAAATGGCGCAATCCTGATCCACGCTCGTCGACATAGGCGAGGTATCCGGGTCGCATGAGAAGCAGCGGCCGCGACGTCGAGCTGAACATGACAGGACTGCCGTCGGCATGGAGATTGTAGAGCGATCGACCGAACTCAGGGTGCTCCTTCGGATGATTTGGATAGGCATGCCAGGCATCGCGTCTTTCGACATACGCTGTGTCAAAGTTGGAGCGGGGAGTATTTCCGTAGGCAGCATAGGTGAAGGTCGAGAATAGCACTGCGACTCTGGCCTTGGCGGCATTTCGGGCTGGACGCACAAAGAAAGGTATAATGTCCTCAGCGTTCTCGCATCTCAAGCGAATACCGTAGACTCCGCTTGGAAAGTCCTGGGGGATATCGAAGCTGAAATCTGTCTGCCATCCACAATCGTAAAGGTCGTCCTCGTGGAAATGGACTGCTGCATATTCGTCGACCGCGTGCCTCCAGCACATTTCGGCACCGGACCATCGCGACCCTCGTACGCCTCGTGCGGGCAAATTGTGGAAGGTGCCGTCGAGCCGCAGCGGACCTTTGTCGCGGATGTTCGAGGTTGGAATGTCGATAGCGAAATCCCAGAAAGCCAGGATTTCCTCGTCCGCCACTTGATTTTCGACGAGGCGTTCGACAAGCTGCGCCCCACGCAATAACCGGGGGGCTTCGAGCCGCCCGTTGAAAAACGAAGTGAAGTGCAACGGATCTTCCGGCTGCGGCGTAGCCGCCAGCACCAGCTTCGTAAATGCCGCCTTCCCTCTAAATCGCCCCGTCTTAACCTCAAACAACCGTGATCCAGTCTCGACAGAGTATCCGAATAGATGCAGACCGCGAGCTGCAATCAAGAGGCGCAACTCGTACCACCTGCCAATATCGAAGGCGAAGGGAGCGCCGCTCGTCTCGGCAAACGTCTCCACTTTCAGGCCGTCCTTCTGAATGCTAATCGAGACTGCGCCTTCCGATGAGCCAATGAAGGAAAACAGAACCTGGGGCGAGTCACGCAGAAGACGCGGTTGGAACCTGATCGAAAACGTAGCGTCCAGGGCAATCGTCGGATCACTGAAGGGGATGATTCCATAAGACCCCAAACGCGATGGCTTCGCGACAGATTTGTAGGTGCCTTCAAAGGCCGCCGAAACCGGCCGAACGTCCATCCCTGATCCGTTCGGATTGGGGTCTCCCGAGAAGATGCGGACGAGATCCGCAGCGTAGTCGCTTGAAAAGTCGCTGGACACCTTCGCTTCGATGCTTTCGCCGCCACGTGCCGAAAGCCGGTTGGTATATCCGATCAGAATGGGCCGTTTGTTCTTGGCTTCGTTCTGGTTCACTCGCAGTCCCTCAATGTACGGTCGCTTCGGCGCCAATGTCGAGCGGGCCACTCCCTCATTGCACTCATCTGTGGGAGCGTGCATGTGCATCGGGACCGTAGCAAGAGAGAGAGGGCTTACGTCAAATTCAGTGTGTATATTGAAGCCATCTGGTTTTGAGATAGAATCAGCCTGGCGAAACGGACGTCCGAGAGAGGTGTCGCGTGGCCCGTCCTGTTCCACATGGCTCAACCACATAACTGTAAGCGCGGCAACCGGACTCCCCAATCGCATCGCGGGGCCTTCAATATATTCGACGCACTCAGCTGAGCCGGCGGTGCGACCCAAACTAGCCGAACGGCTCTGCCCAAGGCGGGCAGGGACGTGTCAGCGCGCCCAGAGACTGAACGCTATCCGCAAGTTATCATGCTGTCGCTCCGGCGGAACGACAATCTTGAACTATGGCATAGGATCGGCAGCACCAAAGCACGAATCCGCGGTGAGCCCTTCCAGATCCGCCCCAGAAACCTTCACGGCCTCAAATCGTCGGTTTTCGCTTAATTGATTGGGGAATCGCCGCATTTTTGCGTCCAATGAAGAACAACGCCCGCAAAGTGACCCAACGGCGTGGTTGTATCGCCATAAAAAGCTGCATTGCCGCATAACAAAGGTGTAAGGAGCATTCCGATGTCGGAGGAACTCGGCGATACCAGCCGCGGCGTCACCGCGAATTCATCTGTTATCACCGCCGCGCAGGCGTCGCGATTGACCGACAAAATGCTCATCCCTGAACGTCGCATGTCGGTTGGCAACGTGGGGACGACATACTACGAGACTGGAGCCGGTCGTCCTATAGTGCTTCTCCATGGGGCATCCCCGGGGGCAATCTTAGATGCGAGGCTCAGCTGGATCTGGCAGCTGCACGGCTTATCCGATCGATTCAGAGTGATCGCGCTTGATCAACTCCAATTCGGTGGGACGGACGATCCTACTCCTGGCAAATATATCAGCCGGCTCGGTCGCGTGGACCATGTCATTGCTTTCATAGAGGCAATGGATTTGAAGCAGATCACGCTGGTCGGCCATTCAGAAGGATCATTCGTCGCTGCGCGGGTCGCTATCGTCCGTCCCGATCTTGTTTCGAAAGTCGTTCTGCTCACCGCCAGTGCCGTATCGCCGCCAATAGGGCCCGAGCCATTTGGAGACGAGCGTGATGATGCATGGCTTCATGCTGCCACCACGTCATATGACTACACCGAGCCGATGCCGAGTGAAGAGGAATATGTGCGGAGAGGCGCCATCACCTACGCGCAAGATCCGTATGATGCAGAGCTAGAGGAGTATCGGCGAATAGCCTATCGGCGGTCCTCGACGCGCGGAAAATGGGAGCTCCGGAAGCGCCTGCCTTTGGAAGAAACAGATATGAGACAATATATCCTGTTGCAGCAGAAGTTCATCTTCCCCTTCGTTGATCGGCTTCACGGCAAGACAATGCTTCTTTGGTCCACAGATGACGCTACCGTGGCGCCAGACCGAGGCTGGAATCTGGCCAAGATGATCAAGAATTCGGAGCTCCACATGCTCAAAGCAGCTCACGCGATCCAACGAGATCAGAGCGAAGCCGTAAACTGGCTCATTGGTCACTACAGCATTACCGGAGGCGCTTCGCCATACCTTTGAGGCAATAATCACGGGGCCCCCGAGATGTACTGCGATATATTGGGAATCGGGCGGCGCGACCGTATCGGCTCTCGGATGTGCCAGAGACCTCCGCCGCCTGGCTAACTACTGTATTGCCGAAAACAGCCGCGCCCATCTCCGTTGATGCGTGCTTCATCAGGGGGAGCGGAGGTTCGGTCGCCGCTGGCAAAGTCGCAATCAATGCACTTTTTGGGCGGTGGACTCGGCATCGTCATCATTGCTAATGGACCAGGTCGCCTCTTCGCCGCCCGTCGTATCGATGTCAATTCGGCATGGCCTTGCTCCGGCCGCTGTCGGCGGAAGGCGGCCCCGACATGTTTGGGCGTCGCCGAGGACGGGGATTACAAGGTTCCCCAGTCGCAGTGGTAGGGCACCGGATTCCCCATCCTCCCTCCGCCCAGCTCGAGCGCGTGATCGACTTGATTCTCAGTCGCGACGGCAAGCTGACGCCGCGGCGAGCTTTCTACTCTTCTCAAGGCGAAGACCTCTTGCGGACGCCGAGCGACGAAGGCGCAGCGCCTGATGTCGACACTAAGGTGACGCACAACTGGCCTGTTCTGTGCTCGGATGTCAGCGCGGATTGGCGCGTCGGCGGCCATCCAGAATCATTGAGAACCATCTTCGTTGGGCCGCGAGCAGCTCGTAGCGCGGCTCATGAACGGAGGCGGCGGCGAGATGCTTTGAAATCGCTCTTTCTGCGACCATCTCAAACTCAGATGACCGCGATATACAGACTGAATTTGACGTAAGCGCCGCAGGGATCGAAGTTTGGTGAAACAAAGCCGAAGCACACAACCGCGCTAACAAAAAAGGGGGAGGAAATGAGAATTTCTCGACGCGACCTTGTTAAGATGGGCATTGCTGCCGGAACAACTCTATCGACGGTATTCCCGTCGGTCCTGCGGGCGCAGCCGGCGCCCACCGCCGCGCAAACGGTCCGAATGGCAAGGTATGGAGTCGATTCCTTCGATTCGATGGTTTCGACGGCACAGTCCACCGGTAATCACGGCCTAGCGATTTATGACACGCTGTTTGCGCTTGATTCCAAGCTAATGCCACAGCCTCAAATGGTCGAGAAATGGGGTGTATCCGACGACAAAAGAATTTACACCTTTGAGCTTAGGGATGGGTTGGGCTGGCATGACGGTACGCCCGTTACCGCGGCTGACTGTGTCGCCTCGATTCGTCGCTGGAGCCAAGTAGCTCCCGGCGGAAAGCTAATCACAGAGCGCGCAAAGGATATCTCGGCGCTGAATGACAAAACTTTCGTTATCTCCCTACGAGAGCCGCTAGGGCTTCTTACGGAGATCATAGCTAGCGCGGCTACCCCGGTCCTGTGCGTCCATGCGTGAAAAGGACGCGAGTTTTGCTGCCACGGAGCAGGTAACCGCAAATATCGGATCGGGGCCGTTCAAATTCAATCAAGCTCTCGCCAAACCGGGAGCAAGCTTTACTTACGACCGCAATGAACACTATGTGCCCCGCCAGGAGCCGCCAGATGGGTTCGCCGGTGGCAAGGTCGTGAACGTTGAGCGCGTCATCTGGAATTTTATTGAAGACCAGCAAACTACTTTCGCGGCCTTACAAGCCGGCGAAATTGATTTCATAGAATTGCCAGCCGCCGATCTTTATCGTTCAAAAGTGATCCTGCCCTTGAACTGCAGGTATTGAACAAAGGCGGTGATATTTATTTCAGGCGAATGAATTGTTTGAAGAACCCGTTTGACAACGTAAAGGTTCGGCAAGCGATGCTTCACTTAATTGATCAGGAAGCGGTCATGCGTACCAGCTTCCCCCCCCCCCAGAAGTCATTAGTCCGATTATTTCGTTTTTTGGGAACCACACGCCCTATGCAAATAATGAAAATACCGGATGGTACAAGAAGGGTGGAAACCCAGAAAGGGCCAAGCAACTCCTCAGCGAAGCCGGATATTCTGGCGAAACGCTGGTCATTCTCCAACACGCGAATTGGCGCGAAGCCAACACCATGGAACAGTTCCTGGCCGACACGTTGAAGAAAATTGGGGTCAACGCTGAGCTTGTGCCGAGCGACCAAGCCGCCTTTGTCGCACGCCGCAAGAGCCGTGACTGGGACATCTTCATGGGGAGCGAGACTGATTATGACCGCAGCACTCCGATCAGCAATTCCACTCTAAGTGCGAATGGGGAGCAGGGCTGGTGGGGCTGGCCGAAGAGCGACGAATGTGAGGCTCTTCGGGCAAAATGGGCAGAAGTCGAAACACTCGAAGAGCGTCAGGCGCTGGCCCGCGAGATGCAACGTATACAATGGGACATCGCCGGGACCGTTTTGCTGGGCTCAGCTGTCTCACCAATCGCGCGCAGCAAGACACTCGTCGATCTTATCGAAATGCCGTCGCTCATTCCGATGTGGAACATGCGGAAGGTCCCAGCCTAATGGCTGCCTATGTCCTTCGCAGGTTCGTTTCGGCCATCGCTGTCATGGCGATGGTCGGGATCTTTGTCTTCCTCTTCGTAAGACTGGCGCCCGGTGACCCGGCGGGTGCGATCGCCGGCGATAAGGCTACGCCTGAGATGATTGCGGCAATTCGCGAGCAGTTGGGGCTCAATAAGCCTATGCCAGTTCAGTTCGTGCATTGGGCGGTCAGTATCCTCAGCGGGGACTTCGGGAACTCACTTTTCTCCGGGCGACCCGTCATCGAACTCATCTCGCAGCGGCTTGAACCGACTACTTCGCTCGCGATCCTGACGATGGTCCTTTCAGTTACAGTCGGGATCTCATTCGGAATCCTTGCGGCGTGGCGAACTGGTGGTTTTGCTGATCGCATCCTGACGGCATTTGCTACACTTGGCTTTTCTGTCCCGGTGTTTGTAGTCGGCTTCTTTCTGATATACCTGCTTGCGGTCACTACACACTGGCTGCCCGTCCAGGGCTATGAGCCGATCGATGGTGGTCAAGGGTCTTGGTTTGTGCACCTGATCCTTCCCACAGTGGCTTTAAGTCTGGGATACATTGCATTCATCGCCCGAGTTACACGGGCGAGCACGCTTGAGGTTTTGTCGGAAGACTATGTGCGAACGGCCGCCGCCAAAGGCGCATCGACCTATGCCATGCTTTTCCACCACGCTCTAAAGAATGCAGGCGTTCCGATCCTGACAGTCGTCGGCATCAGCTTCGCTTATCTGATTTCTGGGGTAGTCATCACAGAAACAGTGTTCAACATACCCGGTATCGGACGTCTGGTCGTCAATGCGCTCAACAACCGCGATTACGCTATCATTCAAAGCGTACTCATCCTTGTTTCAGGGCTATACGTACTAATCAACCTGATGGTCGATATTGCATATACGCTGATCGATCCGCGTGTCCGGTATTGATATGGCGCTTCTCTCCGCACAAATAGAAACTGCACCAACGGGTCTCAGAATACCTGCCCTGGCTCCTCTCGCGCGGCGGCATCCCCAGGTCTTGATAGGCGGCGGGCTCCTGTTTCTTCTTATCGTTCTGGCGCTGGCCGCCCCGCCTTACGCCGGAGATCCGACGAGTATGGATCCCTACAAACGCCTCCAGCCGCCTTCTGCCGAGATGTGGTTTGGAACCGACAACCTGGGCCGCGACGTATTTGCGCGGACTATCTTTGGGGCGCGAATCTCCCTTCTGGTTGGACTGATTTCAGCTTTCTGTGCGAGTTCGGCGGGGCTTCTGATTGGTGTTTTGGCTGGCTACGTCCGCAGCTTTGATAGCGTCATCATGCGGCTGATGGATGCTCTGATGTCGATGCCAACAATGCTACTGGCCATCGCTCTCATTGCTCTGACCGGCCCCGGGCTTGGCACCCTCATTGTCGCCATCACCATACCTCAGTTGCCGAGCATTACACGGCTGGTTCGGTCGGTGGTTTTGGGCGTGCGGGAGCGTCCCTATGTGGAGGCCGCGCTTTGCGGCGGCGCGAGCCTGCGGAAGGTGTTGTGGCGGCATATCCTTCCCAGCACTCTCCCAGCGCTTATGGTCCAGAGCGCCACGGTCTGTGCCGATGCTATCCTTACAGAGGCCGGTCTGAGCTTCCTTGGCGTGGGGGTGCCTCCCGAAATCCCGACTTGGGGCAACATGATTTCAAACTCTAGGTTGTTTCTCGGCATAGCGCCGATGACGATCTTCGCCCCCGGAACCTGCCTTGCCGTCACGGTACTTGCAGTCAACCTGCTCGGGGACGGCCTGCGCGACCTGTTTGATCCCCGCGCCAGACAGAGGCGCTAAAATGCAGATGCATCAAAGGATAGGAAACGACTTACTGCTCGAGATGCGAGACCTCGAAACGCACTTCTTTGGCGAAGACAGCGTCACCCGCGCGCTCAGCGGTATCAGCTTCCAGGTCAAAAAGGGCGAGACGCTGGGCATTGTGGGCGAATCGGGATGCGGAAAAAGCGTCACCGGCCTCTCAATCCTCCGCCTGCTGCCGAAGCTAACCGCCAAGACAGTGGGAGGCGAAATCCGCTTTCACGGACGCAATCTTCTTGAGCTGTCTGACCGAGAGATGCGCAAAATCCGTGGCGACCAGATCGCCATGATCTTTCAAGAGCCGATGACGAGCTTGAACCCGGTCTATACGGTCGGACACCAGATCGCTGAAGCGGTGCAGATACACACCAAAGCGTCGCGCTCGGTGGCCATGGCAAAAGCCGAAGAAATGCTTCGCATGGTTCGCATTGCTGATCCTGATCGTCGGGTTCGTAACTATCCGCACGAGATGTCTGGTGGGATGCGCCAACGCGCCATGATTGCCATGGCGCTTGCCTGCTCACCGGAATTGTTGATTGCCGACGAGCCAACTACTGCGTTGGACGTTACTATTCAAGCACAAATACTTAGGCTTATCGTTAATCTTAAAGAGCGCACCGGAACGGCCGTGATGTTTATTACGCACGATCTAGGCGTTGTAGCCGAAACATGTCAACGCGTTATTGTCATGTACGCCGGCCGGATCGTCGAGCAAGCTCAGGTAAATGATTTGTTCGCGTGCCCCACGCATCCTTACACCCAAGGCCTTATGCGCTCCGTTCCTGATAGGCGCAAAGGTCGCCAGCGGCGGCTTCCGGAGATTCCTGGCATTGTACCAAGCCTCCGCCAACCTATTGAGGGATGTAGCTTTGCGCCTCGGTGTCCGTTCGCAATAGACATTTGTCGTGAGAAGACGCCCGTCCTTGATGATGTCAAACCGGGTCACGCCGCCGCTTGCTGGCGCGCCAAAGAGGTAATGGGCGCATGACCGGTCCTCTGCTGAAGGTCGAAAACCTGACCAAGCACTATCCGCTTGGCTCAGGATTCCGGAAGAAGACTATTCCAGTGATTCGGGCGGTGCAGGATGTGTCTTTTTCCGTTGAGGCGGGCGAGACCCTCTGTATCGTTGGTGAATCCGGTTGCGGCAAGTCGACCGTCGCGCGGCTCCTGATGCGCCTTGTGGAGCCGACGGCTGGTCGCGTACTGATCGACGGAACCGACGTTGCAGGTCTTAAGAAGGATGCTCTTCATGCTTGGCGCCGTCGGATGCAAATGGTTTTCCAGGACCCTTACTCGTCGCTGAACCCGCGCCTTACCGCGGGACAGATCATCACTGAACCGGTCGAGAACTTTGAGCGTCTCAGCCGCAAGCAACGCCAGGCACTCGCTGCGGACCTTCTCCGAAAAGTCGGAATGTCGCCCGAGATGATGCACAGGCTGCCCTCCGAACTGTCGGGCGGTCAGCGCCAGCGGCTCGGCATTGCACGCGCCCTGTCGCTCAATCCCTCTCTCATCATCGCCGACGAAGCGGTATCAGCCCTCGACGTCTCCGTGCAGGCGCAGATCTTGAATCTGCTTCTGGATCTGCAGCAGCAGATGGGCATCGCGTTCGTCTTCATCTCGCATGACCTCGGCGTCGTGGAGCATGTCGGACATCGCGTGGCGGTCATGTATCTGGGGCGGATCGTGGAGCTCGCCCCGAGCGAGGCGCTCTTCGCCAAGCCGGTCCACCCGTACACCGAGGCGCTGATTGCGGCCGCTCCGGTGCCGGATCCGACGCGGATTAGGCTGCAACCACCTATTGAGGGCGAGGTGCCAAGTCCCATTAACCTCCGAGCGGATGTGCGTTCCATCCGCGCTGCCCGCTCGCGGTCGAACGTTGTCGCATTGAAGTGCCGCCCTTGGTGCCGATGGCCGACGGGCGCGTCGTCGCCTGTCACGTGCGCGCTCCGGCCACAGGGGGACTTGGGCAGTCGGTGGTGGGCAACGTTTCGCTCAGTGCTCTGGCGTAACACCAGCCCCCTTTATCCATTGAAACATTTTTGGAGCGCACGGCTCCTTCGGCGCCGAACATCGCCAAGTAAATACGAAATGACGAGGTAAATAGATGGATGAACATTCACGCGAGAACAATCACCAACCGCCAGGCGCAAATAGAGCAACCAGCCCACGCAGCCTCACAGTGTGGCTGCAGAGCGATAATTTCGCTGAGTTTATCCGAGCTCAGATGCAGGCGTCACACATACCCGGATTAAGCTTGGCTATCATCGATCAAGGCCATCTTGTTTATACCGCCGGGTTCGGACTCGCGGACATTGCACTCGGCCACGCGATGACGCCCCAGACGCTGCTGAATATTGGCTCGATCACCAAAACCATAACCTGTGCTGCTGTGATGCAGATGTACGAACAGGAAAAGCTTGAACTTGATGTGCCAATCGATCGGTACTTGCCGTTCCCCGTACGCAATCCGGCTTTTTCGGATCGGCCCATTACCACGCGGCAGCTACTGACCCATACATCTTCCATTGCAGATAGTCCGTTGTTCTGGTCGAATTATGGTTGTGGTGATCCGCGGGCGATACTTGGCGAGTGGCTAAAGGAGTATTTTACGACCAGTGGATCGGCCTTTGACGCCAAACAAAACTTCAATCCGTGGGCGCCGGGAGGCGCGTACCAATACTGCAACGTGACCTATGGATTGCTTGGGCTGCTGGTGGAGAGACTGAGCGGCATGTCGTACCCAGATTATTGTAGCGAGCATATTTTCGCACCGCTTGGGATGACTGACGCTCGCTTCTTGCTAGAAGGCATGCCGCGAGACAAGCATGCTACGCTTTACGACTACGTTGACGATGGCGACGTCACCAAAATGGAATTGATTGATCCTAGATGGTCCGCGCCTAAAGATCAAAAGGAGATTCATGTACCGCACTGCCTTTATAGTTACGTGACCTTGTCAGACGGCCTTGCGCGTACCACGGCCTCCGAGCTGGCGAGATTTCTCATGGCCTACATGCAAGATGGTGTGCTGGAGGGCAAGCGGATACTGCGGGCAGAAACCATCAAGGAAATCTTAAGCGCCCAGAACGTTAAAGGTCTACCTTTGTCCGAAGGAATACAAGGCCTTACTTGGCGACAGAATGACCGTATTAAGGCCGCTAATAGACCGTGGCGTGGTGTATGGCAGCACAGCGGCAGCGATCCAGGAGTTTCGACGTACATGGGCTTCCGCCCGACGGACAGTCGCGGAGTCGTCCTGCTGGCGAACCTCGGTGGCAACCCACGCGCGCGACCCGAAATTGTTGAGCGCATATTGGGTTGGGCAGATGATAAATAGTAAGCACGCGAAGAAAACCTGGTACGGTTTGAGTCGGTCGATCTGTCGAAGTGTCCAGGGTTGTCGGATGGCGTGGGCGAGCATACCCCGCGTTTTTGGGGGTGTCCCTCGCTGCACACAGGCTCCGTGGCGGACTGATTATCCCCACACCGTTGGGAGTCGTGAGTGGCTCGGGCGGCTTCCGCGTCAAGCGCTCGCCACCGAAGGTTGCGGCCGACTCCGGCTAATTCTCTCTTAGTTGTACGATAGTACCTTCCACAGCTTCGAAATTCACAGCGTACAGCTAGTAGGAAGACAGAACAGAGATGAAGGAAAATCTTATGGAAAACAAGAACGGTGGAGATCCGTCCCAGCTGGGTGCAGCCTATGACATCGTCGGTTCGATTGCAACGAACGTGGCGGACGGCTTCACGATGGCCGCGGTCGGCGACCTAATCGTGTCGCGTGCGGTGACGAAATCGCATAATCTTGCTTTTGGCGACGTGGTCAAGATCCTTCATGATGCTGACGTCACCTTTGGCAACCTGGAAGTCAACGTGTTCGATATCCGTTCGTTCAATGGATACCCGCAGGCTGAATACGGCGGCGCCTATCACCTCAGCCTGCCAGAGGTTGGCCCAGATTTGAGGGCGATGGGATTCAACATTTTGGGTCGCGCAAACAACCATTCGCTTGACTGGGGCGTTGAAGGCATGCGCGAGACTAGCCGAGTGCTCGATCAAAACGGGATTATCCATGCAGGGGTGGGCGAGAATCTCGCACAAGCCAGCGCTGCGCGCTTCTTCGAGACCGCTCGTGGTCGCGTGGCGCTGCTGTCGTGTGCTACAACATTCAAGCCCATGGCGCGGGCGGGCGATCCTGCGGCCGAAGCGCCAGGCAGACCAGGCCTAAATGCCCTTCGTTTGGCGCAAAGCATCGTGGTTCCGCCCGAAATGCTCGGGAATGTGAGGCTGATAAGTTCTGGCTTACGCACCGACGGCCTCGTCCCCGAAGACGCCAAGACGGTCGTGCTCGCGGGAGTGACGTACAAAATGGGCGACAAGATCGGATACAGCTTCGAGCCAGACTCGCGCGACGTCGCCGACATTCTACGAAACGTTCGTCGGGGCAAACAGTTCTCAGATTTTTGTATCGCCACGAACCATGGCCACGAACCTGGAAATTGGAGTCAAGAGCCACCTAACTACGAGCAAGCGTTTGCGCATAGCGTAATCGATGCCGGGGCGGACGCTTACATTGGGCACGGACCTCATCAACTGCGGGGCATTGAGATCTATAAGGGTAGGCCGATCTTCTATAGCCTTGGGAACTTCTTCCAGGACGACTTGGGGACCCCCTCAGGGGCGGAAATGTACGGGGACTACGCCAAGGATCCTCGGGTCGACACGGATGCCGAAGTGAAAGTGGCCGAAATGGCAGGCTATTCAGACCCGATCTTTTGGGAAAGCGTCATCGCCGTCAGCCGATTCGAGCAGAACCAGATTGCCGAATTGCGGCTGTACCCAATCGAGCTCGGTCGGTCAAACAGGTTTGCAAACCGCGGCATCCCACGTCTCGTAGCCAAGCAGCAAGCAAGAGCCATTCTCGAGCGTCTGCAGACACTTTCGAAGCCATTTGGAGCCGAGATCGCCATCGAGAACGATGTGGGTGTGATAAGATTCAGCCCGACCTCGCCGTGAACACACGCACCGCTGTCGATGAGCGGCGGCGGCCGGTGAGGTCAGTCCATCCACTTGCCCACGTCCGAGGGCACGCAAATCGCCAAATTGCAGTGGGCCTCGATCCTCGATTCAATTGCCCGGGTGATCGCTGCATTGGTGGCAGCCGCATAATGATGTGGTTGCCTTTCGGAGAGGCTCCCGCAGCATGTATTTCCCGTGGCTCAGTTCACCGACGGTAGTCTATGCCCGGAATCCGGCAGGTCTTTTCCTCCATTTCCGATGACGTGCCTCCCGTTTTTCGGACCGTTCGGAGCTGGAATTTTCCATTTATGATCCCGGCATCGGGAGAAGGAGGATTCCGTGAAGAGGTCGAAGTTTTCGGAGGCGCAGATCGCATTTATCCTGCGCCAGGCCGAGGAAGGAACAGCTGTTGCGGAGGTGTGTCGCAAAGCCGGCATTTCGGACGCAACTTTCTACAATTGGAAAAAGCGCTATGGCGGTCTGACGCCGTCGGAGGTCAAGCGCATGCGTCAACTCGAGGATGAGAACAACCGGCTCAAGAAGATCGTCGCCGACCTGACGCTCGACAAGGCCATGCTGCAGGATGTTGTGCGCCGAAAGCTATGAGGCCTGCCCGCCGACGGCGGCTTGTGGATGAGGTTCGGACGGATTGGAGAGTGTCGATCCGCCGGGCATGCGCGACGTTTCTGATCGACACGTCGCTCTATCACTACAAATCAAAGCGCGGCGAGCAGGCCGATCTCAAAGCCAGGATCAGGGAGATTGCCCAGACACGGGTGCGCTATGGCTACCGGCGTGTTCACGTGTTGCTGCGCCGGGAAGGCTGGGCGGTCAACTCGAAGCGAATCTATCGTCTTTACAAGGAGATGGGCTTGCAGCTCAGGAACAAGACGCCGAAGCGTCGGGTAAAGGAGAAGCTGCGGGAGGATCGCACCGATGCGACGCAGAGCAGCACTGGTTCCTGAGCCTTGACGACGCCCGTGCCAAGATGGAGGAATGGCGTAAGGACTACAACACAGTCCGACCCCATAGCGCGATCGGCAACAAGCCGCCGATATCGCTTATGAAAGGCTCATCGGCGGCCGTTCCGCCTTGAGCCATCACCCCCGGAAGTTCCTGCCCGGGGCGCGTCACACCCCCGGAAGTTCCTGCCCGGGGCGATCCAAAGATGGGGAGCACGTCACCCACGCCGGAAACGAACTCAAAACTGGATAGAAACTGGGGGCAACGTCACCGATCCCAGATTGGCGGGCTGATTAGTCCCTCGCCTTCTCAAGATCGCGTTCTATCGAAATGCTCAGAGAACCGAAATTAACGCATCGGCCGCCCATGCTATTTCTCTGATTGGACCTATTTGACGTCGACCTTGGCATGCCCGCATTCCGGTTCATCTAATCCAACGCTTCACCAGCAATAATAACGACTCTGGATGGGCGTCATTCGACACTTTCGCCACTCAATTCAATTCGAGAATTAGTCAAAGGCTGCCAAGGTGTGCGTCTTTGCGACGTGCAGAAACTGGCTTCGCCTAAACCGGTTCGGAGCCCTGGGTCGAGCACAATCACGGAGCTGTTACCCTCGGCAATGTAGCGTCGGGAAGGCGCGCAGGTTGACCGGGACAGCGGCGCTCGCCTTCGAGCCAGCTATAAGGACCTTACGCAAGCCCAAGTCGATTCGGACAGGCCGTCCATTCAAGCGAGAAGAGATTTTGTAATGCTCATCAGATCAAAGATGGGCACATTGGTCAGCTTGCGAATGTCCGACCGCCACTTCGGCATCCCAACGCACTCGATCACGAGTGCTCGAACGTCCTTAAGCGAGCCGTCGTTCAACTCCGTTTTTAAACGAATGAGAAATTCCTCGCGGAGGCTCTCTTCTGTCCAACCACCGACCCCGAAGCAATCAGGCTCCTCGATAGCTTTCCAGGACGGCAGATCGCTGAAGCCCACAATCCGCATGCGCCTAATTCCACTGTGGTCACGCAGTAGCGCCTCTACGCAGGGCTTTGAATAGGTGAGCACGCCAACCGAGCCCGCTGTGGCCGAGAGCGCCAGATCAAGAAAATCGAGACCACTAAGCAGCACTGGTATTTGAGTGCTGCCTCTTAGCGACTTCCAGCCGCACCAGAAAAATCCGCAATTCGCGATTACAAGATCGGCGTCGCTTTCCAGGCGGTGTACGGCTCGGGTGATTCCCTCAACCGCACTGTCCGCCCCAGCCAGGGTCTCTCTCGGTCCACCGCCTCTTGCGACTGCGTAGACAGTATCGAACGGCCACGACGCCGGGCATTCAATACTCCCAACGCAATCTGAGCCAAGGCCGACCCGGTCGGTCGGCGAAAATTGCCCGTAGTCGGCAGTGAGATTGTTGTATTCCATCAAAGCGACACCGAGCGTCGGGGCACTTCCTTTAGCCATTGCCTTTTCCTTCTGGCCCACTTCTATAGCTCCTGGCTCAGGGGATTATCATTGCTGTGGAGGAGCTCGTGGCGACATATCCAGCCAGGTAGGGGCGAGATGGTTTAGAATAGACGCTATCTCTGGGACCATCCCCACCCCAGATGAATGCCATATAGGCTGAACTCGACATAAGATCCGCGAGGAGTAGCATTCGGAAAAAAACAAAAGCAAAGAACCCGCGCCGCAGGAAGAAAAGGGGAAACAGAACATGACAATCTCTCGACCCAACCTCCAAAATGTGGATCACGGAAAACCAAACCTAAGGGTCGGCAGTGCATAGGTGTGGAAGGACCTTGCGACATCTACTCGGGGCTCACCACGGCGCATCGCGGTGGAACTGAAAGTCTCTGCTATCCCAATGGAGTTTAGCCAATCTGCCAGCTCCGACTCCGGACGGAGGTCGATGGAGAGAGCCGCGCCGGCACAATTCGAAAAGAGCATGGACAGTAGGCACCTTGCTTCAACGCTGCTGCGCGCGACGACGGGTCCTGCGACTTGTTTGCGCCTGTATTGGAACAGTGCCGCATAGCCCATCACTTTTCCGGAATGGCGCATGACGGCGAAGCGCCCCGTACTCCAAAGCGCCGAGATGAGTGGCCGGCGATCGAACCCCGTGGCACGGCGGTCAACTTCGGATATCTGATCGAAATCATCATCGGTTGCCCATTCGACATCGTCCGGCACCTGCACGGGCGCTACTACGCCCCGATGGGTGTATATCGGTTCTATTACCTTGAATCCAAGCTTGCGGTAGAGCGGCAGGCCAACGTCGTTGGCGATCACTCGGCATTCGCGTGCACCCGCCTCTTCAAGAGCGAGCTTCATGAGGCGAGCCCCAAGCCCCCGGCGGCGCATCTTTTCATCGACGATCAGGAGGGCGATAGTCGCGACTTCATCGAACAGCTCCATGCACATCGCCCCGATGACCTGACCGTCCATAATGGCAACATAGCCAAGCCTCAGCCCCAGAAGCATTGCCCAGTCATCCTTAGGATAATTCAATCCGACGAGCCTCAGCGCGTCGTCGAGGTACTCGGTTCCGATTTCGGCGAACTTGATTTCAGTTTTGGGCATGATCTATTAACCTTTTGTAGAGTGATTGTCTTATTTTCACCCTCGGCCAGGCTGCCTTCCCTCGGACGGGCCCCGCCGATTAGATCGGGGAGTGAAAATGGCGGGAGGCTGGGCAGTTGGTGCGGCCCAGAATGACAGCGTCCGCTTGGCTGAAAACATCTAATCCTATTGCTGGTCTGCCGAAACGTTGCACAAACACAGCCATTTGGTGGTGACAAAGCTCCTGATTGGTAATGTCCGTTATAGGCACGCCCTCAGACCTTGCGCATCAGCTAGCTGCCCCACGACGTCGGAAAGATTGCTGGACCTTGATCTTCGGATTGGCGGGATTGAGCGACGTAATCCTGGCGATGATAAGCGCTCCTCTTGCTATTGCCTGTAATCTGGCGTTGCATGCTGTGCCTTGATCCGAACGTAAATCTCATCAGCTTTTCAACATGCTTCTACCTCAGAGTTGCAGTGAACCTACCATTGGCGATGATCTGCGATCGCAAAGATTCTGTGAAATTTTTGTGCTGAGCGGACGATCAAGAAGCTGGGAAAGAAATATGATTGACTGCACGTCTGCTTCGAGGCCGGGCCGACGGGTTACGGGTTGTGCCGGCAGGTTCGCGATCTTGGTCA
>NZ_JAIUIQ010000058.1:0-33391 GCF_020165735.1 Mesorhizobium sp. B283B1A
CCAGTCACCCCCACCCCCGCGCGGCGCTCGGGACCTCCCCCATCGAGGGGGAGGTAAAGCGCACGCCGCCCGACGCTATATCTGCACCGGTCGAGGCGCAGCCCGTCCAGCCACCACCGGAGCCCAAATCCGCCCCGGGTAAAGTGACCGTCACCAAGAAGGTCGAGCAGAAGGCCGAACCGGTGAAGGCGCCGGAGCCGGCGCCGAGGCGCTCCTGGTTCCAGCGCATGCGCGACGGGCTTGCCCGCTCCTCGCGCGAGCTCACCGGCAACATCGCCGGCGTCTTCACCAAGCGCAAGCTGGACGAGGAGACGCTGCAGGATCTGGAGGACGTGCTGATCCGCGCCGACCTCGGCATGGAGACGGCCTTGCGCGTCACCGATGCTCTGGCCTCCAGCCGCTACGGCAAGGACGTCTCCGACACCGAAGTGCGCGCCATCATGGCGGCCGAGGTGGAGAAGGTGCTGACCCACGTCGCCATGCCGCTGGAGCTCGACCTCTCGCACAAGCCGCATGTCATCCTGGTGGTCGGCGTCAACGGCACTGGCAAGA
Organism: Mesorhizobium sp. B283B1A; assembly: GCF_020165735.1. Classification (NCBI taxonomy): domain Bacteria; kingdom Pseudomonadati; phylum Pseudomonadota; class Alphaproteobacteria; order Hyphomicrobiales; family Phyllobacteriaceae; genus Mesorhizobium; species Mesorhizobium sp. B283B1A. The sequence goes on from NZ_JAIUIQ010000058.1 coordinate 553, forward strand.
CCACGACCATCGGCAAGCTCGCCGCCAAGCTGACCGACGGCGGCCTGTCGGTTATGCTCGCCGCCGGCGACACTTTCCGCGCTGCCGCGATCGAACAGCTCAAGATCTGGGGCGAGCGCACGAACTCGCCGGTCATCGCCTCCAAACTCGGCGCCGATGCCGCCGGCCTCGCATACGATGCTTTCGAGCGGGCGAAGGAAGCCGGGTCCGACGTGCTGATCATCGACACCGCCGGCCGCCTGCAGAACAAGACCGAGCTGATGGCGGAACTGGAAAAGATCGTCCGCGTGCTCGGCAAGCTCGATCCGGAAGCGCCGCACACCGTGCTGCAAACCGTCGACGCCACCACCGGCCAGAACGCGCTCAACCAGGTCGAGATCTTCCGCAATGTCGCCGGCGTCAACGGACTGGTGATGACCAAGCTGGACGGCACGGCGCGCGGCGGTATTCTGGTGGCGATCGCGGCGAAGCACAAATTGCCGGTCTATTTCATCGGCGTCGGCGAACAGGTCGACGACCTCGAACCTTTCTCGGCAAGCGAATTCGCCAGGGCGATCGCTGGAGTGGCGTAGCGGCATGATCCCGAAAATTTTTGAACGGGATCGTGCGTAAGAAGGAAGATCATGAACCCACCCATTCTCGAACGCGACCCGTCCGACCCGCAGAAAGAGAAGAAGGAAGGCGTCAATCCCGTGCTCAAGCTGGTGCTGGAGCTGGGTCCCTTGCTGGTCTTCTTCTTCGCCAATGCGCGCGGCCCATGGCTGGTGGAGAAATTCCCGGTGCTGGCCGAGTTCGGCGGCCCGATCTTCGTCGCCACCGGTCTCTTCATGGCCGCCACGGCCATCGCGCTGGTGGTGTCCTGGCTGCTTATTCGCAGCTTGCCGATCATGCCGTTGGTGTCCGGCGTCGTCGTCTTCATCTTCGGCGCGCTGACGCTCTATCTGCAGGACGACATCTTCATCAAGATGAAGCCGACCATCGTCAACACGCTGTTCGGCGGCGTGCTGCTCGGCGGCCTGTTCTTCGGCCGGTCGCTGCTCGGCTATGTCTTCGAATCCGCCTTCAAGCTCGACGCCGAAGGCTGGCGCAAGCTCACTTTCCGCTGGGGCCTGTTCTTCCTGTTCCTGGCCATCGTCAATGAAGTGGTGTGGCGCAATTTTTCCACCGATGCCTGGGTTACCTTCAAGGTCTGGGGCATCATGCCGATCACGCTTCTGTTCACCTTCAGCCAAATGCCGCTGATCCTGCGCCATTCGCTGGACGACAAGGCAAGTGGAGAACAGAAGGCCGGCGGGGAAGAAAAGGCCGGCAAGTAGAGCAATTCCAGGAAAAGCGCGTAACGCCTTCCCTAGTGAATTGCCTCAAGAACCAAATGGGAGAAAGGGTCATGGAATTCGTCAGCACGCGCGCGGAACTGCGGACCATCTACAAGACGCCGCGGCCGACCGATGGTTCGATTCGCAAGGAATTGAAGGCGCTCGACGGCCATTGCCGTTCCTTCATCGGCAAGAGCCCGTTCGTGCTGATCGGCTCCTCCGATGGCGAAGGCAATTCCGACGTAACGCCGAAGGGCGACAAACCGGGCTTCGCCGTCGTTCTCGACGACAGGACCATCGCCATTCCAGACCGGCCCGGCAACAACCGGCTGGACACGCTGGAAAACATCCTGCGCAATCCCTCGGTCGGGCTGCTTTTCCTCATTCCCGGCATGAATGAGACGCTGCGCGTCAATGGCGATGCCCGCATCACCGTCGACGCGGGTTTGCGCGAGCGCCTTTCCGTCGATGGCAAGGAGCCGCAAAGCGTCATCGTCGTCACCGTCAAGGCCACCTACATGCATTGCGCCAAGGCCTTCATGCGCTCCGACCTGTGGAAGCCGGAGACCTGGTACGACCGCGCGACGCTGCCGACACTCGGCCAGATCTTGCGCGACCAGCTGGCACTAGCCGATTCGGCCGAGGCGACCGACCGCTGGCTGGACGACGAATACAAGCAGTCCATGTGGTAGGCTTTTCCGGACACGATTCGTCCGAACTGGCCTCACCGACTGTGCTGAACATCCTCGCCATTTCCGGCAGCCTGCGGGCGGCCTCCACCAATTCGGCCTTGGTCGAAGCACTGGTGCGCACCGCGCCTTCAGGCTGCCGCGTCACCGTCTATGACGGGCTTGGCCGCTTGCCGATCTTCAACCCCGACGACGAGGACGAGCGCACGCCGCGCGCAGCCTCCGAGCTGATCGACGCCGTCACCCGTGCCGACGGCGTCATCATCTCTTGTCCCGAATATGCCCATGGCGTGCCGGGCGGGCTGAAGAACGCGCTCGACTGGCTGGTGTCGCGCGACGCGGCCGTCGCCAAGCCAGCCATGCTGGCGCACGCCTCGCCGCGCTCGCTCTACGCCCGCGCCGCCCTGGCCGAGATCATGCGCACCATGTCGTTCGCGCTTTACGACGGCGGACTGGAGATTGCCCTGCTGGGGAAGAAGCCGCCGGAGGTAGAGGCTATCTTGGCTGAGCCGGTGAACGTGCTGGCGATACGCGACGCGCTGGCTGCTTTCGCCGAGTTCATCCGCACGCGCTGAGCGGCGGCGCCTTTGCCTTCTCCCCCTTGTGGGAGAAGGTGGATCGGCGCGCAGCGCCGAGACGGATGAGGGGTGTTCCAGCGGAGTGAGGCGTTGGTTTTTCTGGTTCAAACCTGGCGATTGTTGACGTATCGCCAAGCTGGAACACCCCTCATCCGACCTCGCTTCGCGAGGCCACCTTCTCCCGCAGGGGGAGAAGGAAGAGAGGGGCGCCTACTTCTTCCCTCTCAACGTCTCCACATCGGTCTTGCCGACATACCAGTCGCGGGCGTTGACCTCTTCGAAGACCACCCAGACATCGTCATTGCCGAGCCCGGTGGCGTCGATGATGGCGGCCGTGACTTTTTTGGCGATGTCAGCCTTCTTGCCTGCCGGATCGGCGGCGATCACTTCCTTGACGATGCGGATGTTGACGAATGGCATGACGTCCTCCCCTTCAAATGGCTAACGCCGTTGAGAGACCGTTTCGAAATTCGCTCTGGCGAGTCATATGATGGTGGTTTCGAGAACCGGAGCGGAGCGTACTTTTGGGTACGTGAGCACCGGAAGCGCAGAAAACGCCTTCAGATGGCCGTCAGAGTAGAATTTCCAAACGGTCTCACTCAAAAAGTCTTGGCTCCGTTCACCATCAGCCGCACCATGTAGAGCGAGGTGGTGCCGGCGATGTAGAGGCAGTTCAGCTTGTTGCCGCCGAACACGCAATTGGCGGTCACCTCCGGCACCTTGACCTTGCCGATCAGCGTGCCGTCCGGATCGTAGCAATGGATGCCGTCGGCGGCGCTGGTCCAGATGCGCCCGTCCGCGTCGAGTCGGAAACCGTCGAACAGGCCGGCCGTGCAGTCGGCGAAGACCTTGCCGCCCGACACTTTCTTCCCGTGCTTGCCGACATTGAAGACCCGCATATGCGCCGGGTTCTCGGCGCCATGCGTGCGGCCGGTGTCGACGACATAGAGCAGGCTCTCGTCCAGCGAAAAGGCGAGCCCGTTGGGTCTGACCATATCGGTGATGACCGCCTCGATCTCGCCGGTATCGGGATCGACCCGGTAGACGTGGCAGGCACCAATCTCGCTCTCGGCCTTGTCGCCCTCATAGTCGGTGTCGATGCCGTAGGTCGGATCGGTGAACCAGATCGAACCGTCGGACTTCACCACCGCGTCATTGGGCGAGTTCAGCCGCTTGCCCTTCCATTTGGCGGCGATCGTGGTGACCGAGCCGTCATGCTCGGTACGGCTGACGCGGCGGCCGGAGTGCTCGCACGTCACCAGCCGGCCCTGCCGGTCGACGGTGTTGCCGTTCGAATTGCCCGACGGCTGCCGGAAGACGCTGACGCTGCCGTCCGTCTCGTCGTAGCGCAGCATGCGGTTGTTCGGAATGTCGGACCAGACGACGTAACGACCGGCGGCGAACCAGGCCGGTCCTTCCGCCCAGCGGCATCCGGTGAACAGCTTTTCCACCTGCGCGTTGCCGTTGAACAGGCGCGCGAAGCGCGGATCGAGAATTTCGTAATAGTCTGCGGCCGCCATGCATTTCCTCCCGGCATCACGTGACGCCGGATCAAGCCAGCCCGCGATCGTTATGGCAAGACGGGACGCCTGCAATTTGTATGACAAAACGGAGAGGAAGCGGCCGGTCGACCCCGGCTCGGCACACGCCGGCGACCCGAACGCGCTTTAGGACCCGATTAACCGGCTATGCACTGCGCGCAATGGTGCATTGCAACATCTTCTTTTTGCAACGCACCAATACTATGTCATGTTCCGTACTGCCAAGGGAGGAAGAACCCGCCGCCGGAATGCGGCACAGAAGGACCCTTGCTATGATCTTCAACGATCTCATGACCCGCGCTCGCACCAGCATCGCCAAGCGCAAGCACTACAATCGCCTCGTCGCCGAAATCGACAGCTTTTCCAGCCGCGACCTCGCCGACATGCGCGCCGATCGCTCGGAAATGCTCTACCAGATCCACAAGCAGATCTACGGCTGAGTTCTTGACCTTGCGCCACCCCGGCGCGTTGAGATTCAGGTCAGGCCGAGACGAAAACGGTGGATTCTGAGAACCGGAGCGGAGCGTACTTTTCGTACGTGAGCACCGGAAGCGCAGGAAGCCGCCGTTTGCAGGCCGGCATCACCTGAATATCAATGCGCCGCCAGTGCCTTGTCGATCTGTGGCAGCAACAAATCCCTAGCCGTCTCCGCCGTCAGCGGGCCGACATGCTTGTAGGCGATCTTGCCGTCCTTGCCGATGACGAAGGTTTCCGGCACGCCATAGACACCCCAGTCGATCGCCGCACGGCCGGCTTCGTCGACACCGATGGCCTGGAACGGATTGCCAAGATCGCCGAGGAACCGTCGGGCGTTCTCCGGCCGGTCCTTGTAGTTCAGCGCCGCCATCACGAACCGCTTGTCCTGCGACAGCGCCAGAAGCACCGGATGCTCTTCGCGGCATGGCGCGCACCACGACGCAAAGACGTTGACCAGGGTGACCTTGCCGACGAAGGTTTTGGAATCGAGCCCCGGCAGGTTCGATCCTTCCAGCGCCGGCAGGTTGGTCTGCGGCGCCGGCAGGCCGATCAGCGCCGACGGCACTTCCGAAATATCGCGCCCCGACAATAGCTGCGACAGGAACAGTCCTGCCAGACCGAGGAAGACCAGCAGCGGCAAGAGCACGAACAGGCGCCGGCTGCGTGACGGTGTTTCGCTTTCGCTACTCACGGCTTTGCCGCGCCCGTCTTGTCGGAGCGGCGCTTCACGCCAGCCGCTTCGAGTTCGGCGAGTTCGCGCTTGCGCGCCCGCTGGTCAAGCAGGATCCAGCCGATCAGCCCGGCCAGGACCAACGCGGTGATGGCATAGGCCGCGGTGACATAGAGCGCATGCGCACTCATGCGGTCCGCTCCATTCCAGCGTCTCCATTCAACCGTCGTTCGATCATGCTTCCCCTTAGCCGCGCATCGGCAGCTTCGCAATCGGACGCCGCGCCGCAGTCCTCAGGCCCACGGTGTTCAGCAGGCTTGTACTGCCGCATCAATCCGTACCGTGGCGCAAGGCCAGCGCCGCCGACACTGGTCCCAGCACGGCAAGAAACAGTGTCAGCGCGGCAAGAATGAGGAAGGGTTGCAAAAACGGATCGGGATTGGCGGTGGCGCCATAGCTCGCCGAAACACCGAAGATCAGCACCGGAATCGTCAGCGGCAGCACCAGCACCGAGATCAAGAGCCCGCCGCGCGGCAGCGCCACCGCCACCGCCGCCCCGGCGGCACCGATGAAGGTGATCGCCGGCGTGCCGACCAGCAGCGTCAGCGCCGTGGCGCCTATCGCCAGCGGCTCCATGTTCATGAACAGGCCGAGCAAGGGAGCCGCGACCACCAGCGGCAGCACGCTGCCAGCCCAATGCGCCAGGCATTTCACCAGCACCGTCAGCGCCAGCATGTGCCGGTCGTTGCCGAGCACCAGGAGATCGAGCGAGCCATCCTCGCGATCGGCCTGGAACAGCCGGTCGAGCCCGAGCAGGCAGGACAGCAGCGCCCCGATCCACAATATCGCCGGGCCGATGCGGGAAAGCAGCTTCAGGTCCGGTCCAACGCCGAACGGAATGGTGGCGATGACGGCCAGGAAGAAGATAACGCCGGTCAAAGCGCCGCCGCCGGCGCGGATGTTGAGGCGGATGTCGCGGGCGAAGAGGGACCACATTACGATGTGGTCCCTTGTTGAGGCTGGCGTTCTGTCGCGCCCCCCTCTGTCCTGCCGGACATCTCCCCCACGAGGGGGGAGATCGGCTGTCGCCAGCGATTTCGCCAATCATTAGCATCGCAAAGACAAGCGGGGTGCCGAAGCTGCCAATCTCCCCCCTCGTGGGGGAGATGGCCGGCAGGCCAGAGGGGGGCGCCGTAGAACACCGACATTAACCGGCTTCCCCCATTCTCAATTCCGTCGCCCCATCCAATCCCAACGGCAGATGCGTCGCCGCGACAATCATCCCACCCCCAGCACAATGCCTCGCCATCAGCCCCGCAAACCGCGCCTCCGAAGCCTTGTCCAGCCCTGCCGTCGGCTCATCGAGCAGCCACAGCGGCCGCTGGCTGACCAGAAGCTTGGCGATCGCCGCGCGCCGCCTTTGCCCTGTCGAGAGATAGCCGAACGGCAGATGGCCGATGCCGCCGAGCCCGACGGTCTCCAGCGCCTCGTCGACGCCGACGTCTCCGCCACCGTTGAAATCGCGCCAGAAGCGCAGGTTTTCCGCCACGCTCAGCGCCGGCTTCATCGCGTTCTGGTGGCCAAGGTAATGACAGGCCGAGGCAATGGACGGAAAAGCCTCGCCGCCGCCTTCGAGCAGCAACCGGCCTTCGGCCACCGGCAACAGCCCGGCGACGATCCTGAGCAAGGTCGATTTGCCCGATCCGTTCGGCCCGGTGACGACCAGCGCCTGGCCTTGGTCGAGCGCAAAACCGACGCCGGAAAACACCGTCTCGCCGCCGCGTTCGCCGCCCAGATTTTCGGCGATCAGCCGCATCCCTCGCCTGCCCTGAAATCAATGTTTCGCGAGCGCTGCCGCATCGCACAAATTTGCTCCGCAACTGTCTAGAACTATTCCAGAAAATTCTCTATATGCGGTGCATCCGTGCCAGCGGTCGGCGCGGGAACAGAATTTGCGCCGAACCAGCGCACGCGCCGCCTTGAACGGCTCGGGTTGCTTGGGAACGGACAGCGGAAATGGCCGTACCCGCACCTTTGCGCGTGATTGCATGCCATCGGCGTCCGTTCCCTTTCAGGCTGAACAGACAAGGACGGATCGCACGTGTCAAAATCCCTCGATAGCTTCAACTGCCGCCGCACCCTGACCGCGGGCGGCGCCGAGTATGTCTATTTCGACCTCGTCGAGGCCGAGAAGAACGGCCTCACCGGCATCGCCCAGCTGCCCTATTCTATGAAGGTGCTGCTCGAAAACCTGCTGCGCAACGAGGACGGCCGCTCCGTCACAAAGGACAGTATCCAGGCGGTCGCCGGCTGGCTGACCGACAAGGGCACGGCCGGCGTCGAGATTGCCTACCGCCCGGCCCGCGTGCTGATGCAGGATTTCACCGGCGTTCCCGCCGTGGTTGATCTGGCCGCCATGCGCGACGCCATGGCTTCGCTCGGTGGCGACCCGCAGAAGATCAACCCGCTGGTGCCCGTCGATCTCGTCATCGACCATTCCGTCATCGTCGACGAGTTCGGAACGCCGATGGCCTTCGCCAGGAATGTCGAGCTCGAATACGAGCGCAACGAGGAGCGCTACAAGTTCCTGAAATGGGGCCAGCAGGCGTTCCGCAACTTCCGCGTCGTGCCGCCCGGCACCGGCATCTGCCACCAGGTCAACCTCGAATATCTCGGCCAGGTCGTGTGGACCAACACCGAGGATGGCGAAACCACCGCTTACCCCGACACCTGCGTCGGCACCGATTCGCACACCACCATGATCAACGGCCTTGGCGTGCTAGGCTGGGGCGTCGGCGGCATCGAGGCCGAGGCGGCCATGCTTGGCCAGCCGGTCTCCATGCTGCTGCCCGAAGTCATCGGCTTCCGCCTCACCGGCAAGCTCAAGGAAGGCGTCACCGCCACCGACCTGGTGCTCACCGTCACCCAGATGCTGCGCAAGAAGGGCGTCGTCGGCAAGTTCGTCGAGTTCTTCGGCCCGGGCCTGTCCAACATGACGCTGGCCGACCGCGCCACCATCGGCAACATGGCGCCCGAATATGGCGCCACCTGCGGCTTCTTCCCGGTCGATTCGGAGACCATCCGTTACCTCACCATGTCCGGCCGCGAGGAAAGCCGCATCGCGCTGGTGGAAGCCTATTCCAAGGCGCAAGGCATGTGGCGCGAGGCCGGCTCGGCCGACCCGGTCTTCACCGACCTGCTCGAACTCGAGCTGAGCAGCGTCGTGCCGTCGATGGCCGGCCCCAAGCGCCCCGAAGGCCGCGTCGCGCTTGAAGGCATTCCAGCCGGCTTCGCCAAGGCGATGGAGACCGAATACAAGAAGGCCGCCGAAATCTCCAAGCGCTATGCCGTCGAAGGCACCGACCATGATCTCGGCCATGGCGACGTCGTCATCGCCGCCATCACGTCCTGCACCAACACCTCGAACCCGAGCGTGCTGATCGGCGCCGGTCTTTTGGCGCGCAACGCCAACCGCCTCGGCCTCAAGCAGAAGCCGTGGGTGAAGACCTCGCTGGCGCCCGGCAGCCAGGTAGTCGCCGAGTATCTGGAGAAATCCGGCCTGCAGAAGGAGCTCGACCAGATCGGCTTCAATCTTGTCGGCTTCGGCTGCACCACCTGCATCGGCAATTCCGGCCCGCTGCCGGCGCCGATCTCCAAGACCATCAACGATAAGGGCTTGATTGCAGCCGCGGTGCTCTCCGGCAACCGCAATTTCGAAGGCCGCGTCTCGCCCGACGTGCAGGCGAACTACCTGGCGTCACCGCCGCTGGTCGTCGCCCATGCGCTGGCCGGCACCGTCACCAGGGACCTGACCACCGAGCCGCTTGGCGAGGACAAGAATGGCAATCCGGTCTACCTCAAGGACATCTGGCCGAGCTCGACCGAGATCCAGGAGTTCATCGAGAAGAACGTCACCCGCGAGCTGTTCGCCCGCAAATATGCCGACGTCTTCAAGGGCGACGAATACTGGCAGAACGTCAAGGCGCCGGAAGGCCAGACCTATGCCTGGGACGACAACTCGACCTATGTGCAGAACCCGCCCTATTTCGCCGGCATGACCGCTGGTTTCGGCAAGATCGGCGACATCAAGGGCGCCCGCGTGCTCGGCCTGTTCGGCGACAAGATCACCACCGACCACATCTCGCCGGCGGGCTCGATCAAGGCGGCGTCGCCGGCCGGCAAATACCTCACCGACCACGGCGTCGGCGTCGCCGACTTCAACCAGTACGGCACGCGCCGCGGCAATCATGAAGTGATGATGCGCGGCACCTTCGCCAACATCCGCATCCGCAACCACATGCTGGGCGAGAACGGCCGCGAGGGCGGCTACACCATCCACTATCCGTCGAAGGAAGAGGAATCGATCTACGACGCGGCGATGGAATACAAGAAGGAAGGCGTGCCGCTGGTCATCTTCGCCGGCGTAGAATACGGCAACGGTTCGTCGCGCGACTGGGCGGCCAAGGGAACGAACCTGCTTGGCGTCCGCGCCGTCATTGCCCAGTCCTTCGAGCGCATCCACCGCTCGAACCTGGTCGGTATGGGCGTCATCCCCTTCGTCTTCGAGGAAGGCACCTCTTGGGCCTCGCTCAACCTCAAGGGCGACGAGGTCGTCGAGATCGACGGCCTGAGCACCATCAAGCCGCGCCAGACGATGAACGCCAAGATCACTTATGGCGACGGCACGGTGAAGAACGTGCCGATCATCTGCCGCATCGATACGCTGGACGAGCTCGACTACTTCAAGAACGGCGGCATCTTGCAGTACGTGCTGCGCGATCTAGCCGCGTAGCGGCGAGGGAGTAGGGGAGTAAGGGAGTAAGGGAGTAGGGCAGTAGGGCAGTAGGGAAAAGTCGTCCCGCCGCTCGGTTCTCTTCCCTACTCCCCTACTGCCCTACTGCCCTATTCCCTTAATTCTCCATACCGCGCCGCCGCCGCCAGCAACACGCCGAGCATCAGCCCGTTGAAGATGTGCCACAGGAAATGCGTGCCGAGCGGAAAGCTGCCGCAGACCATCGGGTCGATCATGCGGCAGATGACGGACACCACGAAGATCGCCGAACCGGCCAGATTGTACCAGCCGGCGCGGTTGCCGCTCACCGTTACCCAGACGCCGAAGAAGGCGAGCGCCAGGAACGGCGGCAGATAGCCCGTCGTGCCGTTCGATGCCTGGCGCAGCCAGTCCGGCACGGCGAAGGTGATCAGCCCGGCAACCGCGTAGAAGACGACGAAGACCGCGATCGCCTTGCCCCACTCCATGCCGAGGAAACGACGCAGGTTGAACAGCGTGTAGGCCAGGGTAAAGCTTGCGATCGGCAGGATATCGGCCCAGATCGTGCCCCGGGTGGCAAAGGTATGGAAGATCGTCGAGCCGATGCCGATCGCCACCACCCACCAAGCCAGCACTTGCGCGAAGGTGCCGGTTTTGTGCCGCCGCACTTCGAGCACACCCCATAATCCCGCCGCGATGAAGGCGAGGTTGCTCAAAGCATTCGTCGGCTCGGCCCAAAGTCCAGGACCGGTCCGCTCGCAATAGAGATCGACAGGGGTCAGGAGAGTTTGCCACATGGTGATGATCCCAGCCCGAATCGAACCGCGTAGTGAAATGCAGTGCCCACTCCTATTGCGACCTTACCTGCGGCTGCAATGGCAAAATTTCACCGCAACGTGACTTCCCGTTGACTTCGGCTTCTGCCACATATTTCAGCAAATCAGAACAAAGCCGGCATCACCGGCGGGAATTGGAATGGTCATGGCCTCGCGAAGATCCCTGTGGCTGGCAGCCCTTGCGCTGGCCTTCTCGGCGGTTGCCGGTGCTGGCCATGCCAGCGAATCCGAGAAAATGCATGCGGAACCCCAGGCCGACAAGCCGCTCGGCGTGGTCGAGCTGTTCACCAGCCAGGGCTGCAGTTCCTGTCCCCCGGCCGATGCCTTCTTCGCCGAACTCGCCACCAAGGACGACATTGTCGCGCTCGCCTATCACGTCGACTACTGGGACTATCTCGGCTGGAAGGACACGCTGAGCCGCAAGGAGAACACCGAGCGGCAGTACGACTATATGCGCGCCTTCGGCAGCCGCTCCGTCTACACGCCGCAGGCGGTCCTCAATGGCCGCATCCATGTCAACGGCGCCAATCGCACCGAGGTCGACGGCGCGCTCGCCCGCATGGCGAGATCCGGCGAAGGCATGCGCGTGGCCATCAAGGTCAGCCGGACCAGCGACCGCGTGATCATCGATGCCGGCGATGCCGGCACCGGCCCCAGCGATGCCCATGTCGTCATCGTCTATTTCGAGCCGCCGCAAACGATCAAGATCGCCCAGGGCGAGAATTCCGGCCGCAGGATGACCTATTGGAACGCGGTTACCGGCATCCAGACCGCGGGCATGTGGCACGGCAAGGCGCAGCGCTATGAATTGCCGATAAGCGAGATCGTCAAGAAGGGCGGCTGCGCCGTGCTCTTGCAATCGGCCGGCAAGGACGGCATGCCCGGCCCCATTCTCGGCGCAGCCTTCATCCACAAGCCTTGAAAAGGCTTCAATGCCCAGTCAGGCGATCCGCGAAAGCGGCGAGCCGGGACGTTCGGCCGAGACCGTTTGCCTCGCGCCGGTCGGCGATGCGAGAGAGCTGGTACATGGAGTGGACACCGAGCCAGCGCAGCGGTTCCGGCTCCCATTTCTTGACTGTCCGGTTGACCCAGGGCAGCCGGGTCAGTTCGGTGTCGTGGCCGAGCACGAGGTCGCGCAAGGTGCGGCCCGACAGGTTCGAGCTGGAAACGCCGAGCCCGACATAGCCGCCGGCCCAGCCGATGCCGGTCTCGCGATCGAAGCCGCAGGTGGTGCACCAGTCGCGCGGCACGCCGAGCGTACCGCACCAGGCGTGGTCGAGGCGCACGCCCTTGGTCTGCGGCAACAGCCTGGTCAGGATCTCGTGCAGCTGGTCGATGGTCGCCTGCTGGGTCTGGCCGCGCATGTCTGTGCGCGAGCCGAAACGGTAGGGCACGCCACGGCCGCCCATGGCGATCCGGCCTTCGCGCGTACGCTGCGCGTAGCAATAGGTGTGCGCGGCATCGCCCAGCACCTCGTAGCCGCTCCAGCCGATCGTGTCCCAGAGCTTTTGCGGCAGCGGCTCGGTCACCACGATGGCGCTGTTCAACGGCAGCCAGAGGCGCCTGAGGCCGGGAATGCCGGCCGTGAATCCTTCCGTGGCACGCACGATCTTTTCGGCGCGCACGATGCCGCGATCGGTGGTCACCTTGCCTTTTTCGATCGCCAGCACCTGCGTCTGCTCATAGATCGGAACGCCTGATCGCACGACCGCCGCCGCCAGGCCCTGCACCAGCTTGGCCGGCTGCACGCGGGCGACGTTGCGGACGACGAAGCCGCCCAGCACCTTGTCGATGGCGATGCGCTCGCGCGCTTGCCTTGCGTCCAGGAAGGCCAGCCTCTCCGGTGGCATGTCCCAGTGCAGGAGCTCATCGTATTCCGCCCTGGCGCGCTGCAGCTGCGCGGTGTTGGTGGCCACGGTGATGTTGTCGACGCGGCGGATATCGGCATCGATACCCTCGGCCTGCGTCACCGAGATCACTTCGTCGACGGTGCCGAACATGGCGCGCTGCATGTCGATGACAGCGCCACGCGACGAGGACGCCGCATATTTCTCGCGCGACCAGCTGAACCCGCCCGACAGCCAGCCGCCATTGCGGCCCGAGGCGCCGAAGCCGGCGAACTCCTTCTCGACGATGGCGATGCGCAGCGAGGGCTGCGCCTTCTTCAGGTAATAGGCCGTCCACAAGCCGGTGTAGCCGGCGCCGACGATGCAGATATCGGCCTCGATGTCGCCGGGCAGCGCAGGGCGATAAGCCGGCACGCCGCCTATATCGGCATACCAGAACGACACGTCGCCATTGTGCTTGGCTTGCATTGTCTTTTCTTCCGAACTTTTTGCGCTCGCGCCAGATCGGCCTTGTCGTCATCGGCCGGCAAACAAGGCTCTCGATAGGGGAAATCCGCCGTCGCGGCGACGCGGGCATGAAAAAACCGACGTCAGCTTGCTTCTGACGTCGGTCATTTAGGTTTTGGGATCGTCGCACCCGGCTTTTCCAAGGAAAAACCGAGGTTGGTTCGATCCGACGCAGACCCGTGGGCGGGGGGCTTGGGGTTTACGAGCCGGTGCCGGACCGAACCGTCTCAGGCAACGCCGGTAAATTCGTCGGAGATTGGGGCACGAGCGCGGATAAAAAAAGGCAGAAATGTGGCGAAGCATCACCAATTCCAACATGCGGTTCGCAAATGTGACTGGACGTGACCGAAACGGCGCGTCGCTGGCGCTGCTTCGCCGGCTCTTGCAATTCGATGGCGAAGGGGCCAACTTTGGTTGGCAAGATTCATTTTCGAAGGATCGAGGCATGACTGATGACAGCGGCGGGATGGGGGATGGGGACGCATCCGCAATATTGATCCCGCTGCACGAGGCCCGACGCGAGCGCCTCGACCAGCCGGTGCGCTTCGAGCGGCGCGAGCTCGACCAGATCCTGAGGCTTTACGGACGGATGGTCGCCGCCAATGAATGGCGCGACTACGCCATCGACCATCTCACGGATCGCGCTGTGTTTTCCGTCTTCCGCCGCGCCAGCGAAGTGCCGCTTTTCCAGATCGTCAAGGACCCGAAACTGGCGCGCAAGCAGGGCGCCTTCGCCGTCATCGCCGCCGGCGGCCGCATCCTCAAGCGCGGCCAGGAACTCGGCCGCGTGCTTGGCGTGTTCGACAGCAAGCTGAAGGTTGTTGAGGCCTGAGGGGGAATTGGAGAATTGAGGAACTGAGGAACTGAGGAACTGAGGAACTGAGGAACTGAGGAAAGGCACTCAGCGCCTGATGATTCGCCTTCTTCTTTGTTCTTCAATTCTTCAATTCTTCAATTCTCCAATTCCTCAGTTCTCCAATTCCTCAATTCCCCCTGCCCTCGCGAAACCTCCGCTCCGGCAACGAATCAGCGGCGGGCGGGAGCGATGCGCCGCCATTCAGCGTCAGTTGCATGAACACCGTGTCCAGCCAGCGGCCGTGCTTGTAGCCGGAGCCCTCGAGGCGGCCCGAATGGCGGAAGCCGAGCCTTTCATGCAGCTTGACCGAGGCGCTGTCGGGACGGCCGTCGCCGATCACCGCGACGATCTGGCGGAAGCCCGCCGCCTCCACCGCCGCGATCAGGCTTTGCATCAGCCTGAGGCCGACGCCCCCGCCCTTGGCGTCAGGCGCGACATAGACCGAATCCTCGACGACGAAGCGATAGGCCGGGCGCGGACGGAAGGCGCCGGCATAGGCATAGCCGAGCACGGCGCCATCCTTCTCCGCCACCAGATAGGGGAAGCCGCCGGCCGTCAGCGTGTCGAATCGCTTGCCCATTTCGGCGCGGCTGGGCGGCTCCAGTTCGTAGCTCGCCGTGCCGTTCGTCACCGCGTCGGCATAGATTTCGGTGATGGCGTCGAGGTCGGCCGAGGTCGCCGGCCGGATCGCAATATTGCTCATTCTTTACGCAGGCCTTTCATTTGCCTTCGATACAGCAAAGGCCGGCGCAAAAGAAAAGGGCGGCTGTTGGGCCGCCCTTCCAAACCCGATGGTCCAGTCAGACCATGAAGCGTGCCTCAGCGGCGGTCGCCCATGAACTGCAGCAGGAACATGAACAGGTTGATGAAGTCGAGATAGAGCCTCAACGCGCCCATGATGGCCTTGCGGCCGGCGACATCGGAAGCATCACCCTCGAAATACATCTCCTTGATCTTCTGCGTATCATAGGCGGTGAGGCCGGCGAAAATCAGCACGCCGATCGCCGAAACGGCGAAGGACAGCGCCGATGACTGCAGGAAGATGTTGATCACCATCGCGATGATCAGGCCGAACACGCCCATGATCAGGAACGAGCCCATCGCCGTCAGGTCGCGCTTGGTGGTGTAGCCGTAGAGCGACAGCGCGCCGAAGCCGGCGGCGGTGGCAAAGAAGGTCTGCGCGATGCTTGCCGTGGTGTAGACCAGGAAGATCGACGACAGCGATAGGCCGACGAGGCCGGCATAGACCCAGAACGTCGTCTGCGCCGCCGAAACGCTCATCGACTGGACGCGGAACGACAGGAACATCACCGCGGCCAGCGGGGCTAGAATCACCACCCAGCGCAGCGGCGAGCCGAAGATCGCGTAGCCGAAGGAGGTCAGCATTTCACCGCTCGGCAGCGTTGCGACAGCCGAGGCCGGATCGGTGGTGGTGGCCAGCATGATCGTGCCGACAGCGGCAAGGCCGGTGATGAGGAGGCCAAGCCCCATCAGATTGTAGACCTTGACCATGTAGGCGCGCAGGCCCTGATCGATATCGACGCCGGCGCCGGGCACGGCGCGCGTCTGATAATTACGAATGGGTTCAGCCATTGGAGTCCTCTATTGCTTCTGCCCCGTCCGGTGTCAGGTCCATCCGGACCCAGGCGCCGCTGGCGGGGCTCCAGCATGCCTGTGGCGAAATATGATGGTTATTCGCGTCAAGAACAAGACCGTAACCGGATGTAACGGTTCGTGAGAGGCCGAAATGCCGATTCCCGGGCTTTCTGGCCGGCATCCTTACCAAGATTTAACCTGGGATAGCCGTTCCGGCCCTGAATTTACAGGTTGCGCAGCACCGGTGCCGCCTTGTGGCCGAGCACCCGCCAGGTGCCGGCAAGACCGATGCCGACCGTGATCACCAGCGCGAAGACGATGGTTGCGACCGCCACTTCCGGCATGAAATGCGATGGCAGGGTCATGATGCGGGCGACGATGTACCAGGCCGCGATCCCGCCGGCCGCCAGCGCGAAGAGTGCCGTGGCCAATCCGATCAGCATGTACTCCAGCGAGAATGCCGTTATCAGCGTTCTCCTGGTCGCGCCAAGTGTCTTCAGCACCACCGCGTCATGGATGCGCGCCCGGTTGCCGGCGGCAAGCGCGCCGGCCAGCACCAGCACCGAGGCGATCAGCGCCACGCCGGCCGCGGCCCTGATCGCCGTGCCGAGCTGGCCGACCAGCCGGTTGACGACATCGAGCGCATCCTTCACGCGCACCGTCGTCACCGCCGGGAAGGCGCGGGTGACGGCATTGAGGATGCGCGCATCGTCGGCCGTCGTGGCGCTCTTTTCGGTCAGCGTCGCCATCCACCCATGCGGGGCGCCAGTGAATGTGTTGGGCGAGAACACCATGACGAAATTAATGCCCATCGTCTCCCATTCGACCTGGCGGAAACTGGCGATCCTGGCCGTGACGTTGCGGCCGAGAACATTGACGGTGACGGTGTCGCCGAGCTTCAGCCCGATTTCCTTGCCCTCCTGCGCCGAAAACGAGACCAGCGGCTCGCCGGAATAATTGTCCGGCCACCATTTGCCCTCGGTCAGCGTCGCGTTTTCAGGCTGTTTCGCGTCATAGGTCAGGCCGCGATCGCCTTTCAGCACCCAGGCGCCTTCGGCCGGCACCTTGACCTTGTCGACGTCGACGCCGTTCAGCGCCATCACCCGGCCGCGCAACATCGGCACCTTGGCCAGCGTGCCCAGCGGCGCTTCCTTGCCGATCAGGGCGGAGAACGCATCGACATCGCTGCCCTGGATGTCGACGAAGAAGAAGTTCGGCGCCCGCTCGGGCAGGTTGCCGGATATCTGCCGCCGCAGATTGCCGTCGATCAGCGCCAGCGTCACCAATAGCGTCAGCCCGAGTCCCAGCGACAGCACCACCGACGGCGTCAAGGCGCCGGGCCGGTGGATGTTGCCGACGGCAAGCCGGAGCGCCACGGAGCGCACACGCGGGCTCTTCCTCGCCGCCCACTGCACCAGCGAGCCGACGAGGCGCAGCACCAGGAAGGCGAAGATCGTGGCCCCGACAAAGATCGAGGCGATGCGCTGGTCGCCCGAGAACAGGATCGCCAACGCCGCCAGGAACAGCGCGATGCCAAGCGCCGAAGCGACGTAGACGAGGCGCGGCCGGCCACGGCCTTCCATCCCCATCTCCCGGAACAGCGCGGTCGCCGGCACGTCGCGGGCGCGGCCGAGCGGCAGCAGCGCGAAGGCCAGCGTCACCAGCAGCCCGAACAGCGCGGCCATGCCGAGCGCGCCGGGATAGAAGCCGCCTTGCGCCGGCACCGGAATGACGGACTGCAGGGCAGCGCTTGCCGCGAACGGCATCAGCGCCCCGATGACAAGGCCGAGCACGATGCCAAGGGCCGCGATGATCAGGATCTGCACGAGGTAGACGGTAAAGACGAAGCCGCCGGAAGCGCCAAGGCTCTTGAAGGTGGCGATGACGCCGCGCTTGCCGTCGAGATAGGCGCGCACCGCATTGGCGACGCCGACGCCGCCGACCACCAGCGCCGTCAGCCCGACCAGCGTCAGAAACTGCGAGAACCGTTCGATGTTGGCCGACAGCGCCGGCGCGGCATTGCCGCGCGTGCGGATCGACCAGCCGGCCTCGGGAAAATCCTTGGCCGCCTGGTCCTGGATGGCTTTCAGCCGCGCTTCGTCGGCGTCAGCCGGCAGTCGGATCTTGTAGGCGTTCTCGACCAGGCTGCCCGGCTGCACCAGCCCGGTGGCGGCCAGCGCCTCGGTAGAGATCATCAGCCGCGGCGCGAAGCCGAAACCGTCGGACACGGCATCCGGCTCGGTGACCAGCCTGGCGCGCAGTTCGAACGTGGCGGTGCCGAGCTTCAGCCGGTCGCCGAGCTTGACATGCAGCCGCTCGAACAAGAGATCGGGCGCGGCCGCACCAAAAACGCCGAATTGCCTGCCGAACAATTCCTGTTCCGTCAGCGCCGGCTCGGTTTCCAGCGCGCCATAGAGAGGGTAGGCGTCGTCGACCGCCTTGGCCTCGACCAGCGCCTGGTCGGACCCGTCGGCCAGACGCGCCATCGAGCGCATGCTGGCGGTGCGCGAGACCACACCCAGCGCGTCGAGGAAGCCGCGTTCGGCCGGGCTGGCGTCACGCTGGTTGATCTGGAAGCGAAGGTCGCCGCCAAGCAGCGTCTGGCCTTGGCTGGCGACGCCGGCACTGATCGAGCGCGCCACCGAATTGACGCCGCCGATCGCCGCGACGCCAAGCGCGATGCAGGCGAGGAAGATCAGGAAGCCGGAAAGGCCGCCGCGCATTTCGCGCAGCGAGAAGCGGACGGCGAGTGAAAAGGTCCGCGACCAGCCAGCCTTTTCCGCCATGGCTAGGCCGTCACTTTGAGCAAGGGCGCGTCCTCGATCAGGCCGGAGCGCATCGAGACCTGGCGCGAGCAGCGCGCCGCAAGAGACGGATCATGGGTGACCAGCACCAGCGTCAGGCCGCGCTCGGCCGCCTTGGCGAACAGGAGATCGGCGACCTGCCGCCCCGTCGCCTGGTCGAGATTGCCGGTCGGCTCGTCGGCGATGAGGATGCGCGGCGACGGCGCCAGCGCCCGGGCAATCGCCACGCGCTGCTGTTCGCCGCCCGAAAGTTCGCCGGGATAATGGGTGACGCGATCGCTGAGGCCAACCGCCGCCAGTTCCCGCTCCGCCACCGAAAACGGATCGGCGTGGCCGGCCAGCTCGAGCGGCACGGCGACATTTTCGAGCGCCGTCATGTTGGGAATGAGGTGAAAGGACTGGAACACGATGCCGATGTTTCGGCCACGAAACGAGGCAATCTGATCCTCGCTTTTGCCGTTGAGCAGTTCGCCGGCGATCCGTACCGTGCCCGAATCGATCCGCTCCAGGCCTGCCAGCACCATCAGCAAGGTCGACTTGCCGGAGCCCGACGGACCGACGATGCCGGTCGCTTCGCCGCGCGCCACCTCGAGGCTGATGCCCTTCAGCACATGGACGGAGGAAGCGCCTTCACCGAGCCTCAGGGATACGTCTTTCAACTCGATGACGGCTTCTGTCAAAATGAAAGCGTCCTATATGGGAGGGGAAGGCTCTGCTTGCCGGAAGCCGTCGCGGGAAGAATTCGCTGCTCATATGGGGCCTGCCGCATGTCTTTCAAACGCCGCATTGCCGCAGGCCTGATCGTTTTCCTCGCCATTTGCGGCGCCATTTCGTCGGCGCGCGCCGAGCCTTTCAAGATCGTCGGCTTCGGTGACAGCCTGATGGCGGGTTTCGGCCTCGGACCCGACGAGGGGTTTACCGACAAATTGCAGGCAGCCCTTCGTGCCAAGGGCCATGATGTGGCTGTCGCCAATGCCGGCGTTTCGGGCGACACCACCAGCGGCGGCCTGGCGCGGCTCGACTGGTCGGTGCCCGACGGCACGCGGCTGGTCATCCTCGAACTTGGCGCCAACGACATGCTGCGCGGCGTCGCGCCCGACATAACCAGGAAGAACCTCGACGAGATGCTGGCCAAGTTGAAGGAGCGCAAGATCGCGGTGCTGCTGGCCGGCATGCGCGCCGCGCCCAATCTCGGCGCCGACTATCAGAACGCCTTCGACGCCATTTTCCCGGGCCTTGCGAAGAAATACGACATCGACCTTTATCCATTCTTCCTCGACGGCGTCGCTGGAGAGCCCGGCATGCAGCTCGAGGATGGCTTGCATCCGAGCGTCAAAGGTATCGACCGGATGGTCGAGCGCATCCTGCCGACGGTCGAGAAGGCCATCGCGGCTGCCCCGAAAGCTTCGTAAGGATCGAACCGGAACAACTTCCGCTGCGGAAGCTTAGTTAAGGACCTGCGACCAACAAACCACTTGCTCCATTTGATTATCGATGATTCGCTACGGGTGACAGTTTCGATTCGAGGAAGGGAGGCTTTTGATGCCGCGTCTTTTCACCGCCCTCGAAATTCCGCGTGACGCCGCCCTTTCGCTGTCCCTTTTGAGGGGTGGCCTGCCAGGGGCGCGCTGGATCGATGTCGAAAACTATCATCTGACGCTGCGTTTCATCGGCGATGTCGAGGGCCATGTCGCCGACGAGATCGCCAACGCGCTCGACCGCGTCCACCGCCCGTCCTTCTCGCTGACCCTGACCGGCGTCGGTGCTTTCGGCCAGAAAAAGCCGCATGCGGTGTGGGCCGGCGTGTCGGCTTCGCCCGATCTGGCGGCACTTCAGGGGGAAATCGATCGCATCTGCCAGCGGCTCGGCATCCCCGCCGATCCGCGCAAATTCATGCCGCATGTCACCCTTGCAAGGCTGCGCAATTCGAGCCCGCTGGACGTTGCTCAATATCTGTCGGCGCGCGGCAATTTCTCGACCCTGCCGTTCCGCATCGGCCGCTTCGTCTTGATGTCGTCGCGCGATTCGGTCGGCGGAGGACCCTATATCGTCGAGGAAGCCTGGCCGCTGTCGAGCACCGACGCCCGCCCTGCCAGCCGGGTCGCCAGCGCCTCCGACGCCTCGCGGATCATGCGGTAGACCTCGGCGAAAGCCTGCTGACCGTCGTAATAGGGATCCGGCACGTCGCGCGGTTTTCCCTGCGCGAAGTCCAGGAACAGGTGTATGCGCTCGCGCATCACCGCCGGCGCCAGCGCCTTCAGGTCGCGAACATTTGATCGGTCCATGCCCAGGATCAGGTCGAAGCGGTGAAAATCCTGCGACGTGATCCGGCGTGCCCGCTGCGCGGAAATGTCGATGCCGTGATGCACGGCAATCGCCATCGAGCGCGGATCGGGAGCGGAGCCGACCTCCCAACCGCTTGTGGCGGCCGAATCGAGCAGGATGTCCCGGCCAAGCCCGCGCTCCGCCCAGACCGCGCGAAACACGCCCTCGGCCAGTGGCGAACGGCAGATATTGCCGAGGCAAACGAACAGAATGGATTTTATCGGCTTCGCGCTCATCGATCCGGAATTTCGTTGCGCATGTCGTTATCCCAAAACCGCGACATGCATTATGGTGACGACTTCAATCGAGATAGCATGGGAAAAGAACATGGCGAGAGAGAAACTGGACAGGCAAGCCGCCGAAGCAGCGCTGACCGGCCTCGATGGTTGGGCGCTGGCACAGGATGGCGGCTCGATCAGCCGCACCTTCACCTTCAAGAATTTCTCCGAGGCCTTCGCCTTCATGACCCGCGTCGCCCTTGCCGCGGAAAAGATGGACCACCACCCCGAATGGTCGAACGTCTACAAGACGGTCGAGGTCACGCTCAACACCCATGATGCCGGCGGCCTGACGGCACTCGACATCGAGTTGGCGAAGAAGATGAACCGCTTTGCCGGCGGCTGAACATTACCTTTTCATGCCCGCAACCGGGCGCGGATCGCCAAATCGGCACCGGCATCTTGCAGCGGGGTTCGGCTTTCACCACATTTTCGCTCGCGAGGCATGCGCTGGGATGCGCATGAGGCCCGCGAGGAGTGATTGATGGCGCAAGAATCCGGTTTTGATTTCTTCGGCTTTGGCGACAAGCTCGCCGGCGAGGGCGAAGTGCGCGAGAAATTCTGGCGCACGGCCAAGAAGGCCGCGCGGCAGATTCCGTTCATGGAAGATGTCGTCGCCGCCTACTACTGCGCCATGGACAAGAACACGCCGCTGCGCGCCAAGGGCATATTGGTGGCGGCGCTCGGCTATTTCGTGCTGCCGGTCGACCTCATCCCCGACTTCATCTTCGGGCTCGGCTTCACCGACGACATTGCCGTGCTGACTGCTGCGATTACCGCCGTCAGCGCCCACATCACGCCGGCGCATCGACAGGCCGCCAGGGATGCCATCGCCGACAAGGGCTGAGCGTCCCGATGCCAGCCAGGCCTCCGGCTACAGGCGTTCGGAGGCCCGGCAAAAAAGTCAAACTCTTGCCGCTTTCGTGGCCTCCAAGTCGCCGAAGGGACGTCGCGCCAGCCGCTGACAAGGCGGCGGCGCGAAAATGGCGGCGGTTTCCTAGGGTGAGTGTCCTTTTCTCAGAGAAGTTCACCGTTTGGTAACCCAGATTAAATCAAAATGAAGCGACGGCAGGACGCCATGCGGCCCGCCTCCGCACCATTTGGAATACGGGAAAAACGATGCGCGGATTGATTGCACTAGTCTCGGGTCTGGCCTTGGTGGCCTTTGCAGCGCCGGCGCTGGCGCAGCAGGCGACCAAGATCGGCCAGCACAATGCCTGGGGCACCTACAGCTACCAGGCGTCGGGCGGCAAGGTCTGCTACGTGCTGACCGTGCCGACCGACAAGCAGCCGCCGACGCTCGATCATGGCGACATGTTCTTTTTCGTCAGCCAGCGCCCCGGCCAGCAGGTCTCCTACGAGCCGCAGTTCATCGCCGGCTACAATTTCCAGGAAGGCTCCAAGGCCACCGTCACCATCGACAAGAAATCCTTCTCGATGTTCACGCGCGGCAAGTCGGCCTGGGTCGAGAACGCTGCCGAGGAGCCGGTGCTGATCGCCGCCATGAAGACCGGCAGCGACATGAAGGTGTCGGCGAAGTCCGGCCGCGGCAACCCGACCTCCTATGTCTTCTCGTTGAAGGGCATCTCGGCGGCGCTGTCGTCGATCGCCAAGTGCAAATAGGCACGAACCATATTTGAACCAAAAGGCCGGGCCGCAAAGCCCGGCCTTTTGCTTTTCGGGCTCACCGGCTCAGTCCTGCGGGGCCGGCGCGGCTTCCGCCCGCCGCCGCCGGATCGCCTCGGCAATGAACACACGCGACAGCGCGTGATAGAGCGGCTCGTGCGAGATCATGCGCGCCGTGCCGTAGCCCAGCATCGAGGCCAGCATCAGCGCGATGACATTATCGTGATTGCCGGTCATTTCCAGGATGATCACGAAAGCCGTCATCGGCGCCTGCACGACGCCGGCGAAATAACCGGCCATGCCGAGCAGAGCCGCCGCACCGGTGCTGGCGCCGAGGACGAGGCCGAGCGAACTGCCGATGCCGGCGCCGACCGCCAGCGATGGTGCGAAGATGCCTCCGGGAATGCCCGAGACCATCGACAGCAGCCCGGCCAGGAACTTTTCGGCGAAGAAGAACCAGGGCAGCGGCGTGCCCTCGACGGCGCCCCGCGCCTGCACATAGCCGGTGCCGAAGGTCAGCCCGCCCGAAGCGATGCCGATCGCCGCCACGGCAAGCCCGCAGACGGCGGCCACCAGCAAGGCGCGCTGCAGGGGCTGCCCGGTGTGCCAGCGCCGGATCCGTCGCGTTATCTTCAGCGCCAGCAGCGAGAACAGCGCGCCGAAGCCGCCGCCGATGACGCCGCAGGCGATCACCAGCGGCCAGTCGGCGGCAAACGCGATCGTCTCCTTCGAGACGCCGAAATAGGTGTAGTTGCCAAGCAGGCCGAGCGAGGCGATGCCGGCCAGGATCACCGCCGTCAGCACCAGCCCATTGGTGCGCGCCTCATAGGTGCGCCCCATTTCCTCGATGGCGAAGACGATGCCGGCCAGCGGCGTGTTGAAGGCGGCGGCGATGCCGGCCGCCGAGCCGGCCAGGATCAGGCCGCGCGCCTGCGCCATGCCGCCCCAGCGCGCCGCCTGCAGCATCAGCGACGCGCCGACCTGCACGGTCGGCCCCTCGCGGCCGATCGAAGCGCCGCAGAACAGGCCGACGATGGTGAGCGCGATCTTGCCCGCCACCAGCTTGAGCGAGAGGATGTGGCTGCGGTCGTCGTCGTCGCGCAGGTGCCGGGCGGCGATCGCCTGCGGAATGCCGCTGCCTTGCGAACCGGGGAAGAAGCTGTGGGCCAGCCAGGCGCACAGCACGAAGCCCAGCGGCGTGAGGATGAGCGGCAGATAGAAACGCCAGCCGTCCTCGCTGCCCGTTATCAGATGGAACAGTTCCTGCGCCCTGTCGGCCAGCACCGCGAACAGGACGCTGATCACGCCAATGCCGACGGCGCCGGCCCAGAACACCAGCCGCGGCTGCCAGACGCGCCGCGAGCCCCACATGGCGCGCGAGCGCCGCAACAGGGGATATTTTCGCGATTGGCCGGCCATGTCTGTCCTCGGATGGAGGCTGAGCCCTAGCACGGGCATGGCGTCGATCAAACGCATGAATCGAGTGCGTTGTGGATCAAAAGTTCATGGCAGCGGTTCTGCTCCCTCAACAAGGAGCACATGATGAGCTACCCCCGGTTTGCCGCAATGATCGTCGTTTCCACCGTGGTCATGTATGGCCTGATGTACCTGAACACCTACGCTCTCGACCACGTCTTCTTCAGTCAGACCCGAGCCTGGATGGCCGTCGTCATGGGCGCCACCATGACCGTGATCATGATCGGCTTCATGTGGAGGATGTACAGGAACACCACCGCCAACATCGGCATCGTGGCCTGCAGCATCCTCGTTTTCGCCGGCGCTTTGTGGTTGGTCAGAAGTCAGGAAACCGTGAGCGACATCTCGTATATGAAGGCAATGATCCCCCATCACTCGATCGCGATCATGACCAGCGAACGCGCGCATATCCGGGACCCCGAGGTCCGCAAGCTGGCCGACGGCATTATCAATGCCCAGGTGCGCGAGATTACGCAGATGAAGGGCCTGATCGCACGGCTCCAGGCGAATCCGGTCGCTTCCGACGCTCCCGATTTGCCTTCCTATCGGGCACGGGGCATGCCACCGCCGCCGCCGGAAACAGATCAAAGCACCGGCATCGATACCCTTCACATTGACAGGTGAGAATCCGACCCGGGTTTCAGGTGAGCCACTTGCGGGAAGAAAGTTCGAACAGGTCCCGCCGGCCTCCGTGCCGGCGGGACCCAGAGCCTCACATGGCCATTTTTTCGCATTCCGCCTGGGCCTTCTTGGTCGATGTATCGATCATGTAGGCTTTGCCCTTGGCGTCGGTCATCATCATCATGCAATGCTTGATCGGCTTTGCCATCTTCATCATCTCGGCACCCATCTTCGCATCCGGCATCATGGTGCCCATGTGCCCGTCCGGCATGATCGCCGTCACCTCCCCGCCTTTCATCATGGTCATTTTGCCCATCGCGTCTTCGGCAAGTGCCTGCGAGGCGAAAAGGCCGACGAGCCCTGCGAGGACGGCGATCTTGATCGAGTTCATTGTGCATACTCCCATTTGTCGAGGGCATGGTTGCCCCTTTCAGACTTCGAAGCCGGCACGGGAATTGTTACGCCAACACGACAATGTGATCGGTCCCAGCGCACCGGAAGCGGCCGCAAGGCCGGCGTAGCGGGCGTTGTCGTGCGTCAAACCGGGTGGTCCGTGAATGCTCGGTTCAGCCCCATGGGTTCGTGTGTCGACCAGAACCTTCACGATCGAGACGCCGCCGACAGGAAGGCGTTGTGTGCCATCCGGCATGACTCCGCCCTCAACCTGTGCTATGCGCCGCGCTTCATATCAGGCCGATGTCTGAACATTGGCCGCAAACCGCTTATATCTGTGAAACCATGACCCTTTCATTCGACCTCACCGCTGAAGGCGCCCGTGACGCGTTGCGCGCCCGCGCCCCGTTGGCCGAAAGACCGTCGCTGATCGGCCTCACCCGGGCCGAGCTCGGCGAGGCGCTGGTCGCTTCGGGCATCGTGCCGGAACGCCAGGCAAAAATGCGCGCCCAGCAGCTCTGGCACTGGATGTATGTGCGCGGCGTTTCCGACTTCGCCGGCATGTTCAACATCTCCAAGGACCTGCGCGCCGAACTCGACAAGCATTTCACCGTGGCGCGGCCCGAAATCGTCGAGGAGCAGATTTCCGCCGACGGCACCCGCAAATGGCTGTTCCGCTTCCCGCCGCGCGGCGCCGGCCGGCCGGTCGAGATCGAGACCGTCTACATCCCCGAGGAAGGCCGCGGCACGCTTTGCATCTCTTCGCAGGTCGGCTGCACGCTGACCTGCTCGTTTTGCCACACCGGTACGCAGAAGCTGGTGCGCAACCTGACCGCCGAGGAAATCCTGGCGCAATTGCTCACCGCCCGCGACCGGCTCGGCGATTTTCCCGACCGCGATACGCCCGACGGCGCTATCGTGCCGGCCGAGGGCCGCAAAGTGTCCAACATCGTCATGATGGGCATGGGCGAGCCGCTCTACAATTTCGAAGCGGTCAAGAAGGCGCTGCTGATCGCCTCCGACGGCGACGGGCTTTCCTTGTCGAAAAGACGCATCACGCTGTCGACCTCCGGCGTCGTGCCCGAGATCTTCCGCACCGGCGAGGAGATCGGCGTCATGCTGGCGATCTCGCTGCACGCCACCAATGACGATCTGCGCGACCTCCTGGTGCCGATCAACAAGAAGTATCCGCTCAAGGATCTGATCGCCGCCTGCCGCGCCTATCCCGGCCTGTCGAACGCCAGGCGCATCACCTTCGAATATGTGATGCTGAAGGACGTCAACGATTCCATCGAGGACGCCAAGGGCCTGATCAAGCTGCTCAAGGGCATTCCGGCCAAGATCAACCTGATCCCGTTCAATCCGTGGCCGGGCACCAATTACCAGTGCTCGGACTGGGAGACGATCGAGAAATTCGCCGACTACATCAACAATGCCGGCTATGCCTCGCCGATCCGCACGCCGCGCGGCCGCGACATCCTTGCCGCCTGCGGCCAGCTGAAGTCGGAATCGGAGCGCATGCGCAAGGTCGACCGGCTGGCGCTGGAAGCCATGATGATCGCGGGGCACGGCGAGGCGTGAACCGTCTCGTCGCCGGGCTCAAGCGTTTCGCCATCATAGCGGTCGGTTATGTCGCCGCCGTGCTGACCTCCATCCTGGTGCCAGTCCTGCTGATCACGCTTCTGGAAGGGATCGAATACGGCAACTGGTCCCTGGTTTTCACCTTCGACTGGCTGGGGTCCTTTCCGCTCGCCGTGTTGACCGTGGCGGTCTGCGCGCTGCTGGTCGTCGGTCCTGCCATCGTTCTCGCCGAATGGCGGTCGCTGCAAGGATGGTTCTACTTCGCGGCCACGGGTGCGATCACGTCCATCGCCTTTGGCGTTTTGGTTCCGGGTTCTGCGGGAGGATTTGTTTTCAATCCTGGCTTCCTCGGTTTCCTGGCAACCGCCGGCACCGCTGCCGGTTGGGTCTACTGGCTTCTGGCCGGGCGCGGGTCCGGTCAGCTCAAACAGCGGGATCCGTGATGGGCCGCTTGGTCACCTACATCGTGCGCCTTGCCGTCATCCTGTTCGGTTATGCGGTCGCTTCGCTGGCGGCGAGCGCTTTTCTCAACGCCCTGTTCCTGGCATCGCTCGGTTACATGCCTGAACAGGCGCATCCGGCGGTGACGGCTTCGCTGTATTTCTCGATTCCCTTCGTCGCCCTGTTCGTCGCCTATTTCGCTTTCATGCCGGCGGCGGTCGTCGTCCTGGTTGCCGAAATCCTCGGCCGGCGCGACTGGCTGTTCTATGCGCTGGCGGGTGCCGTGGTCGCGGCCGTGTTCCTCGGCATTGTCGACCACATCGGTGACACCACCTTCGCGGTGACCGGCACCAGCGCCATCATGGCAGTGATCGGCAGCGGCATGATCGGCGGCATCTTCTACTGGCTCGCCGCCGGGCGCTGGGCTGGAAGCTGGTGGCAAACGGCCACGCGAAGCTTTCAGGCGCCTGATCTCGATCGGCGCTCTTGACCCCGACCGCTTGCTTTCGCATGACTAGGCCATGCCAAAAATGCCGCAGCAGGGCGCAAGGTCGCCACTCCCACCGCTTGTTACACCTCTTGCGGCACAGCGGCTGAAGCCGGTCTTTGTCGACAGGTGGAGCGACAAAGCTCGCATCCGAACGCTCGTGCCGTCCGAGGTCACGCCTGAGATCGCGGAATGGCTGACCGATCCGGCTGTCATGGAAGGGCTGAACGCGCCGCAGAAAGCCATGGGTCTCGACGCTTTCCGCGCCTATGTCGCGAGCTTCGACAATCTGAAGCGAAACCTGATGGCGATCCTGCGACGGCCCGATGACGTGCCGCTAGGCCTGGCCGTGATGGAGGTCGACCTGAGGCACCGCCTCGGCTCGCTCCATCTGATCATCGGCGATCCGGACAACCGCGGCCGCAACATGGCATTCGAGGCGTCCGTCGTATTGCTCCGGCATTTCTTTCGCGAGCGCAAGCTGGAGAAGGTTACATTCCAGCCACTGGCGCGAAATCAAGCGGCCATCGCCGTCTGCGAACGATCCGGCTTGCGGCTCGAAGGCACCTTGCGGTCGCACCGCATCGATGGCCGCACCGGCAAACGCATCGACCAGATGCTCTATGCGCTGACGCTCGAAGAGTATGAAGAGCGTACAAAGATGGCCGAGGCGGCCGGATTGACCCGACTCTTCGCCGGACCCGGTCTTCCCGCCTAGCTTACCCTTAGAAGCGATACGCTATACCGAATTTCACCGTGTCGAGAGACGGCCGGAAACTCGCGCCGGCCGTACCGCCCGGCCCCGGCTCGATCTCGTCGAATATGTAGTGGAGATATTCCGCCTTCAGCGACCACTTGTCAGCCAGCGCATATTCGGTGCCGAGGCCGAACACACCACCGAACTTCACGCCGGAGAAATCCGAGGTCGACGCAAATGGTGCAAGAAAAGGACGGTTGTAAGACGTCGCCTGAAAATGTCCTGCCGCCACGCCACCGGTCACATAAGCCAGCAAACCGTCCGTCACCGCATAGCCGGCGCGGCCGCGCGCGGTCGCAACCCAGTCGACGTCGTAGGTGTAGGTCTCGCCCTTGCCTAGAAGGTCAAGCTGGCCGAATTCCGTGTCGTGCATGCCGATGAAATCGAAATCACCGACTACGCCATAGACGAATTGTCCGCTTTGCCAGTCATGCCCGGCGTAGATGCCGCCGAGATAACCATCCTTGTGGTAGGTGTCGTCGAAGCTGGTCGCGTCGGCATTGAAGCGGACCGAAGAGCCGGCATAGCCGCCCTCGACACCGATATAAGACCCCGACCAGTTGTAAGCCGCGTCCTGCGCGCTGGCCTCGCAGACCAGCCCGATCAAGGCGACAGATGCCAAAAGTATGCTTTTCATTGATTTCCCCAAGTGCCCTAGCGGTTCTTAGGCGAGCGCAACGGAGCCTACAATTGCAACAATGCAACAGCGCCGGTAAATTTGCGGTAACGGGAAAGCCTACTTCGCCTGGGCCGTCAGGATCTTGAGCGCGAAGGCCGAAAACACGCCGGCAAAGAGATAGTCGACCACCCGCGTGACCCGCGGGCTGGCTTTCATGGCCGCCGAGAACTTTTCCGCCGCCAGCACCATCGGCGCCGTCACCGGGATCGACAGCACGATGAACATGAGCCCAAGGAAAAACAGTTTTCCGGGCGCGTTCGGGTCGTGCGCGGAGACGAATTGCGGCAGGAAGGTCATGAAGAACAGGATGATCTTCGGGTTGAGCAGGTTGACGCCGAGCCCCGCCGCCCAGCTGCGCAACAGCGAGATCCGCGGGCCCGTCTTCTTTTCCGGCGAGAAGGCCGAGCCCTTGGCGATCGCCTGCCAGGCCAGGAAGACGAGATAGCCGGCGCCGAAGATCTTCAGCACGAAGAAAGCCATCGGCGAGGCGACGATCAGCGCCGAGATGCCGACCACCACCAGCGTGGTGTGGATCAGCGTGCCGCACAGCGCGCCGGCCATCGAGGCAAAGCCGGTGGCCCGCCCCTGGCTCAGCGTGCGCGAGACGAACAGGGTCATGTCGGGTCCAGGCGTGATCGCCAGGATCACGGTGGCGATGGCGAACTGGATCAGCGTGGTGGTGTCTGGAATGAACGACATGGAAGGCCCCGGGAAGACCTGGAGCCTATACAAGGCGCGTCGCGCCGGCGCCAGATGCCTAGTTAGTGCATCTCCGGCGGGCACCCTCGAGCGGCAAGGGCCTTTTTCTTTTAGGTGGCCGGACGCTTCGGAGCTTCCTCACGTGCATCGATCAGGCTGACGATCCATTCCACATCGCGAAGAGTTTCAGAGACGCCAGCCGCCATGCGCTGGATCAGTAGTCTGGCGCCGCGCATGCTTGCTCGCTTTGCCGTTCCTGCTAAAAGGCGCTCCGACAATGCGTGACGCCCAAGTGTCCGCCATCGACGGAGCAGAAATGTCCAAGACCAAAGACGTCAAGAAGGTCGTGCTCGCCTATTCCGGCGGCCTCGACACATCCATCATCCTGAAATGGCTGCAGACCGAGCTCGGCGCGGAGGTCGTCACCTTCACCGCCGATCTCGGCCAGGGCGGCGAACTGGAGCCGGCGCGCAAGAAAGCCGAGATGATGGGCATCAAGGACATCCGCGTCGTCGACGTGCGCGAGGAATTCGTGTCCGACTTCGTCTTTCCGATGTTCCGCGCCAACACCGTCTATGAAGGCACCTACCTGCTCGGCACCTCGATCGCGCGTCCGCTGATCTCCAAGCATCTCGTCGAGATCGCCAGGGAGACCGGCGCCGATGCGATCGCCCATGGCGCCACCGGCAAGGGCAACGACCAGGTGCGCTTCGAGCTTTCGGCTTACGCGCTGAACCCCGACATCAAGGTCATCGCGCCGTGGCGCGACTGGTCGTTCAAGTCGCGCACCGACCTGATCAATTTCGCCGAGCAGCACCAGATCCCGGTGGCCAAGGACAAGAGGGGCGAGGCACCTTTCTCGGTCGACGCCAACCTCTTGCACTCCTCCTCCGAGGGCAAGGTGCTGGAGGACCCTTGGGTGGAGCCGCCGGAATTCGTCCACCAGCGCACCGTTTCGCCGATGGATGCGCCCGACAAGGTCACCGAGATCGAGATCGAGTTCCTGAAGGGCGATCCGATCGCGCTCAACGGCAAGAAGCTGTCGCCGGCAACCATGCTGGCGGCACTCAACGATCTCGGCCGCGACAACGGCATAGGCCGGCTCGACCTGGTCGAGAACCGCTTCGTCGGCATGAAATCGCGCGGCGTCTATGAGACGCCCGGCGGCACCATTCTCATCGCCGCGCACCGCGCCATCGAATCGATCACGCTCGACCGGGGTGCTGCCCACCTCAAGGACGAGTTCATGCCGCGCTACGCCGAACTCATCTACAACGGCTTCTGGTTCGCGCCCGAGCGCCTGATGCTGCAGGCGATGATCGACAAGAGCCAGGAAGACGTCGAAGGCACGGTGCGGCTGAAGCTCTACAAGGGCAACGTCATGGTCACTGGCCGCAAGTCCAGGAAGACGCTCTATTCCGACGCGCTGGTCACCTTCGAGGACGACCGCGGCGCCTATGACCAGAAGGACGCCGCCGGCTTCATCCGCCTCAATGCGCTGAGGCTGCGCACCCTGGCCGCCCGCAACCGCAAGGGATGATATCCGGACAACGGCCTGGCGCTTTGCCAACTACGCCTAAGAAACCCGACGGAGACGTCGGGTTTTTATTTGCTTCCTCTAATATAAACAAAATCAAGCCGCCTGGACTCGGTTCCTGTTTGACCTTTTGGCGGTATCATCTAAGTTCACTTGCGGGTTTAGGGGGTTTGACAGTGAAGAATAGTATTTCTCTTCTGCTTGGCTTGATCGTCGTCTTGACGGTGTGCCAGTCCTCACAGGCAGGCGCCAAGCGTGACCCGAAGGCGGAGATGAACGAATGCGTCGCCTCCGCTCGCACACGGGACCTTACGTTCAAGCATGACATGGCTTTGTTCATGGGCGTCTCGCAAGAGCGCATGCCCGCCCTGTTTTGCCAGCGCATTGCCGATGGGATACGCAGCGGCCGCATCAGCTATTCCGACATAAACAGGCTTCAGCTCGACCAGCCGACCGAAATCTGGATGGTCCTCAAGGGCAAAGCAAAGGCGGCTGCGCCCGCGCAAGCCCAGGCGCCGCGGTCACCCAACTTCCGTAACTGCAGCGGCATTGACGGCGCCTTCCAGGTTCCCGCTTCCCAGAAATGCCCTTCGAGCGGCTACGCGCAGAATTCCGGAGTCCCGACGGTCATCGAGGGCAAGCGAAGGACGGTTGCCCCGCCGCCGCAAAACCCTAGATTCCGTAACTGCAGCGGTATTGACGGCACCTTCCGGGTTCCCGCCTCCCAAAAATGCCCGTTGAGCGGCTACGCGCATTATTGAGTGTGATGTGCCTAGGCGCTCGGCCATTCCTGGAAACTGTTTCCTGCCGGCGGTGGCTATCCTGGCGAATTTGGCTGTTGCCAAAGCCGGCGACTATGATCCCGCCTCGCTCGACCTCGCCGCACTCCTCGAATGCCGGGCAGACGTGCCGAACTACAACAGCTTTGCCCTGTGGCTGGCCGGCGAGCGTAGGGCGGCGGATACGCTTGGCTGGAAAGAGGTTGCATCGGGCAATCCCTTCCTGCGGCAGTATCAACTGCCTGCTCCGGTCCATGTCTTCGGACGCGAGACGGTGACAATCGCCTTTACCGCAACCGGACCGATGGCCGTGCTTGACGGCATCGCCGCAGCGGATCTCGCCCGCCAGCTCAACGTCCCGGCGGCGTCTCGACCCCGGACAAATTCCTGGGCGAGAAGGTCGTGGCCGAAAGCACCGAGGACAGCGGCGGCGTGAGACTTGCCACGCGCATCACGCTCAACGTCTCGACCGTCGAGTCCCATCCCGGCAAGGCGCTGGCTGGGTGCTCCTACGCGCTCGACGTGAAGTAGCCCCCAGACGCTGAAGCCGTGTTTGCCGCTCCCATCAACAAAAAAGCCCGGCCATTGAACTGATCCCGTAAAGTTGGACGGTTCATTGATTTGGTAGGTTTAAGGGCTGGGTCCTGTATTGCACAGGGCTCAGCCCTTTCA
>NZ_JAIUIQ010000059.1:0-32840 GCF_020165735.1 Mesorhizobium sp. B283B1A
AAACCCGAGCCGAAAACCCCTCCGTATTGCCCTTGCCTTCTCCTCTCACGCCCGGAGATCAATAACGCAACGGGCCCGCAAGGGGAGAAGGAAAGGCAGGCACCTCGCTCACCCCTGCCCGGGATACGGCGTGCCGTCCTTTTGCAAAAATCGTCCGTCGGAACTCGGGCTCATCATGTCGATGTCGGAGCAGGTGATGACGTCATCCGGGTTGCGCGAGCCGATCTCCAAATATCGCGCGGTCGCGGACGACCGGTTGATCATGTGGTGGCCGTTGCCGCTGTTCTTGGCGAAGGCAGCACTATCGCCCGCCCGGAGCAGCGTCTCGCCGCCATCCTCGACCAGCGTCAGTTCGCCTTCCAGCACATAGACGAACTCATCCTCATGGCTGTGCCAATGGCGCTGGCTCGACCAGCCGCCGGGCGGGAGTGTCATCAAATTGACGCCGAAATCGGTGAGCCCGCCGGCGTCACCCAGGCGACGGCGCGTGCGCGTGGCGCAGGGCGCGTCGAAGGGTGCGGGGTAGCCTGAGCCTTGGCGGACGGGCACGGTGGCGAGGTCGATCTTGGGCATGGATGCTTCCTCGGGGATTATGGCGGCTAGTCTAATGCGCCGCCGGCGCAGGCACAAAGCCATCTCGGCGGCGCTTGGTTGCCAAGGACTAGCATCCGCCGTCAGTGCTCTACGGCGCCCCCCTCTGTCCTGCCGGACATCTCCCCCTCAAGTGGGGAGATGGCAGCTTTGCCGACGCGCCATTCTTTTAAACATCGAGGACTGGCGAAGCCCGGGATGATGGCCGATCTCCCCACTTGAGGGGGAGATGTCCGGCAGGACAGAGGGGGGCCTCGTAGGGTACCGACCATGGACCGTTCGCGGACTCCATGCACCGCCGCCCCGCCCCCCTAATGACAACACCCATACTGCAGCTGTTCATCCCAGTTCGGCCTTCCCCCAGGGGTAAAATCCATCAGGTTCCACAGGATCTCGCAGGTGCCGATGGCGCGCGGGTCCTGGCCGGGGTCGGTCGGCGCGAAGCCGAGTTCGGACGACCAGAAATGGCGGATAGCGTCACCATCGCGGTGGAACACCGAGAGCAGCGGGAGCTGCGCGCCATCGGCGGTCTCCGCATTGTAGTCGCGCTTGAAGCTGTTGTTGGCCGACGACACCAGCCGCATGTTCCTCCAGCCACGGTCGCGGCCGAGCGTCACCAGGTTTTCCAGCCCGGTCTTGGCCACCACCGCGAAGTTGAAACCGGCGGCCTCGAGATGCCCGACCGCGCCGTCGAACTGGTCGAGCAGCGCCGTGCAGGATGGGCATGGCTGGTCCGGCCGGGCGAGCTTGGCCGTGCCGCCGCTGGTGGCGACATCGCGCGTTTCCTGCGGATGGCGGGGAAACATCATTTGATAGAGGATGAGGGTGTCCTTCCCAGGCGCGAACAGCTCCGACAGTTTGACCTTGGCCGGCCTGCCATCGGCATCTAGCGCATCGAACACGTAGTCTTGGCGGATCAGCCCGCCCGGCGGCAGCGCGCGGCGTGCCTCGGCCACGGCTTCCATGGCGCGGCGCAGCTCGATTTCCTTCTTCAAGAGCTTTTCGCGAGCGGTGCGGTATCTGGCGGATTCGTTGGGAAAGGTGATCATGGTGGGCTCCTTGCGTCGTAGCGCCGGCGTCCCGGCGCGGTTGCTCTGCGACCCAAGGACGTTTTGCGACGACCGGTCCCGACAATTTGTACGGGGCGGCATACCAATGTATCTGTTCGCCACCGCGCGCCGGGGACATCCATGCAAGAAGACGACGAGATCGACCTGCGCTGCCCGCAAGTGGTGGCCGACAACGCCGCCAAGGGCCTCCGGCTGCGCCAGCAGTTCGGCCGTGGCGCCACCGAGATCGGTGTCGCGCGGGCGACAGAACTGAAGAACCGCGAGAAGCTCGCCCCTTCCACCATCCGGCGCATGGTCAGCTACTTCGCCCGCCACGAGGTCGACAAGCGGGGCAAGAACTACGGCAACGAGCAAAACCCCTCGGCAGGCCACATCGCCTGGCTGCTGTGGGGCGGCGACGAGGGCCGCGCCTGGGCACTGGAGCTCAAGAAGAAGATCGGCAACGCACCCGATATCTGACCGACAACCGGGCCGTCACCCCTGATCGGCAGAGCCGTCATCCCTGATCGGCAGAGCCGTCATCCCTGATGCGCGGCGGCCAGTTCCTTCACATGCTTTTCGTGCATCTTCAGCACCGGCAGCGTCTTCTTGGCAAACTCCTTCATCGTCGGGTCGTCGCCCGACTTGGCGTAGGTGCTGAACAGCGCGACCGCCTGCTTGTGCGCTTCGCTCTGCATCATGATGTATTTTGTGTCGAAATCCTTGCCGCTCGCGCCCTTCAGTTCGTCGAGCATCCGCTGCTCCTTGGGCTGCAGCGCCGGTCCGGCCGGCTTGATCGAAGCCGTGGTCTGGCCCTGGCTCAGCGCCGTTTTGAAATCCTCGCCGGCCTTGGTGTGGTCCTTGATCATCTGGCCTGCGAAGGCCTTGACGCCGGCCGATGCGGATTTCTGCTCGGCCAGCTTGCTCGACTGGATTTCGAACGCGTTGGCGTTGGGCACGGTGGTGACGAAGGTCTGGGTGTCGACCTTGCTGTCGGCCACCAGCGGCGCGACTTCGGTGGATTTGGTGCCGTTCGTTTGCGCAAGGGCTGCCGGCGCGCAGGCCAGCAAGGCTGCGGCGGTCGCGGTCAGAAGCGTTTTCATCTGAAATCTCCGATCCGGAATGGTCCCTCTGCCAACTCAACGCCGCACGAGCCGTGCGGTTCGCCTCGATCGACAAATCGTTGTCGATCGATCGGC
Organism: Mesorhizobium sp. B283B1A; assembly: GCF_020165735.1. NCBI lineage: Bacteria > Pseudomonadati > Pseudomonadota > Alphaproteobacteria > Hyphomicrobiales > Phyllobacteriaceae > Mesorhizobium > Mesorhizobium sp. B283B1A. The sequence continues at coordinate 2,840 of NZ_JAIUIQ010000059.1, forward strand.
CTCACCCCCTCACCCCTTGACCCCGCCGGCGGTCAGGCCGGAGACGATCTTGCGCTGGAAGATCAGCACCAGCACCACCAGCGGCACGGTGACGATCACCGACGCGGCCATGATGTTGCCCCAGGGGATCTCGAACTGCGAATTGCCCGACAGCAGCGCGATGGCCACCGGCACGGTGCGCTGCGCATTGTTGGAGGTGAAGGTCAGCGCAAACAGGAATTCGTTCCACGCACCGATGAAGGCGAGCAGCCCGGTGGTCGCCAGCGCCGGCCACATCAGCGGCAGGAAGATCCGCGTGATGATGATCCAGGGCGTCGCGCCGTCGAGGATCGCCGCCTCCTCGACCTCGACCGGCAGGTCACGCACGAAGGCGGTGAGCACCCAGACGGTGAACGGCAGCGTGAAGATCATGTAGGAAAAGATCAACGCGAACAGCGAATTGTAGAGGCCGAACAGGCGTACCAGTTCGAACAGCCCGGCCAGCACCGCCACCTGCGGAAACATCGACACCGACAGGATGGCGAACAGCAGGGCCGAGCGGCCACGGAAGCGGATGCGCGCCAGCGCGTATGCCGCGGTGACCCCCAGGAACAGGGAGAGTGCCACGACCGCGCCCGAGACGACCAGCGAATTCACCAAATTGCGCACGAAGCTGCCCTCGGTCAGCACGTTGCGGTAGTTGGCCAGGCTGAACGTCTTTGGCCAGAGATCGGCCTGGAACAGCTCGGTACCCGATTTCAGGCTGGTGACGATGGCGTAGTAGAACGGGAACACCGCGACGAAGACGATTACCCCAACCAGCAGGTAAAAAGCCCCGCGTTTCAGGAACCACATCTCAGCGGCCTCCATCCAGGCTGACGCGGCCGATCCGGATGGTGGCGATGGTGAGCAGGGCCAGGATCAGGAAGAGCAGCGTCGAGGCGGCCGATCCGTAGGCGAACTTGTCGAACTCGAACAGGTTCTCGCGGGCGAACACCGACATCGACTTGGTGTGCACATTGTTGGGCGTCAGCACATAGATCAGGTCGAAGATGCGCAGCGCATCGAGCGCGCGGAAGATCACCGCCACCATCACCGCCGGGCGGATCAGCGGCAAGGTCACCCGCCAGAAGATCTGCCATGGATTGGCGCCGTCGAGCTTGGCGACCTCGATGATCTCGCGCGGCAGCATCTGCAATGCGGCCAGGATCAGCAGCGTCATGAACGGCGTCGACTTCCAGATGTCGACGATCAATACCGCCGCCATCGCGGTTTCAGCACTGGCCGTCCAGGCGATCTTGCCGTCGATCAGGCCGAAATTGATCAGCACGACATTGATGATGCCGAACTGGTCGTTCAGCATCCACTGCCACATCTTGGCCGAGACGATGGTCGGGATCGCCCAGGGGATCAGGATCGCCGCCCTGACGATGCCGCGGCCCGGGAATTCGGCATTGAGCACCAGCGCCACGATCATGCCGAGGATCGTCTCGCAACTCACCGAAATCGCCGCGAAGCGCACCGTATTCCAGACGGCGCGCCACCACACCGGATCGACCAGCAGGCCGTCATAGAGGACGCGGCCGCTCGGCATTGTGAACACCGAGAAATAATTGGCAAAGCCGACCCACTGGCGCGCGTCGAGATCGGCCAGCGAGGCGTCGGTGAAGCTGAAATAGACCGTGCGGGCAAGCGGCCAGCCGGCCGCAGCGGCCAGCACTAGAAGCATCGGCGCCAGGAACAGCCACGCCGAGCGAACGCGCTGTGCCATCAGCCGCGAGCGCGGACGCTGGGCCTGGCTGGCGCCTGCCGGCTCCGCGCTCACCAGCCGTGGCCCTTCAGCCTGGTCAGCGTCGCTTCGAGATCGGCCAGATTGTCAGCGGCGGCGCCGTCGCCCGACAGCGTGTTGTGAACGGCATTCCAGAACTGGCTCGATGCCTCGTTGTACTTGATCCCTGTCGCGGACGAGGGACGCGGCACGGCATTGAGAAATATCTGCTTCCAGTGCGGAACGATCGGCTGCTCCCTGGCGATGTCGGCATCGTCATAGAGCGACTGGATGGTCGGCAGGTTGGATGTCTTCAGCGTGCGGTATTTCTGCATCGCCGGCGAGGCGATGAACTTGACCAGCTCGATTGCCGCGTCCGGATGCTTTGAATATTTGGACACCGCGAGGTTCCAGCCGCCGAGCGTCGCGACCGGCCGTGCGCCTTCGCCCGTGCCGGCCGGCAGTGGCGCCACGTCGAACTTGCCCTTGATCGGCGACCCCTCGCCGTTGCCGAGCGCATAGGCATAGGGCCAGTTGCGCATGAAGACCGCGTTGCCTGTCTGCCAGACGCCGCGCGATTCCTCTTCCTGGTAGGCAAGCACGCCGGGCGGCGCGATGGTTCCGATCCAGCCCCTGGCCATGTCGAGCGCCGCCGCCGCTTTGGGATTGTTGATGGAGACGGTGCCGTCCGGCTCGATGATCTGGCCGCCGCCATTCGACATCACCCATTCGAGCGCGTTGCAGGTCAGCCCCTCATAGGCATTGCCCTGGAAGACGAAGCCCCAGATATCGCGATTGCCGGCGGCACGTTCCTTGTCCATCACCAGCTGCGCGGTATCGCCCAACTCCTTCCAGGTGGCCGGCACCTTGGCGCCGTATTTGTCGAGGAGATCCTTGCGGTAGTAGAGCGCCGGGGCATCGGTGAAGATCGGCAGCGCGACGAGCTTGCCGTTGACGGTCTGCGACTGGATGATCGAGGGGAAATGCGCGCCCACGACATCCCGCGTCGCCGCGGTCAAATCCACGAGCTGGCTGGCGAGCTGCGGCGCCCAGATGACATCGGTTTGGTAGATGTCGATGTCGCTGTTTCCGGCGGCAAGCCACAGCCGGTACTGGCCGAACTGGTCGGTCCCGGACGACGGCATGACGACGATAGAGACCTTGTTGCCGCTTTCTTTCTCGTAGCGGTCGAGGATTTCGCGCAGCACCTTGATGCCGTTGCCGGTGTCGCCCGACACGATCGACAAATCGACGGCCCGCACTGGAACGGTTCCCAGCATGACGGTGACCGCCAACGCCAGAAATGCATGGAAAAGCTTCACGATGGGGGATCTCCATGCTGGCGACGCGGATACGCCGGCAGCTCGTCAGGCCCCACCGTTCAATGAATGCAAAGCGACGCTTTGGGTTCCCTGGCCATCGCGGCCAACCAGCGATCGGGCCGATCGGAAGCTAGCCCTCCCAGGCGACAGGCATCATCCCCAGCCGCTCATAAAGCCGCACGGCGGCGGCGTTCTCGACCGTGTTGGTCTTGAGATCGACATGGTCGGCGCCGCGATCGCGAAAGGCGGAGAAGACGTGCCACATCAGTGCTTCCGCTATGCCCCGGGCGCGCGCCTCGGGATGGACGGCGAGATCCTTGACGAAAGCGCGCGTCCAGCAAAGCGCCGCCGCCGCCAGCCGGCCCTTGGCGTCGATGACAAGGAAACAAAGCGCGGGGTCGAATTCGGGATCACCGGATATGCGCGGCCACCATTCGTCGAACGGACCGTCGGCGCCGTCGTCGAACACGTCGCCGAGCAGCGCATGCAGGGGCAGCGCGTCACCGGGCTCAAACGAGCGCATGGTGAAACCCTGCGGCCAGTGCGGTACAACGAGCGTCTCGTCGAGGATCTTGCGCAGCCGGATGTCGTCAGGGGCCGGTGGGCGCGGTTCAGGCATGACGCTCAGGCGTCGGGCTGCAGGCGCTGCCGCTTGCGGTCGGTGCCGAGGCCCGTCGCCTCGAGCAAGCCCTTGCGCTTGGCGTCGAAATAATAGCCGGTCTGGTAGAGCCAGTCGGCCTTCTTGGCATTGCCGTCCGAGACCAGCCAGGCGCCACGCAGATATTTGACCGCGTATTTGAGGTTGGTCTCGGCATCGAACAGGCCCTTGGCCGGTCCGTCATAGCCCATGCCGCGCGCCGTCGCGTGCTTGATCTGCATCAGGCCCCAATGGCCATTGTTGTAGGCCTTGGGATTGAATGTGCTTTCGCGGTTGACGACATGGCGCACAAGATCCACCGGCACCTGGTAAAGGGCGGCGTATTTGACGATCAGCCGGTCGACGTCACCGCGCATGCCTGTGTGCTCTTCCTGCGCCGGAGCGGCCGGGTCGACCGGCGCGGACGGGAACTGCACCAGGGCAGCCGGATTCTGCGGCACGACATAGGCCACCTGCTGCACGCCGGGCATGGTTTTCAGGCCACCCTTGGCGACTGCGGGCACGACGAGCCCCGCGGTCGTGTATATCTCTGCCGCCTTGGCCGATTGGCCGGCCTTGGACTCCTGACCTGCCTTGGACGGGGGCGGCGCCTGCCAGGCATTGGCGGTCATCACCGCGGGCACGGCCGGCGCGGTTGGCGTCGCTCCGGCAAAGGCAGCGGTCGCCGCGGCAGCGGGATCGAGACCCGGCGCGGCCACGCCAGGCGTCAGTTCGGCGGCCTGGACGGGCGTGATGCCAGAGGATTGCGGCAGCACCGAAACCGTGTCCGGCAACGGCACCGTGAAGCCTGCATCGCTGCCGGCAACTTCTGCGGTTTCGGTCAGGGATGGCGCGGCCTTCATCTGCGAGGTCGACGTGCAGCCGCTAAGGCCGGCAGCGGCGACGATCACGCCGATCGCGATAAGGTTCAGTTTTGCTGGCAAGCCGCGCTCGGGTCCGGTTCGTCGGGTGTTAAGAAATCCCTTACACCAGCGATTCAGCACCGGCAATCGGGGCGATCAGGTGGTTTTCGGGTGGCGGGACGCGGGCGGCGATGCCATATTGTTCCTGATATGTACTGGCAGGAATCCCGGATTTCGCCGGTTTGCGGAAAGGAGCGCATCATGGAAACGTCATCTTCGATCACAGCCGGCCACGCAGTGTTAGAAACAGTGATCGGTTTCATGGGCATCGCCTGGAGCGAAAAGGGCCTGATCCGGCTCTGCCTGCCCGAACGCAGCCGCGAAGCGGTGGAGCGGCGGCTGATGCGCCATGCAGGCGTTTCCGCCTCCACGGCCCAGCCGCCATGGGTGGTCGACCTGATCGCTTCGATCAAGGCATATGCCACAGGCGAGGACGTCGATTTCACCAGCGTACCCGTCGATCTCGACGGCGTCGACGATTTCCGCCTCGCCATTTACGACGCGGCGCGAAAGCTCAGCTATGGGCAAACCACCACCTATGGCGAACTCGCCAAGCGCGCCGGCCATGCCGGCCTGCCGCGCGAAACGGGTGCTGCCCTTGGCGCCAATCCGGTGCCGCTGGTCATCCCCTGCCACCGCATCCTGGCCGCCGGCGGCAAGATCGGCGGCTTCTCGGCACCCGGCGGCTCGGTCACCAAGGAAAAGATGCTGGCCATGGAAGGCGTGCGCGTCGGCCCGCCGCCGCCGACGCAGGTCTCGTTCGGCTTCTGAACCGGCGGTCAAGGCAGCACGCAAAGGCTAGATCAGTACATGGGTCGCTTGTTCGCCGGATTGGCCGGCATCGGCTGCATCACGTCCCTGCTCGGCGGTCTTGCCATCCTCGACGCGGAAAATATCCACGATGACGGTCTCCGGCGTGTCGCCCGTCTTCGGCTGGACGACCCTCCGTCATGACAAGGTCGCCTTCGGCGATCACCCGCTTGAAATCCACCTTCTGTTTTGGCCAATGGGCGCTGCCGTTCTCCTCGGAGATTCCTCGATAGTCCGGCGGATCAGATCGATGGTCGGTGCTACGTCAGCCCCACTTCATCTCGCCCTTGGCGACCTTGGATCCGATATCGAGGGCAACGCCCATGCCGAGACCTGGAAAGCGGGCCTCCATGGCTGCCTTTAGCGCTGCGCTGTCGGCCGCCTTGTTCAACTCGTCCTCGAAGGCGAGGAGATAGGATTTGGTGAATTCCACCGCCGAAGGACCGGTCTTGGCATCGGGGGTCATGTGGCCAGGCACCACGACGGCCGGGTGGCGGGCGGCAACAGCATCCAGCGTCTTGATCCAGGCGGCACGGCTTTCCTTGGTCTGCGTGTCGGCGGTCCAGACATGAACACCCGCGAAGATCATCACGCCGCCGAACACGGCATTGAGCGACGGCACGAACAGGTACCGGCGATTGGCTAGTCCTTCTTCGGCATTGACGATCTCGATCGTCTCGCCGTCGATCGTGAGCGTTGGGCCGTCGAAAGCCTCAGGCAAGACGATGTCGGTCAGCGCCTGAGGGCCATTTTCCTTCAATTGCGGGCCCCAGACCGCAAGCTTCTTCTCCACGCTGTCCTTGATGGCTTCGAGCGTGGCTGAAGCAGCGATCACTTTTGCCTCCGGGAAGGCTTCCCGCACCGGCTTCAGGCTGAAGTAATAATCGGGATCGGACTGGCTGACATAGATGGTGGTCAGCTTCTTGCCGGTCGCCTTGATGGCCTCGGCGAGCGCCTTGCCGTCCGGATAGGTGAAGCCGCCATCGATCAACAAGGCCTCGCTCGGCCCGGACAGCAGCACCGGCGCGCGGAAGAAGCCGTTCGGACCCGCCGGGAAATGTTTCCAGTCGAGCTGGCCGCCGGCGGCCTGGCCACGCTCGGCGGATGCGAAAACGGCGGCTGCGCCGAGGGCCAATGACGTCTTCATGATCTGTCTCCTTGTGAACATCGAATAGCTCCTTTGAATGGGATCGGGAGGCGTTGGCATCCGCGCTCCGCCGCTGATTGCGAGAACAGCTCGGAAGGTAGCCCCGTCGGATTAATTGATAAATTCTCTATAATAATACAGACTGTATGCCATAGGATTACAATAAAACCGAAGGCGTTCCCGTGGAACCGATCAACCTCAACCGCCTCGCCTATTTTGCCACCGTCATCGACGCGGGCTCGTTTACCCGGGCAGCCGAGCGGCTTGGGATCACGAAGGCCGTCGTCAGCCAACAGGTCGCCCGCCTTGAAGCCGAACTGCAGACCACGCTTCTCGTGCGCACGACGCGGAGGCTCGAGCCGACCGAAGCAGGCCGCCTTCTGCATGCACGTTGCGTCATGATCCTGCGGGACGTTGAAGAGGCAGTCGCCGAGGTCGGAGAGGGCAACACCGAGGTGGCCGGCGTGCTGCGCGTTTCCGCGTCCAATGATTATGGCGCGATCGTGCTGGCCCCGATCGCCGCCCGCTTTCGGCAGGAATTTCCAGCCTGCGGCGTCGAATTGTTCATTTCCGATGCCATAATTGATCTGATCGGCAGCAAGATGGACCTGTCCATCCGGGTCGGCTGGCTGGAAGATTCCAGCCAGCAGGCGCGCCGCATCGGCACCTTTCGGCAGATCCTGGTTGCTTCACGGGATTTTGCCGCCAGGGTCACGGTGGACGAACCGGAAGATCTTGCTTCCCTGCCGCTCGTTGCCAATTCCGTTCTTCGCAAGCCGTTCACCTGGAGCTTCACCCGAGGCGATGTCGAGCGGCGGACCGTCACCATGCGCGAGACATTCTCCATCAACTCGACACCGGCCGTGCTGGAAGCGACGCTCGCCGGCGGCGGACTGGCGGTCCTGCCGGACTATCTGATCGCCGACTATCTATCGCAGGGTCGCCTCGTCCATATGCTGCCCGACTGGGCGCTGCCCTCCGGCGGCATTCACGTGGTCTACCCGGCCGCGCGCTTTCGCCCGCAAAAGGTGACGCGGTTCGTGTCGATGCTCATGGAACAGATCCGCGAATGAAAGCGCATGCCGCCGAGAGGCGCAGTCGGACAACTGAGCGAAGGCCTCCGCTGCAGTCGATGAGCGGCCTAGTCGTTGTGGAAGAATCGCCGCCGGAAATGCCTTTCATTATCCGGCCGCTTGCAGTTGTAGACCGGACAGGACTTGGTGTCGGCGCTCGGCACATAGGCACGCGTCCTCACCTCGCCCATGGTGCAGAATTGCTGGCTTTGTACATAGCGGTCGTAGAGCGGCAGCCCCGGCACGCGTGTCGACTTGTAGCGCAGGATGACGGCGCCCTGCCGCGCGATCGTCGACTGCACCTTGCCGCAGCTCATATGCGTCGGGTCGTAGCGCGAGATCGCCTGCGCCTCGGCGGCCACCAGCGTCAGGCAGGCGGCAAGCAGAATGGTTTTCATGGTCCTCTCCCCCGATCCGCGATCCTGCGACAGCGCGATCTTCCGCAACGGTTTCACCAGATTGGGGCGGCCGTTGGGCGGCCCCTCGATCACGGCTTTTTCACGCAGTCTTGTTTTTCGTCGGAAAGCAGCCTATATCAGGCCCATTGATATTTCGGCCGATCGATCCGGGCCTCGCGATCTTCGCGTTTGCTGACGTCTATCTCCAAAATCTCGATGCACACCGGCTGGACCTCGGTCCGGTCAAACCAAAGCAAATGCAAGGACTATTTTTATGGCAACTGGAACGGTCAAGTGGTTCAACGCCACCAAGGGCTTCGGCTTCATCCAGCCTGACGCGGGCGGCGCGGACGTTTTCGTCCACATCTCCGCAGTCGAGCGTGCTGGCCTGTCGACCCTGGTCGAAGGCCAGAAGATCAACTTCGAGATCGAGCAGGACCGCCGCACTGGCAAGTCGTCCGCTGGATCTCTGAGCAAGGCAGCCTGATTTTGCGAATGGCGCGCGCCGGGCGAGAGCTCGGGGCGCGCGGCAAGTCACGGATGTACTGACGGTCGCGCGAGAAGCGCGCCGGAGCGGAAAGACCCGACAGACTGGATCAGCAGATAGCTGCCAGCCCGGACCGGACGCTCCCGATCAGGCTACCAAGCACGGAAGGCGGGATTTATCCCGCCTTTTTGCTGTCTGGGGTTCAGAAGACCACAGCGTCCTTCGCCCCGTTTACGGGGAGAAGTGCCCGGCAGGGCGATGAGGGGCAGCGCTGACGCTTCAGAACTACCCATTTTTGAATTTTCCAGAGAGGCTGGCGCCGCCCCTCATCTGGCTGCCGCCATCTTCTCCCCGTAAACGGGGCGAAGGACGCTGTGTTGACGCTTTCGCCAATCGAAGCCTACCCCACCCACGCGATCGGCACGTGCCCCGGATCCGCTTCCACCCGCCTCAGCCAGGCCGCCACGGCCGGATAGACGTCGAGCTGGAAGCCGCCCTGCTCCGCCGTGTGCGTGTAGGCATAGAGCGCGATGTCGGCGACGCTGAAGGCGCTGCCGGCGAAGAAGGCGTTGTTTTCCAGATGTCTGTTCATCACGCCAAGCGCCTTGTTGCCGCGCTCCAGTGTCACCGCCAGCCGTTCGGGCGTAGCATCCGCGGCCCTTTCGGGAAAGGTCAACAGCGCCTTGCGCACGGCGATGTAGGGCTCGTGGCTGTATTGCTCGAAGAACAGCCACTGATAGGCGAGCCCGCGCTCATACTTGTCCGCCGGAAGGAAGCGCGTGCCCTCGGCGAGGTAGAGCAGGATGGCGTTGGACTCGGCCAGCCGCCGGCCATCGTCGAGTTCGAGCAGCGGCACCATGGCGTTCGGATTCTTGGCGACGAAATCGGCTTTTCGCGTGTCGCCCGTATGCGAACTCACCTCGACCGTGGTGAAGCCGCGGCCGAGCTTGGCCATCAGCAGGCGCGGCTTGTAGCAGTTGCCGCTGTCGATCATGCTGTAAAGTATCATTGCCGTTCCCCGAGCGCTGCTTTGCAGAGGCGATTATCGCAGCGGCGGTGTCCTCAACCAATGATTTGTTTTGGCGCGACCATCAGCGTCGCTGATGCAAGGTCCTGGCAAACAGCGGCACGACCTTGTTGTCGAGGCCCAGCAGCGCGTCGACGACGAGCGGCTCTTCCTCGAAGACGGTGCCGGCCAGCGCCGGCCGGGCCAGAAGGAAGCCCTGCAGCAGATCGACGCCGGCTTCGAGCGCGACGCGCAGATGGATGGATTGCTCGATGCCTTCGACCAGGACCTTGGCGCCGCGGTCGTGCAGGCTGGATACCAGCGGGCGGAAGAAGCGTTCGGCTGCGGCATGGCGGCAGAACTGCGCGAACCAACCGCCGTCGATCTTGACGATGTCTGGCTTGAGCAGGCTCACCCGCTCCTCGGTCGAATGGCCCGTGCCGAAATCGTCGATGGCGATGCGGATGCCGTCGCGCCGCATCTCGCGCGCCAGCCGGGCAAGCAGCGCATCGTCCGCCGCCTGTTCGGTGATTTCGCAGACCAGCATGCGAGGTGCGAGGCCGAGTTCGCTCAGATGCCTGCTCATAAGCCGGATCTCGGCCAACGCCCGCCCGGCATGGTCGTTGACCAGCGGATTGTAATTGAAGAACAGATCGAGCCCGTCGACGCCGATATTGTGGAAATTCCGAAGATGCAGCACCCGGCACATGGTCTCGACAAACAGCCGGTCCGGTGCGGCAACGCCTTCAAAGAACACCCGTGGCGACCCTGGCCGGCCGGCGCGGTGCGGCTCGATCAGGCCTTCGACCGCCACCGGGTGCAAGGTGTCGCCGCGCGGGGCGAAAATCGGCTGATAGGCGCTGCGCAGACGGAAGTCGCCATAAACGCCGAATTCGATGCCGACCTCGTCGACGAAGATCGCATCGCCGACATTGCGCCGCCGTTCGGGCCTCATGGCGCGACCTTGCGCCCGAAGGCTTTCACCGCTCGCGCCGTTTGCCGAACGGGCGTCGCGAGAGGCACGGTCTCGGCGGCGGAGACGGGTTCCGGCGTGACTTTGGCGAAGGCGCGAAAGCTGGTCGGCGCCAGTTCGGGCCATGCCAGCACATAGCCCTGGATCATCGACGCTCCCGACTTCTCGGCAAGCTCCAGCTGCCATCCTTCCTCGATGCCCTCGAACACGGTGCGGATGCCTTGCTCCTCGAAACTTTTCACCATCGTGGTCAGCAGCGCGAAGCCGGCACCGGACTCCATCAGTTGCGTGATCCACTGCGCATCGAACTTGACGATGTCGGGCTTCAATTCCTTGATCCGGCCGATGTCGGACTCATCAGCGCCATAGTCGTCCACGGCAATGCGAAAGCCGTTGCCCTTGAGCGCCGCCACGAAGCTGTGCAGGGTCTCCTGCGACGCCGACCTCTGTTCCGTCACCTCGCAAACGACGCGGCCCGGGTCGATGCCGGCCTCGTGCAGCACCAGCCGCATTTCGCGCAAGGCATTGTCGGCGATCGCCCGCTCGGTGAACACCGACGGGTCGAAATTGATGAAGATTGATGCCTCCTGCGGCAGGCAGGCGCCGGCATTCAGGAGATGCAGCGTCCTGGTAAGCGCTTCGACATGCAGGCGGTCGGCGGCCGGACAAGTCGAAAAGAAGCTCATCGGCGATTGCGGCTCGCCATCGCGAAACGGCCGGATCAGCCCCTCGAAGGCGGTGACCGACAGCTTGCCCTCCTTGAAGGCGAAGATCGGCTGGAAGGCACTTTGCAGCGTATAAATGCCCCAGACACCGGTAGAGGTGCCGTCATCATGACGGATGATATGGGCAAGCCCGACGCTGCGCGACACGGTTCCTCGCTCCGCAATTGGATTGCGATCCTGTCACGCAAGCCTCTACCGCCCGTTAATGAACTTATCGTTGCCAATCACGGGGCCCGATCATGGCTCCCAATCACAGCTCCCAGTCACAGCTCCCAGTCACAGCTCATTGACCGCGCGCCCCACCTGGCCCAGCCAAGAAGGCTTGCACTGCGCGGAATGATGCGACATGAGAAGCGCCGCGGCCGCTCTTGGCCGCGCTGATCCTCTCAGGAGAGACAAAAGGTCATGGCCTTTCTTGCCGACACCCTTTCCCGCGTGAAGCCTTCCGCCACCATCGCGGTGACGCAGAAAGCCCGCGAGCTGAAAAATGCCGGCCGTGACATCATCGGCCTCGGCGCCGGCGAACCGGATTTCGACACGCCCGACAACATCAAGAATGCGGCGATCGAGGCGATCCGGCGTGGCGAGACCAAATATCCGCCGGTTTCGGGAATCGTGCCGCTGCGCGAGGCGATCGCGAAAAAATTCAAGCGCGAGAACAATCTCGACTACAAGCCCGAGCAGACCATCGTCGGCACCGGCGGCAAGCAGATTCTTTTCAACGCGTTCATGGCGACGCTGAATCCTGGCGACGAAGTCATCATCCCGCGCCCCTACTGGGTCAGCTACCCGGAAATGGTGGCGATCTGCGGCGGCACGTCGGTGTTTGCCGACACCTCGATCGAAAACGGCTTCAAGCTGACCCCGCAAGTGCTGGACAAAGCGATCACGCCGAAGACCAAGTGGCTGCTGATGAACTCGCCGTCGAACCCGTCGGGCGCGGCCTATACCGAAGCTGAATTGCGCGCGCTGGCCGACGTGCTGCTCGAGCATCCGCATGTCTGGACGCTGACCGACGACATGTACGAGCACCTGACCTATGGCGACTTCGTCTTCAAGACCCTCGCCGAGGTCGAGCCGAAGCTCTACGAGCGCACGCTGACCATGAACGGCGTATCGAAAGCCTATGCCATGACCGGCTGGCGCATCGGCTACGCGGCCGGCCCGGTCCAGCTGATCAAGGCTATGGACATGATCCAGGGCCAGCAGACATCGGGCGCCTGCACCATCGCGCAGTGGGCCTCGGTCGAAGCGCTCAACGGCCCGCAGGACTTCATCGCCAAGAACAAGGCGATCTTCCAGGGCAGGCGCGACCTTGTCGTCTCGATGCTCAACCAGGCGCGCGGCATTTCTTGCCCGTCCCCGGAAGGCGCTTTCTACGTCTATCCGTCCTGCGCCCAGCTGATCGGCAAGAAGACCAAGGCGGGCAAGGTGATCGACACCGACGAAGCCTTCTGCTCGGAACTGCTCGAGGCCGAGGGCGTGGCGGTGGTGTTCGGCTCGGCCTTCGGCCTCGGCCCGAACTTCCGCATTTCCTACGCCACCTCGGATGCCCTTCTGGAGGAAGCCTGCACGCGCATCCAGCGCTTCACGGCATCGCTGACCTGATCGGACGCATCATCGCGGCCAACGGAAACCCGGCTCCACGCCGGGTTTTTTGTGAGCCCGGCTTCGGCCTCAGCCGCCATACTGCTCGTTGGTCACCGCTTCCAGCCAGTCGGCGTGGACGCCATCGAGCGCTTCCTGCATGGCGATATGCGTCATTGCCGATTTCGGCGCCGCGCCATGCCAGTGCTTCTCGCCGGGCGCGAACGAGATGACGTCGCCTGCCCTGAACTCCTGGACCGGCCCGCCCCAAGTCTGCGCAAGGCCGGCACCCGAGGTGACGTAGAGTGTCTGGCCGAGCGGATGTGTGTGCCAGTATGTGCGAGCCCCCGGCTCGAAACTGACCAGTGTCGCCCTCAGCCGCGCCGGTTCCTCCTTCTCGATGATCGGCGTCTGCAGAACCCGGCCGGTGAAGTATTTTTCCGGTGCGATGATGGTGGGTACGCTGCCGCAAGCAATGATCTTCATTGTCTAATCCCAAGACCGGTCAGGACCGGTGGTGAAGCGACCGACGGCAAACGCCGTCTCTCATTCGAGGCGGCTGCATTCTCGACCGATATCTTCCGAGGCGCAACCGGCCGTTTGCCGCGCCGCCGCAATATCCGGTTCTCTCTCCTTAACCATGACCGTTTCCGGCATCGCATCGCGGGACGAAAAGACGGTGAATTCAATGTCTTCTTAACAGCTGCCCTCTAGCCCTGAGCCTGCATTTCAGGGGGCGGTGAGATGAGCATACTGGCTACGATCAAGGACCAAAGCGGCCGCATCTACCGCGGCATCCAGTCATTGCTTTTGATCAGCATCGGCGCCGCGTTGCTTGGCACCGTCGAGATGTCGGAAAACCTCCCCTCCAGCGACGCTTTCGTGGTCTCGATCCTCGCCACCGGGCTGGCCTTGATGGCGCTGATGTACATGCGCAGCAGCGTCGTTCATAGCCTGAGATCCGCAGCCGCCGCCGAGGCGGAAAAGCATCATTTCCTGACCAGGGACGCGATGACCGGGGCAATGACCCGCCGCTATTTCCTCGAAGCGCTGGGTAACAGCCTGGGCACCATGCGCGACCGGCGCGATGCGGCCTTGCTGCTGATCGACCTCGACCATTTCAAGCAGCTCAACGACACGTTCGGGCATCAGTTCGGCGACCGCACCCTGGCGCATCTGGTGAAGACGGCCGAGCGCATTTTCGCCGGCTGCATGGTCGGTCGGCTCGGCGGCGATGAATTCGGTGTCATCATTCAGCATGGCGATCTCGCCGCCATCAACAAGCATGCCAGGCAATTGCTGGATGCCATGCGGGCCGGCAAGTCACACGAAGGCAAGACCATTCCGCTCTCCATTTCGGTCGGCGTGGCGCTGGCGCCCGCCCATGCCTCGAACACGACGGAATTGATGCTGGTTGCCGACCTCGCGCTCTACGAAAGCAAGGCGGCGGGCCGTGGCCGCGTCACCGTGTTCGACGAGGAGATGCTGTCCGACAAGCGCTACCGGCGCCTGGTCGAAAGGGAACTGCGCGCGGCTGTCTTTCTCGGCGAGCTCGAACTGCATTACCAGCCGATCGTCAACCCGGATGGCTCCACCCATGCGTTCGAGGGGCTGATCCGCTGGCGCCATCCGGTTCGCGGCCTGATCCCGCCGGTCGAGTTCATCGCCATCGCCGAGCGCTCGACCCTGATCGACATGCTCGGCGAATGGGTGTTCAAGCGCGCTTGCGCCGACATCGGCCATTTCGCCGGCCGCCGCATCTCGATCAACGTCTCCGGCGAGCAACTCAACCGCGACGAGATCGTCACCATGTGCGACCGCGTGCTGAAGGAAACCGGCCGCTCGGCGGCGCAATTCATTATCGAGATCACCGAAACCGTGGCTACCGCCGCCACGCCGGAAGTCCTGCGGCGTCTCGAAGCGTTGCGCGGCCTCGGCTTCCACATCGCGCTCGACGATTTCGGCACCGGCCATTGCGGCTTCAACTATCTGAAGACGTTGCCGATCGACACCATCAAGATCGATCGCTCCTATATCCGCAGCCTTGCCCATGACCAGGTGGCGCAGATCTTCGTTTCGGCGCTGGCGCAGATTGCGCGCATCCAGGACGTCACCATCGTGGCCGAGGGCGTCGAGACGCAGGAAGAGTTCGCACTGGCCAGGGCTGCCGGCTGCAACCGCTTCCAGGGTTATTTCTTCGGCAGGCCGGCGCCACGCGACAAGGCGCTACCGTCACGCCTGGCAAATATCGAGCCGCTGGCGCTGAGCGCCTGACGCAGCGGCGGATTCCTATTTTTCTTGCCCTGCCGGCAAACAAGTGGGACGATGCTTTTGGGCAGGTGGTGAAACCAAAAGAACCCCGCCCGCGACGGTCGAACAGGCCGGCCGCCGCTCAGGACCGATTGACCACGCCTGAACCATGCATGCCAGTCGGTCCTACGGGAAACGCCTGAGTGGAGGTCAGTCATGGGTACTCGCGCCGGAGGACGACGCACGGGACCGAAATGCATTGCCATAGTCGGTCCCTTCGCAAGCGGTAAGACGACACTTCTCGAAGCCATATTGGCCCGTACGGGCGCCATTCCCCGACAAAATCCCGTTTCTTCCGGCAACACCGTTTCCGACCATTCGCCGGAGGCGCGTGCCCACGCCATGAGCGTCGAAGCGACGATCGCCACCACCGAATTCATGGGCGAGCAGATCACCTTTGTCGACTGCCCCGGCTCGATCGAATTCTCCTTCGAAGCCGAACCGGTGCTGGCCGCCTGCGACCTCGCCGTGGTCGTGGCCGAGGCCGATGAAAAGAAGATCCCCGCCCTGCAATTGATCATGCGCAAGCTCGACGATCTCGGCGTGCCGCGCCTCCTGTTCCTCAACAAGGTCGACAAGGCGATATCGGGCGTGCGCGACACGCTGAAGATGTTGCAGCCGGCCAGTTCGGTACCGCTCCTGCTGCGCCAGATTCCGCTGCGCAAGGACGGCGTCGTCATCGGCTCGATCGACCTGGCGCTGGAGCGCGCCTACATCTACCGCGAATATGCCGAGAGCGAGGTGGCCGAGATACCGGGCGACGACAAGGCGCGCGAATTGGAAGCGCGCTTCTCAATGCTGGAGACGCTCGCCGACCATGACGACCAGTTGATGGAACAGCTGCTCGAGGAGATCGAGCCGCCGAAGGATGCGATCTTCGACGACCTCTCGGCCGATCTGCGCGACGGCGCGGTGACGCCGGTGCTGATCGGCACCGCCGAGAAGGGCAATGGCGTGCTGCGCCTGCTGAAGACGATCCGCCACGATGCGCCCGACATCGAGGCGACCCGCAAGCGGCTCGGCGCACCGGATGGCAACGCCATCGTGGCCCAAGTGATGAAGACCATTCACACGCCGCACGGCGGCAAGCTGTCGGTGTCGCGCATCCTGTCAGGCCAGGTTGCCGACGGCTCCGAACTCTGGCTACCCGGCGGCGGCACCGCCAAGGTCTCCGGTATCTACCGGATGCTCGGCAAGGACCAATTCAAGCTCACCGCCGCCAGGGCCGGCGACACGGTCGCGCTCGGCAAGCTGGACGAGGTCAAGACCGGCCAGACGCTGACCTCGGCCAAGGGCGGCATCAAACAGCTGTTCGATGTCGAACCGCCGCAACCGGTCTTCGCCTTCGCGCTGCGCCCCAAGGAGCGCAAGGACGAGGTGAAGATGTCGGCAGCCATCCAGCGCCTGGCCGAGGAGGATCCCTCGCTCAACCTGCGCCACAACCAGGACTCGGCCGAGACCGTACTGTCGGGCCATGGCGAGATGCATCTGCGCGTCGTGCGCGAGCGGCTCGAGGGCAAGAACCAGATTCCGGTGGAAGGCCATGCGCCGGCGGTGCCCTATCGCGAGACCATCCGCAAATCGGTGCAGCAGCGCGGCCGCCACAAGAAGCAGTCGGGCGGCCACGGCCAGTTCGGCGATGTGGTGATCGAGATCAAGCCGCTGCCGCGCGGCTCGGGCTTCCAGTTCACCGACACCATCACCGGCGGCGTGGTGCCGAAGACCTACATCCAATCGGTGGAGACCGGTGTGCGCGACTACCTGAAGTCCGGCCCGCTCGGCTTCCCCGTCGTCGACGTTGCCGTCAACCTGTCGGACGGCTCCTACCATGCGGTCGATTCCTCCGACATGGCCTTCCAGATGGCGGCGAAGCTGGCGATGAAGGAAGGCATGGCCGCCTGCTCGCCGGTGCTTCTGGAACCGGTGATGAAAGTCGAGATCGTCACGCCGTCCGACGCGACGTCGAAGATCATCGCGCTGATCCCGCAACGCCGCGGCCAGATCCTCGGTTATGACGCGCGGCCCGACTGGCCGGGATGGGATGTCGTCGAGGCGACCATGCCGCAGGCCGAGATCGGCGACCTGATCATCGAGTTGCGCTCGGCAACCGCGGGCGTTGCCAGCTATCGCGCCGTCTTCGACCACATGGCCGACCTCACCGGCCGCCTCGCGGACGAGGCGATGAATGCAAACGGCAAGGCCGCGTGATTTCCATCCTGATATAACGCCCCCTCGAAATTCGAGGGGGCGGAAATAAAAACGACGCCCGGGGAGCCGGACGCCGTTTTGTTTTGCGGACCGTTTTCTTGGGAGGCGAAACGGCAGGTCCGCCGCATATGCAGTCGCCGAGCTTCGGCAAAAAGGTTCGGACGCGGTAGCCGCCTGAGCCCGGGTCGTTCGAGTGATGCCCCCATCTCCCGTCCGAACCACACCGCGTCCTATGATCTACATAGCAGATGGAGGATGCCCTTGTCATGTTACCAGAGGTTACATGACACTGTTACGCGGCAATTCAGGTGAAATTCTCAGCCGCCCTGGGGGGCATGCGGGCAACAAAAAAGCCGGATCAATGAAGATCCGGCTGAGTTTGATGGAAGTGCCTGTTAAGGCTAACCTCCAGAGGGGAACACTCGAGGGCGCTAATGGGAGGAGAACGCGCCCAGGAGATGATCTATATATGTGCTCATCATGCCCAAGAAACAAGCATCTATTTTGCAACACACGCATGCAAAAAGACGCAGGCTGTGGTCTAACCCGCTCCCGACGCCAATAGGACCAGTGGAATCGTCGAATTGCAGCGCGCGATCGGGCCATTGTCACGCCGGAATCGCGAATAGCGATCGGTTTTCGCCGCGAAATGCCAAAACCGCGCAATGACGTGGAAGTGAGCAGCAGGCGTTCATTTCTAAGGCAATCGGAAGGAGCCAGCCAATGCGTACGTTCACGGCGATTGCCGGCAGCGCTATTTTCCTGATTGCGGCACCTGGCGTGGTCGCCGGTCTGATTCCGTGGCTGCTCAGCGATCGCTGGGGCCTGCCTTGGTCGGCGATGCCGGGCTTTGTGCTTGCCGGCTGGGTTCTGATCCTCGCCGAGGCTGCCGTGCTGCTGCATGCCTTCGGGCGCTTTGCGCTGGAGGGGCTGGGGACACCAGCACCGGTCGCGCCGACCGAGAAGCTGGTGATCGGCGGCATCTACCGCCATGTCCGCAACCCGATGTATGTCGCGGTGCTGTCGATCATCCTCGGCCAGGCGCTGCTGTTCTCGAGCTGGACGCTTGCCGCCTATGCCGCCGTCGGCGCGGTCGTCATGGGCGCCTTCGTCAGGCTCTACGAGGAGCCGACGCTCAGCCGTCGTTATGGCGAAGAATACGATACCTACCGCCGCAACGTGCCCGGCTGGCTGCCCCGCCTGACGCCCTGGCGGGGGTGATCCGGCTTGCGGACGCAGCTCCGCAGAGGATATGTCGAGATTCAGGTCAGGCCGAGCCGAGAACGGGAGCTTCCGAGAACCGGAACGGAGCGGACTTTCCGTCCGTGAGTACCGGAAGCGCAGGAAGCTCTCGTTCGCAGGCCGGCCTGACCTGAATATCCGCATATCCTAAAAAGACCAGCTTCTGGCCTTGGCGATGATGAAGTCCCGGAACACGTGCAGCTTGGCCTGGTTCTTCATCGCGTCGGGATAGGCGAAATAGGTGTCGAAGGACGGTACCTCGGTCTCCGGCAGCAATTGCACCAGGCCTGAGTCCTTGGAGATCACATAGTCCGGCAGCATGGCGATGCCAGCACCGCCCTGCACGGCCCGCTTGATCGACAGGATGTCGTTGATCTGCAGCGAAGGTACACGCTGGCCGCCCTCGAAATCGCCCACCGTCTCCAGCCAGTTCAGCTCCGACAGATGCGAAGGCACCGGCAGGCCGAAGGTGACGATGCGATGGGTCCTGAGCTCCGCGACCGAGGCCGGCTTGCCATGCTTGGCGACATAGGAAGGCGCGGCGTAAAGGTGGAAATGCACGGTGAACAGGCGGCGCTGGATCAGATCCGGCTGCTGCGGCTGGCGCAGCCGGATGGCGCAATCGGCCTGGCGCATGGTGAGGTCGAGCTCCTCGTTGGCGAGGATCAGCTGCAGGCTGATTTCGGGATAGAGCTCGATGAATTCCTGCACCCGCTCGGTCAGCCAGCCGGCGCCGAGGCCAACGGTCGTCGTCACCCTGAGCACGCCGGAGGGTCGGTCCTTGGTCTCGGTCAGCCGCGACTTGATGGTCTCGAGCTTCATCAGCACGTCATGCGCCGTGCGGAACAGCATTTCGCCTTGCTCGGTCAGCACCAGGCCGCGTGCATGGCGGTTGAACAGCGGCACGCCGACATCATGCTCGAGCGCGCTGACCTGCCGCGAGATCGCCGATTGCGACAGATGCAATGTCTCGGCCGCGTGCGTAAACGACCCCGCTTCCGCCGCTGCGTGAAACACGCGTAGCTTGTCCCAGTCCAACGCCATGATACCCCTCGTTCTGTTTGGCGTCTGAATGAAAAATCAGGCTTTTGCACGGCGTTTCTAAGCCGCTTTTTTTACAGGTTTACAGCGACCCCTATTCCGCTGCTTCGCGATGCACCTCGATACCGGCCAGATACTTTTCCGCCTCGAGCGCCGCCATGCAGCCGAGGCCCGCCGCCGTCACCGCCTGACGATAGACATCGTCGGTCACGTCGCCGGCCGCGAACACGCCGGGCACGTCGGTGCGGGTCGAATCCGGCGCGGTCCACAGATAACCGTTCGGCTTCTGCTTCAGCTTGCCGGCGAACAGTTCGACCGCCGGTGCGTGGCCGATCGCCACGAACACGCCATCGACTTTGAGGTGCGTTTCGGCACCGGTCACCGCATGCTTGAGCTTCAGTCCTTCGACCGACGGCGGCAGCGGCGTCTTGCCCGGGCGGCCGGTGATCTCGTCGACGATCGTGTCCCAGATGACGCGGACATTGTCCTTTTTCAGCAGCCGCTCGCGCAGGATGCGTTCGGCGCGGAAGTCGCTGCGCCTGTGGATGACCGTCACGCTCCTGGCGAGGTTCGACAGATAGAGCGCTTCCTCCACCGCCGAATTGCCGCCGCCGACCACGGCGACATCCTTGCCGCGATAGAAGAAGCCGTCGCAGGTGGCGCAGGCCGAGACGCCGAAGCCCATGAAATCCTGCTCGCTCGGAATGCCCAGCCACTTGGCTTGCGCACCGGTGGCGATGATCAGCGCGTCGGCCGTGTAGGTCGTGCCGGAATCGCCCTTGGCGCGGAACGGCCGCACATTGAGGTCGACCTCGGTGATGATGTCGTTGATGATGTCGGTGCCGACATGCTCTGCCTGCTTGAGCATCTGCTCCATCAGCCACGGCCCCTGGATGGGGTCGGCGAAGCCCGGATAATTCTCGACATCGGTGGTGATCATCAACTGGCCGCCCTGCTGCAGGCCGGCGACAAGCATCGGCTTCAACATGGCGCGTGCGGCATAGACCGCCGCCGTATAGCCGGCCGGGCCGGAACCGATGATGAGAACGGGCGCATGCTTGGTGGTCATTTGAAGCCTCTGCGGGGCAGACAAGGGAGTGTTGCCTTGGAAAAAGACGTGGAATGTTGCGCTTAATGTAAGGGTTGCCAACCACGCCAGCAAGGCGAACGGGCCGTCGTCCCCGGAAAGCTTCGGCCCATGTGGATATTCGCGCGATGACCGCTTTTCGTTGCCTTTCCAAAATCGCGTTGATGAGGGCTGGCGTCGACACAAAAGTCGTTTAATTACAAAATCGCGAAAGATTCTTGCGCCACTCTGATCATCGAGACCTCCAAATGCCGATCAAGGCCGAACTCGACGCCATCGACTGGAAGATCCTGCGCGAATTGCAGGGCGACGGCCGCATGACCAACGTCGAACTGTCAAACCGCGTCGGCATTTCGGCGCCGCCCTGCCTGCGCCGGGTCAAGCGGCTGGAGGAAGCCGGCATCATCCGAGGCTACCGCGCTCTGCTCAACGCCCCGGCGCTCGGCCTCGACGTGGTCGCCTTCTGCCTGGTCGGGCTGCATCACCAGGCCGATGCCGAACTGCGCATCTTTGCCGAGCGCACGCGCGGCTGGCCGATCGTGCGCGATGCCTGGATGGTGTCGGGCGAATCCGACTTCCTGCTGCATTGCGTGGCAAGCGACCTCGGCGCCTTCCAGACCTTCGTCATCGAGGAACTGACCTCTACGCCGAATGTCGACACCGTGCGCACCGCCCTCACCATCCGCCGGGTCAAGGATGAGGGCTTGGTGTCGTTCGAGCGCCCCTGAGGCCAGGCGAACGCCTGTGTGCCTGCGAATTCCCGATCTTCGCCACACCCGCGCCGCGTTGGTATTCGACAGACGCTGATGTACAAGGCTGGACGGCCCTGCCGGAACAGATTGCGTAGGCAACGTGAATTCCGGGGACGGCCCGCCATGGGAAGGGGACCATGACTCGATTTGCAAGCCCGGTCTCGGCGCTTATCATCTGCGTGAACGAGGCCGATATGATCGGCCCGTGCCTGGAAAGCATCGACTTCTGCGCCGAGATCATCGTCGTCGATTCCGGTTCGACCGATGGCACCGTCGAATGCGTGGAAGGCTATATCGCCAAGGGTTACCCTATAACGCTGTTGCACAACGACT
This sequence comes from Mesorhizobium sp. B283B1A, assembly GCF_020165735.1. NCBI lineage: Bacteria > Pseudomonadati > Pseudomonadota > Alphaproteobacteria > Hyphomicrobiales > Phyllobacteriaceae > Mesorhizobium > Mesorhizobium sp. B283B1A. Next base: position 24,648 of record NZ_JAIUIQ010000059.1, read on the forward strand.
GGCCGGGCTTTCCCCGTCAGCGGCAATTCGCGCTCGACCATGCCAACCAGCCTTGGTGTCTTTCGATCGACCCGGACGAGCGCGTCGACGACCGGCTGCGGCAGTCGATCGTGGCCGCCACGCAGGCTGCCGACACCAAGATCGGCGGCTGGTACATCCGCCGCCGCGATTGGCTGAAGGGCTACGGCTATGCGCATCGCTGGGTGCTGCACAACAGGCTGCTGCGGCTCTTCCGGCGCGAGGGCGCCACCATGGACCTCACCGCCCGCGTGCATGAATCCTTCCGTGTGCCCGGCGAAACCGGCACCATCGAAAACGGCGTGCTGCTGCATCGCCGCGAGATCTCGGTCGAGGAAGATCTTGCCCGCGCCAACAGCTACTCCGGCCTCAAGGCCAAAACGCTGGTCGAGAAGGGCAAGAAGCCCGGCCTGGTGCGGCTGGTGCTGTCGCCGTTCGGCAACTTCCTGAAATTCTATCTCGCCAAGCGCTACTTCCTGTGCGGCCGGCACGGCTTCGTCTACTCGATGTCGGTGATGATCTATTCCTTCGCCACCGAGGCCAAGCTCTACGAAGCCTCTGAGCGCAACGATCAGGCATGAGCGGTCAGGCCTGGATCAGGACCCGTTGTCCGGGCAGAGCGTTTCAATGGCGGCGAGCAGACCGCCGAGGTCATCGGCGTCATGCAAGCGCCTGATGGAGAAGCCGGGCAAAGCCGCCGCCTCGCCGTCCACCAGCCATCCCTGCGCCAGGCCGGCGCGCCGTCCGGCCTGCATGTCGCCCAGTCTGTCGCCGACGATAAGGGAGCGCTGGAGATCGAGATCGAGGCGTTTGCCCGCCTCGACCAGCATGCCCGGATTGGGCTTGCGCATCGGATGATCCGATACGGCGAGCGGCCCGACGCCCGCCTCGTGGTAGGCGCAGGCAAGCACCATGTCGACGAACACGCCCCGCTCGCCCAACAGGTCGAGCACACGGCCGTTCACCGCCGCAAAGACGCTCCAGTCGAAATAGCCGCGCGCGATGCCCGACTGGTTGGTGACCACGACGACCGGGATCCCGTAACGGTTGGCGGCCACGATCGCCGGCACGATATCGTCGCGCAGCACGATCTCGGCCGGATCGCTGGGGTAATCGGTATCGACGTTGATGGTGCCGTCGCGGTCCAGGAACAGCGCCGGCGGGCGTCCCGGGAAAACCCGGTCGCCGATCCGCTCGACCCACAGGCCCGGTTCGGTCAGCGGATACGCTATCGCGTCAGCCATTGTGCAGGCGTGCTTCCACCACCTCGCACAGATGGTGGTAGAGGCACAGGTGTCCCTGCTGGATGATCGGCGTCGAGGTCGAGGGCACGTTGAGCAGGATGTCGCACAGCGGCTTCAACTTGCCGCCGCTGTCGCCGGTCAGGCCGATCACCGTCATGCCCATCATCCGCGCCTGTTCTGCGGCGGCGAGGATGCTCGGCGAATTGCCGCTGGTCGAGATCGCGAGCAGCACGCCGCCCGCCGCGCCATGCGCCTCGACCTGGCGCGAAAACACCGTGTCGAAACCGTAGTCGTTGCCCCAGGCGGTCAGCACCGCGGCGTTGGCCGGCAACGCGATGACATTGTAAGCCTTGCGCTCCTTGAGGAAGCGGCCGACCAGTTCGCCGGCGATGTGGATGGCATCGCTGGCCGAGCCGCCATTGCCGGCGATCAGGAAGGCCTTGCCTGCTGAAAGCGCGGTCACCACGGCGCTCGCCGCGCGCTCCATCTCGCCGGTCAGGTCGCGCTCGACCATCGCCGTGATCGCGGCCGCCGAGCGGACCAGGTAATCGTTCAGTTCAGACATGGAACCCTCAGTTCGTGGTGGCGCCCGCACGCAACTTACCGATCGTGGTGGTGGTGCTCTTGCCGGCGACGAGATCGACCAGCACCACGCGTCCGCCGGCCTTCTGCACCACATCGGCGCCGACCACGGTGTCGATCGTATAATCCGCGCCCTTGACCAGGATGTCGGGCAGAAGCGCCTCGATCAGCGCCAGCGGCGTGTCCTCCTCGAAGACCACGACGGCATCGACCGAGGCAAGGGCCGCGAGCACGCAGGCGCGGTCATGCTGATCGTTGACCGGGCGGCCCGGCCCTTTCAGCCGCCGCACCGAGGCGTCGCTGTTGAGGCCGAGCACCAGCCGGTCGCACTGGCTGCGCGCCGCGTGCAGCAGGCTGACATGGCCGGCATGCAGTATGTCGAAGCAGCCATTGGTGAAGCCGACGCTCAGTCCCTCCGCCTTCCAGGCCGCGACCATGCGCGACGCCGATGCGGCATCGAGGATAGCGTCCTTGTGGGCGGTCGGTCCATGCGAGCGGAACAGCGCGCCGGTCAGTTCCTCCACCGTCAGCCGCGCGGTGCCGCGCTTGCCCACCACGACGCCGCCGGCGGCATTGGCGATCGAGGCCGCCGCGACCGGATCGGCACCGGCGGCCAGCGCCAGCGCGAAGGTCGCGATCACCGTATCGCCGGCGCCCGAGACGTCGAACACTTCGCGCGCCTGGGTGGCGATGTGGCGTGCCTCGTCGGGGCCGACCACGCTCATGCCCTTTTCGCTGCGGGTGGCGACGACGAAATCGAAGCCGTGCGCGGAAATCAGTTCACGTGCGGCCGCGACGATCTCGTCATCGGCGAACACCGCATGGCCGACGGCCTCGCCAAGCTCCTTGCGGTTAGGGGTGATGGCGGTCGCGCCGGCATAGCGGGCATAGTCGCGGCCCTTCGGGTCGACCAGCACCGGCTTTCCCGCCTCACGGCAGATGGCGATCAGTTCTCCGGCGACGCCGTCGAGCAGGATGCCCTTGCCGTAGTCGGACAGGATAACGATATCGGCCTGCTTGAGTGCATCCCGGAAATGACCGACCAGGCCAGCCCGCTCGTCGTCGTCGAGCGGCTTGATCTCTTCCTCGTCGAAACGCAGCACCTGCTGGTTGAGTGCGCTGAAGCGGCTCTTCGACGAGGTCATGCGGCCGCGCTGCTGCGAAAGCCCCACCGTTTCGGCGCCAAGCTCGCCGAGCATCCGCACCAGGCTGTCGCCGGCCGCATCGGTGCCGATCACCGAAACCGGGATGGCGCGCGCACCTAGCGAGACGATGTTGGCCACGACATTGCCGGCGCCGCCCATGGCCAAGGCCTCGCCGCGCCCATGCAGCACCGGGATCGGCGCCTCCGGCGAAATCCGCTCGATGACGCCGCTGACGAAGCGGTCGAGGATGAGGTCGCCGACCACCAGAACGGTCACGCCGCCGAAACGTGCGATCGCGCGGTGCAAGAGTTCGGGAGAAGAGGGTTCGGGAGAAGACGGATTGTGCTTGATCATGTCACTGGCAATGTGTGGGAAAGCCTGATCTCTGTCGTGCTGAAAATTGTCAATTTACGGGCCGGATCGTCATGGCGAAGCCGATATACCGCAAATCCATCCAGCGCAACGGCAGGACCTGACCGACACGGTCCGGGCGCTCAGCTCTTCTGCAAGGCAACGTGAACGCCAAGCCCGACCAGCACGGCCCCGCCTGCGCGCTGCATCAGCCGCTGCGCACGGCTCGAACGCCGCAGTCGGCCGATGACGAGACCGGCCAGGAAGACGCAGACGATGTCGGCCGAGGAGAACATCAGGTTGACGATGGTGCCGAGTACGACGAATTGCAGCCAGACCGGGAACGCCGCCGAGGCATCGATGAACTGCGGCAGGAAGGCCATGAAGAAGATCGCGGTCTTCGGGTTGAGCACCTCGACGGTGATGCTTTCGAAAAAGGCACGCCGCGCCGATTTGCGCTCGATGACGGGTAGCGTCGTGTCACCGTCCGCGCGCTTGCGGAACAGCGAAATGCCGAGCCAGATCAGATAGAGCGCGCCGACAAGCTTGACCGCCATGTAGAGCGGCGGCACCGCGTGGAACAGCACCGACAGGCCGGCGGCAGCGGCGAAGACATGCACATAGCCGCCGAGATGGATGCCGAGTGCCGCCGTCAGCCCAGACCAGCGCCCACGCGCCATCGTCTGTGCCGCGGCATAAAGCATGGCCGGACCAGGGATGTAGGCGAAAATCGCCGTGGTGGCGAAAAACGCAATGAGCAGTTCCGTCGACGGCATTCGTTTGTTCCTTCGTGATCCGGTCCGGCAGGCGAACCAACAGAAGCGGCAGCTTTGCGGCCCCACCGTGACGTCAACCCGCCTCGCCTGCCGTCACCCTGCACCTGCTTTGTCGACAGCCCGGCTGGCCTCCCTTATAAGGACCGGAATCGCAAGCAACCAGAGGCCTTCATGATCATCGTCACGGGCGGCGCCGGCATGATCGGCTCCAACATCGTCGCCGCGCTCAATGCCGAGGGCCATGACGACATCCTTGTCGTCGACGACCTCACCGACGGCCACAAGATCTCCAACCTCGCCGATCTTGGCATTGCCGACTATCTCGACAAGGACGATTTCCTGCCCCGCATCGAGGCCGGCTCGCTCGGCCGTATCGAGGCCGTCTTTCACCAGGGCGCCTGCTCGACCACCACAGAGTGGAACGGCAAGTTCATGATGGAGGTGAATTTTGCTTATTCGAAGCGGCTGCTGCATGCCTGCCAGGCGTTGCGCGTGCCCTTCCTCTACGCCTCTTCCGCGTCCGTATATGGCGGCGGCGCCGAGTTCCGCGAGGATCCGGCGCTCGAACGGCCGCTCAACGTCTACGCCTATTCCAAGAAACTCTTCGACGACTATGTCAGGCGCACCGTCTTTGACAGTGACCACTCGCAGGTCGCGGGCCTGCGCTACTTCAATGTCTACGGACCGCGCGAGGCGCACAAGGGCGCCATGGCCTCGGTCGCATTCCATCTCTTCAACCAGGTCGAGCAAGGCCAGAATCCGAAACTCTTCGGTGCCTATGGCGGTTTCGGCCCTGGCGAACAGAGCCGCGACTTCATCCATGTAGGCGACGTCGCCGACGTCAATCTGTGGCTGTGGAAGCGCGGCGCGAGCGGCATCTTCAACTGCGGCACCGGCCGCGCCCAACCCTTCCGCGCCATTGCCGAAACGGTGATCGATACACTGGGCAAAGGCGAGATCGAGTTCATCGAATTTCCCGACCATCTCAAGGGCAGCTACCAGAGCTTCACGCAAGCTGATATGTCCCGTTTGCGCGCGGCCGGTTACAATGGCCAGTTCCGGAGCGTCGAAACTGGCGTCAGAGACTATGTCGAATGGCTGAAAGCCCAACGATCCTCGTGATCGGCCCACGCTGGGTGGGCGATATGGTGATGGCGCAGTGCCTGTTCTCGGCGCTGAAGGAGCTGCACCCCAACGCCGCGATCGACGTGCTGGCGCCGGCCTGGGCCGCCCCGCTGGTCAAGCGCATGCCCGAAATCCGCCAGCAGATCGACTTTCCGCTGAAGCCCGGCGCGCTCGAATTCACCCATCGCCGCCGCTTCGGCCGCCTGCTGCGCGGCCGCTACGACATGGCCTATATCCTGCCGGGCAGCTGGAAATCGGCGCTGATCCCCTTCTTTGCCCGCATTCCACGCCGGTTCGGCCATCTCAGGGAAATGCGCTATGGCCTTTTGACCGACGTCGTGCCGCTGCCCGAGGCCGTGAAACGGCGCACCGCGCAGGCCTATTTCGGCCTCGCCCAGGGTGGCACCTTCCGCGCCCCTCACCTGACCGTCGACGGTGGCAACCAGGCCGCCCTGCTCGATCGTTTCGGGCTCGCGCCACAGCAATTCGTGGCCCTGATGCCCGGCGCCGAGTTCGGACCGGCCAAGCGCTGGCCGAGCGAAAGCTATGCCGGCCTGGCCCGCGACTTGATGGGCAAGGGTCTCAAGGTCGCCCTGTTCGGCTCGAAGAACGACCGCGACGTGACGGCGGAGATCGCAAGCCTGGCCCCCGGCGTCGTCGACCTCGCCGGCCAGACGCGGCTGGAAGACGCCATCGACCTGATCGCGGCGGCAAGGCTGGCGGTGTCCAACGACAGCGGGCTGATGCATGTCGCGGCGGGGGTCGGCACGCCGATCGTCGCCGTCTATGGCTCGACCTCGCCGCAAAATACGCCGCCGCTGGCGGAGCGCCGCGAACTGGTCTGGCTTGGCCTGTCCTGCTCGCCCTGCCACCAGAAGATCTGCCCCCTTGGCCACCTCAACTGCCTGAAGACATTGGAAGTCGGGCAGGTCGCGGCAGCGGCGGAACGCCTGCTGGAACTTCCGGCGGCGGCATGAAGGTGCTGATCGTCAAGACATCGTCGATGGGCGATGTCATTCACACCTTCCCGGCTGTCGAGGACGCCAGCCTCGTCAGGCCGGACGTCTCCTTCGACTGGTGCGTCGAAGAAGCGTTCGCCGGCATCGTGGCGCTGCACCCGGCGATCGGCAGGATCCACACGGTCGCCATCCGGCGCTGGCGCAAGGCGCTGCTCGATGGCGCCACCTGGCGCGAGGCGGCCGCGCTGCGCCGCACCTTGCGCGAATGCCGCTACGACCTCGTCATCGATGCGCAGGGCCTGTTGAAGTCGGCCCTGGTGGCACGGCAGGCGGGCGCACCGATTGCCGGCTTCAACCGGTCGAGCGCGCGCGAACCCTCGGCAACGCTGTTCTATGACGTCACCTACGGCGTGCCGCGCAACCTGCACGCCATAGAGCGGACGCGGCGGCTGTTCGGGCAGGCGCTCGGCTATCAGCCCGATCTGTCGACACTCAACTCCGGCATCGTTCCACCGCCGGTCACTCCAGCCAACATCGGCGCAAACACCGCCTTCCTGCTGCACGGCACCAGCCGTGAGGACAAGAAATGGCCGGCCGGAGACTGGATCGGGACGGCCCGCCTGCTCGTCGAGCGGGGTATGACACCGGTCACCACCTGGTCGAACGAGGGTGAGAAAGCCGTGGCCGAAGCGATCGCCAGGGCGGTGCCCTCCACGATCGTGGTACCGAAATCGCCGCTGGCCGACATCGCCGCCATCCTCGGCCGCTCGACGCTGGTCATCGGCGCCGACACCGGCCTGACCCATCTCGCCAGCGCCTTCGGCCTGCCGACGGTCGCGGTTTTTTTGGCCACCGAGCCTGGTTTGACAGGCCCTCGCGGGCCATATGCGTCGACGCTATTGGCGCCGCCAGGTGGGCGTTTGACGCCGGCCGAGGTGGTGGCAGAGGCGGAGAGGCTGCTGGCGCGTAGAGGCGCTGCTCTGGCTGGTAAGAATTGATTTTTTCAAATCAATTCAATTGAAAAGGCCAGCGCCGCCCCTCATCCGCCTGCCGGCATCTTCTCCCCGTATAGTGACGGGGAGAAGGGGCTGGCCGCAACGCTGGCGCCTATTTCTACAACCCCGAAAATTAGCGAAATCATACGTGACAGCGTCTTTCTCCCCGTCACTATACGGGGAGAAATGCCCGGCAAGGCAATGAGGGGCAGCGCTAGCCTCAGCTTGAATAGATCGGCGGCGCGCCCAATCCCCTAGATGAACTGCACCTGGACGATCTCATAGCCCCTTGCACCGCCGGGGGCATTGACCTCGATGGCGTCGCCGACTTCCTTGCCGATCAGCGCGCGCGCGATCGGCGAGGAGATCGAGATGCGGCCGGACTTCACGTCGGCTTCCTGGTCGCCGACGATCTGATAAGTCTTCTTTTCCTCGGTGTCCTCGTCGACCAGCACGACGGTAGCGCCGAACTTGACCTTTTCGCCGCTGAGCTTGCTGACGTCGATCACCTCGGCCCGCGCGATATAATCCTCGAGCTCGTTGACGCGGCCCTCATTGAGGCTCTGTGCCTCTTTTGCGGCATGATATTCGGCATTTTCGGACAGGTCGCCATGCGAGCGCGCTTCGGAGATCGCCTCGATGATGCGCGGCCGCTCTTCCTGCTGGCGCCAGCGCAGTTCTTCCTTCAATGACGCGAACCCCTCGCCTGTCATCGGGACCTTGTTCATCATGCCTCACCTTTCCTGCCGCCACCCCCGCGTTTCGGGGGAAGCCTTGTCGTTGGGTACAAAAAGAAAACGGTCCGGCAGCCTCGGGCTAACGGAACCGTCTCACCGCAATTTGCCCTAATATAGCAATGTCAGCGGGTTTTTCACGCCCAAAAAATGGGTTTTTCAAAAATCGTCGCGGCTTTCATCCAACCGAGGCGGCCGAGGCAATTCCAGGAACTGTGCTAACGAGACAGGGTGAACAAAAAAGCGGCCGCGATGGTTCGCGGC
>NZ_JAIUIQ010000006.1:0-243692 GCF_020165735.1 Mesorhizobium sp. B283B1A
CACCCGGCCCTGCGGGCCACCCTCCCCTCGAGGGGGAGGGAAACGCCACGCCAGTCATCCCGATCCTCTTCTACCGCTCGATGCTGCTAGCCGCCGATGTCGCGCCGATCGATGCCCTTTTCGAAGCACTCACCCAACGCGGCATAACCCCCGTCCCGATCTTCGTCTCCAGCCTCAAGGACCCGGCATCCCTGGCCTTCGTGGAAACCGCGCTCGCCACGCTGAAACCTGCCGCCATCATCGCCGCGACCGCCTTTGCCTCCGGCGCCGAACCCGGCGTCGAGACCCTGTTCGACCGCGCCGGCGTGCCCGTCTTCCAGGTCATCGTCGCCACCACCCGCCGCGACGTGTGGGACAACAACCAGCGCGGCCTGGCGCCCGCCGACCTTGCCATGCATGTCGTGCTGCCCGAACTCGACGGCCGCATCCTGGCCGGCGCCATTTCCTTCAAGGGCGAGAGCGAGACCGATCCGGCACTTGGTCATCGCGCTTTCGCCAATCGGCCGGAACCGGATCGCGTCGCCCAAGTCGCGGACCGCGTTGCGGCTTTCATCAAGCTGCAGGAAACGCCCCGCACGGCGCGCAAGCTGGCCATCCTCATCCCGGACTATCCAAGCGCCCCCGGCCGCACCGGCTACGCTGTTGGCCTCGACGTGCCGTCCAGCGTGCTGGCGATGCTGCACGACCTGAAGGAGCAGGGTTATGGGGTTGAGGGGATTCCTGAGACGCCGCGTGAGTTGCTGGGTTTGCTGGAGCGCAGCGAGCATGGGCTGGGGCTGGAGGAGTATCTGGACTTCTCGAAGAGCCTGCCAACAGCGGCAATTGCCGCGGTAGAGGCTGCATGGGGAAAAGCCGAAGGGAGAGGCTTGCGTGAGGCGCCCCCCTCTGTCCTGCCGGACATCTCCCCCTCTAGGGGGGAGATTGCGCTCCCATCTCCGCCTTCGCCAATCTCCGATCTTGTAAAGGGAGAGCCGGCGACTAAACTGCCAATCTCCCCCCTTGAGGGGGAGATGTCCGGCAGGACAGAGGGGGGCGCCTCGCTCCAATCTTCACAAAAGGCCGCCGCCCACTTCCCCTTCCGCGCTGCCACCTTCGGCAACATCACCGTGGCCCTCGCCCCCGATCGCGGCCGCTCCGCCGACCGCCGCGCCGACTATCACGACCCGATGCTCCCGCCCCGCCATGCGCTCCTCGCCTTTGGCCTCTGGCTGCGCAAGTCGCTCGGCGTCCATGCCCTCATCCATGTCGGCGCCCATGGCACGCTGGAATGGCTGCCGGGCAAAACCGTCGCGCTTTCGCAAAACTGCTTTCCCGAGATCGTCACCGGTCCGCTGCCTGTCATCTATCCCTTCATCGTCTCCAACCCCGGCGAGGCAGCGCAGGCCAAGCGGCGCATCGCCGCCGTCACGCTTGGCCATCTGCCGCCGCCGCTGACCGGTGCCGGGCTCGACGAAAACCAGCACAAGCTTGAACGGCTGGTCGACGAATACGCCCAGGCCGATGGTCTCGACCGCCGCCGCCGCGATCGTCTGGCCAAGCTGATCGTCGAGACCGCGCAGAAAACTGGCCTTGCCTCGGAAGCCGGCGTCGCCAGGACCGACGCACCCGACGAAGCGCTGCGCCGCATCGACGCCTGGCTTTGCGATCTCAAGGATTTTGCCATCAAGGACGGATTGCATGTCTATGGCCGCGTGCCCGAGGACGAGTCCGACGCCATGCGCCGCCAAAGTGCCGAGGCCGAGAAGGCGGCGCTGCTCGCCGCGCTCGATGGCCGCCACGTCAAGGCCGGTCCGGCCGGCGCGCCGGCGCGGGGCCGCTCCGACGTGCTGCCCACCGGCCGCAACCTGTTCACGTCCGACCCGCGCACCATGCCGACGCCGACCGCCTATGATCTGGGCAAGGCGGCGGCGGAAGAAGTGGTGCGCGGCTACATGCAGTCGCATGGCGACTGGCCGAGCTCGCTGGTCATCGACCTCTGGGGCTCGGCCTCGCTGCGCACCGGCGGCGAAGAGATTGCGCAAGGTCTGGCGTTGATGGGCTGCCGCCCGCAATGGGATGCTGCCACCGGCCGCATCACCGGCATCGAAGTGCTGCCGCCGGCCACGCTTGGCAGGCCACGCGTCGACGTCACCTGGCGCATATCGGGCCTGTTCCGCGACATGTTCCCGACCCAGATCGCGCTGATCGACGCCGCCGCCAACGCCGTCGCGGCCCGCGACGAGGAGGATGCGGAAAACCCGCTCGCAGCCAAAACCCGCATTGAGGGCAAGATCAGCCCGCGCATCTTCGGCACCTCGCCCGGCACCTACGGCGCCGGCGTGGAGGATCTGCTGTCGAGCGGCGACTGGGGCGCGCGCGAGGAGATCGGCCGCGCCTATCTCGACGCCACCTCGCATGCCTATGGCGGCGCCGGCGGCGAAGGCATCTCGGCACCCGGCGCTTTCGAGGGCCGTATCGCCGAGGCCGACCTTCTCGTCCACACCGGCGACGACCCCGGCCGCGACATCCTCGAAGGTTCGGCCGACGTCGCCTTCATCGGCGGCTTTTCGGCCGCACTCGCGGCGCTCGGCAGGAATGCCGACGTTATCGTGCTCGACACCACGGATCCGCAAAAGCCGAAGCCACGCTCGGTTGGTGAGGCCGTGTCGCGGGTGGTGCGCGCTCGCGCCGTCAATGCGCGTTTCATCGCCGGCCAGATGCGCCACGGCCCGCGCGGCGCCTCCGAATTCGCCGAAACGGTCGATCGGCTGGTCGGTTTTGCCGAGACCACCCATGCCATATCGGGCGCGCTGATCGAGGCCGTGCACGACGCCTATGTCGGCGACGCCGAAGTTCGCGCCTTCATCCTGCGCGAAAACCCGGCGGCCGCGAAAGTCATTGCCGAGCGTTTTCTCTCGGCACGGCGCCGTGGCCTCTGGCATCCCCTGCGCAATTCCATCGACGACGACCTCGCCGCACTCATTGCCGAGGCGGAAGCGCTCGGGGTGGCGGCATGAACGCTTTCTCGCGCCGTGGCGCCTGTCCGGCTCTGTCGGCGCCGATGCAGACCGGCGACGGGCTATTGGTACGGCTCAACCCGGTTGCCGGAGGCCTGTCGCCGAAGCTTTTGATCGGCCTGGCCGAATCCGCCCTGCGACACGGCAACGGCATCATGGAGGTGACCGCGCGCGGCAGCCTGCAGATACGCGGGCTGACCACGGAAAGCGCTGGGCTGCTGGCGGCAGAGGTCGATGCGCTGGGCATTGCGGTGCGCACAGGCGTGCCGGTCGAGACCGGACCGCTGGCGGGCATCGATCCGCAGGAGATCGCCGATCCGCGGCCTATGGCTGAGCGGATCAGGGTGGCGGTCGATGAGGCTGGGTTGACGCAACGGCTGGGGCCGAAGGTTTCGGTCATCGTGGACGGCGGCGGGCAGCTGTCGATGGATGCAGTGACAGCTGATGTGCGGCTGAAGGCGGTGCGAGCCGACAACGACATCGTTTGGAGCGTTTCGATTGCGGGCGACGGCCGAAACGCGAAGGTATTGGCAAAGGTCGATGCAATTGCTGCGAGAGACATTGCCGTCGCTGCGCTGAGAATGGTCGCCGAGAAAGGCCGTGAGGCTCACACACGGGATTTGTCGAATCGACAGTTGGTGTCTCTGGCAGGTTGGCTATGCTTGACAAGTTTGCGCGAGGCGCCCCCCTCTGTCCTGCCGGACATCTCCCCCACAAGGGGGGAGATTGCTCATTCACGCTCGCCTTCACCAATTTCCACGGCTGCAGAGGGAGAGCCGGCATCCGAACTGCCAATCTCCCCCCTTGAGGGGGAGATGTCCGGCAGGACAGAGGGGGGCGCCTCGCGCAAACCTATCGGCCTTTTCCCTTTGGCCGGCGACATTTTCACCCTCGGCATAGCCCTCCCCTACGGCAGCATGCCGGCGGACAAAATCATCGCCCTCGCCCAAAGCGCCCTCTCCCTCGGCACCACCGAAATCCGCCTCGCCCCAGGCCGCGCTTTGCTCTTCCTCGGCCAGCCACCGGCCGCCAACCAGCCCCTTCAAGACACGGCCGCCACCCTCGGCTTCGTCACCTCCCCCACCGACCCGCGCACACGCATCGCGGCTTGCCCTGGCACCCCGGCCTGCGCTTCCGGCCGCATTGCCGCGCGTGACATAGCCGGGACGATCGCCGCCGAAAACGCCGACATCCTCGACTTCACGCTGCACATTTCCGGCTGCGCCAAGGGCTGTGCGCATCCCGGCCCGGCGGCGCTGACGATCGTCGGCGGCGAAAATGGAGCCGGACTTGTCGTGAACGCGACGGCAAAGGCCCTTCCTGCCGGGTACAGGCCGGGCTATGACGCCGCGCGTGGTTTCAGTCGCGTCGCCGCAGTGATCCGCAGCGCACGATTTCAGGGCGAGACCGCCGCTGCTTGCCTGACAAGGCTCGGGCCGGCGGCAATCGCCGAGGCTTACCGACAGGCCCAAACTAAAAAACGGAAATGAGCATGGCCGCCTACGACTACATCCACGACGGCACGGCGATCTACGAGCGCTCCTTCGCCATCATTCGCGCCGAGGCTGACCTGTCGCGCTTCTCGGAAGCCGAGGCCGATGTCGCCATCCGCATGATCCATGCCTGTGGCCAGGTCGAGGCATCAAGCCATTTCGTTTTCTCCCCCGATTTCGTTGCCGCCGCCCGCACTGCTCTGGCGGCCGGCGCGCCGATCTTCTGCGACGCGCAAATGGTCTCGCATGGTGTAACTCGCGCACGGCTGCCGGCCGGCAACGAGGTGATCTGCACATTGCGCGACCCGCATACGCACGACATCGCCAGGGAAATCGGCAACACCCGCTCGGCCGCGGCAATAGACCTGTGGGGCGAGCGCATGGCGGGCTCCGTCGTCGCCATCGGCAACGCGCCGACCGCACTATTCTATCTCCTGGAGAAACTGCGCGACGGCGCGCCCAAGCCGGCCGCCATCATCGGCATGCCGGTCGGTTTCGTCGGTGCGGCCGAATCCAAGGATGCGCTGGCCGAAAATTCCTATGGCGTGCCCTACGCCATCGTGCGCGGCCGGCTCGGCGGCAGCGCCATGACCGCCGCCGCGCTCAATTCATTGGCGAGGCCCGGCCTGTGAACGCCATTGCAAAAGGCCGTCTCGTCGGCGTCGGCACCGGTCCCGGCGACCCCGAGCTGTTGACGCTGAAGGCCGCGCGGGCCCTGGCCGAGGCCGATGTGGTGGCGTATTTCGCCAAGCGCGGCAACAACAGCAACGCGCGCGCCATCGTTGAAACGCGCTTCCGTCCGGACATGACGGAACTGCCCCTGCTCTATCCCGTGACCACGGAAATCGACAAGGATCACGACGACTACCGGTCGCAGATCACGGCTTTCTACGAGGAGTCCGCCGAGACGGTGGCCGGCCACCTCGAAGCGGGCAAGATGGTCGCCGTGCTGTCCGAAGGCGACCCGCTGTTCTACGGCTCCTACATGCACCTGCATGTGCGCCTCGCCCATCGCTTCCCGACCGAAGTCATTCCCGGCATCACCGCCATGTCCGGCTGCTGGTCGCAGACCGGTGTTCCGATCGTCCAGGGCGATGACGTGCTGACCGTGCTGCCGGGCACGATGAGCGAGTTCGAGCTGAGCCGCCGGCTCGCCGACACCGATGCCGCCGTGATCATGAAGGTCGGCCGCAACCTGCCCAAGATCAGGCGCGCGCTGGAGGCGACCGGCAAGCTGGCGCGCGCCGTCTATGTCGAGCGTGGCACCATGGCCGGCAGCGTTTCGATGAGGCTTGCCGACAAACAGGATGACAAGGCGCCGTATTTCGCCATCGTTCTGGTGGCCGGCTGGTCCGGCCGGCCCGGTGCGCTGGGAGCGCAATCATGAGCGGCCGCCTCACCGTCATCGGCCTCGGCCCCGGCAATGCCGACCAGGTCACGCCGGAAGCCAGCCGTGCTGTGGCGCAAGCGAAATACTTCTATGGCTACAAGCCCTATCTCGACCGGCTGGAGCTTCGCGCCGACCAGACCCGCGTTGCCTCCGACAATCGCGAGGAACTCACCCGCTCCAAGGATGCCCTGATCAAGGCCGCGGAGGGCCATGACGTCGCGGTCGTCTCTGGCGGCGACCCCGGCGTGTTCGCCATGGCGGCCGCCGTCTGCGAGGCGATCGAGGCCGGCCCGGCCGAATGGCGCGCCGTCGATGTCGCGGTCGTTCCCGGCATCACCGCCATGCTGGCGGTCGCCGCCCGCATCGGCGCACCACTTGGCCATGATTTCTGCGCCATCTCGCTGTCCGACAATCTGAAGCCATGGGAATTGATCGAGCTGCGCCTGCTGGCAGCCGCCGGCGCGGGCTTCGTCATCGCGCTCTACAACCCGATCAGCAAGGCGCGCCCCTGGCAGCTTGGCCGCGCCTTCGAGTGCCTGACCGCCATCCTGCCCGGCACCACGCCAGTCATTTTCGGCCGCGCCGCCGGCCGCCCGGACGAGCGCATCGAGGTCTATCTGCTGGCCGATGTCGAGGCTGAGAAGGCCGACATGGCGACCTGCATCATCATCGGCTCTCCGGAAACCCGGATCATCAAGCGCGGCGACAAGCCAGCGCTGGTCTACACACCGCGTTCGGCAGCGGGCCCGACAAAATGATCGATCCCAAATTGATCAACAAGCGCGGCCAGCACTTCGACGGTTTCAGCCGAGGGAACATCATCCGGCAGATCAGGCCTTTGGACCATGACCACCTCGATGCCCAGCACCCGCGCCGCGGCGATCTTGCCGTAGGTGGCCCCGCCGCCACTGTTCTTGGACACGACAAATTCGATACGATGCTTTTCGAGCAGGGCGCGTTCGTCGTCCTCCCGGAACGGCCCGCGCGCCAGCAGATAGGTCGCATCGGGCACAGCCAGCTTCGGTTCGACCGGATCGACGCTGCGAATGAGATAATGGTGCTGAGGCGCGACGTCGAAGGCACCGACCTCTTGCCGGCCCAGCGCCAGGAACACGCGGCGCGGCGCCGCTCCCAGCGCTTGCACGGCATGATCAACCGTATCGACCAGCGTCCAGCGGTCGCCTTCTACCGGTTGCCAGCCCGGGCGGCGCAAGGCGAGGATCGGCACGCCGGCCATGCGCGCGGCCTGCGCGGCGTTAGCGGAGATTCGCGCCGCATAGGGATGCGAGGCGTCGATCAGCAGATCCGTGCCTGTCTCCCCGAGATAAGCGGCCAGCCCGTCGGCGCCGCCAAATCCTCCGCTTCGCACCGGCACCCCTTGCGCCACCGGGCTCTCGGTACGGCCGGCCAGCGACAGCGTGACCGAAGCGCGCGCGGCGAGCTTCCCGGCCAATTGCCGGGCCTCCGTCGTACCGCCAAGGATCAAAATGCGGTGGGTCATCATGCCTGCTGAGGGTCCGCGCAGCGCCAAGCTCAACGCTAGGTGGCTCACCATCGTCGGCATCGGCGAGGACGGTTTAGCCGGTCTCGGCGACGAGGCCAAGCAGCGGATTGCCGAGGCGGGAATCATCTTCGGCGGCAAGCGGCATCTGGCCCTGGTCGCTTCCTTCGCCAGGGGCGATGCGCGGCCCTGGCCGGTTCCTTTCGATCCGGAGATGCGCGATGTGCTGGCGCTTGCCGGCAAGAATGTCTGTGTGCTCGCCTCCGGCGATCCCTTTTTCCATGGGGTTGGCGCCACCCTCGCCCGCAAGGTCAGAGCGCGTGAGATGCATGTCATCCCCGCGCCATCGGCGGTTTCGCTGGCAGCCGCCCGCCTTGGCTGGGCGCTGCAGGAGATCGAAACTGTCTCGCTGCATGGCCATTCGATAGACCTGATCCGCCCGCTGCTGCAGCCCAACGCGCGCATTCTGGCGCTGACATCAGACGCGCAGGCACCGGCCGCCATTGCCCGCCTGCTCACTGAACTCGATTTTGGCGCCTCGCGGCTGACGGTTCTGGAGGCGCTGGGCGGTCCGATGGAGACCACGCGCTCCACGCGAGCCGATGCCTTCGACATCGAAAACATCAATCCGCTCAACGTTTTGGCGATCGAAATTGAATCTAGCCCGCAAGCTCGCGTGCTGCCGCTCACGGTTGGCCTTGCCGATCATCTGTTCGACCATGACGGGCAGATCACCAAGCGCGAAATCCGCGCCATCACCCTGTCCGCGCTGGCGCCAAGGCGCGGCGAACTGCTGTGGGACATCGGCGCCGGCTCCGGTTCCGTCGGCATCGAATGGATGCTCGCCCACCCGCTGATGCGCACGATTGCCATCGAAGCCGACCCGATCCGCGCCGCTCGCATCGCCCACAACGCCGCTGCTTGCGGCGTTCCCGGCCTTGTCGTGGTGGAAGGCAGCGCGCCAAGGGCGCTTACCAAACTGGACACGCCCGACGCTGTCTTCATCGGCGGTGGCGGCAGCGACGCCGGCGTGTTGACCGCCGCCATCAAGGCGCTGCGCCCCGGCGGCCGGCTCGTCGCCAATGCGGTGACATTGGAGATGGAGGCCCTGCTTCTCGCCCAGCACATAAAACTGGGCGGCGATCTCACGCGCATAGGCATCTCCCGAGCCTCGCCGGTCGGCTCGATGCAGGCTTGGCGGCCGGCCATGCCCGTCACCCAATGGAGCTGGGTAAAGCCGTGATCGTCGCGGGCATCGGTAGCCGAAAAGGTGTAAGCATCGAAGACGTGCTTGCGGCGATCGAAACCGCGCTTGAAACGCATGGACTGGCGATGACGGCGCTTTCCGCGCTGGCGACCGCCACGCTCAAGAAAGATGAAGACGCGATCGCCGCCGCCGGCCGCGCGCTGAACCTTCCCGTCATCATCGTCGATGACGCAGCGCTTCAGGCCGTGTCGACGGACACGCTCAGCCATTCCGATCTGTCGCAAGAACTTGCCGGCACGCCCCCGGTTTCCGAAGCATCGGCCCTCGCGGTGGCTGGCAAGGGCGCCAGGCTGCTCGGCCCCCGCACGGTGCTTGGCCCGGTCACCTGCACCATCGCCATCAGCGGAGACGCGCCATGACCGTTCATTTCATCGGTGCGGGTCCTGGCGCCGCCGACCTCATCACGCTGCGCGGCGCCAAACTGCTGGCAAGCTGCCCGGTCTGCTTCCATGCCGGCTCGATCGTCGCGCCCGAATTGCTGCAGCACTGTGCACCGGGAACGAAATTGATCGACACGGCGCCGATGTCGCTCGACGAGATCGAGGCTGCATATCTGGACGCTCACCGAGCCGGCCACGACGTTGCCCGCCTGCATTCCGGCGACCTGTCGGTGTGGAGTGCGGTTGCCGAACAGATCCGCCGGCTGGAAAGGCACGGCATCCCCTACACGCTGACGCCGGGCGTGCCCTCCTTCGCCGCAGCGGCGGCCGCGCTGCGCCGCGAATTGACCATTCCCGAGGTCGCGCAAAGCCTGGTGCTGACCCGAATCTCCGGCCGCGCCTCGAAAATGCCGCCGGGCGAAACGCTGGCCGGCTTCGGCCGCACCGGTGCCACACTGGCCATTCATCTGGCCATCCACGCCATCGACCGCGTGGTCACCGAGCTGACGCCGCACTATGGCGGTGATTGCCCGGTGGCGATCGTCTTCCGCGCCTCATGGCCGGATGAACGCGTGCTGACCGGAACGCTGGAGACGATCGAGGCACAGCTTGCCGCCGATCCGATGGAGCGCACGGCGATCATCTTCGTCAGCCGCTCGCTTGCAGCGGAAGGCTTTGGCGAGAGTTCTCTTTACGACGCCCATTACCAGCGGCGTTTTCGCGGACGGGACGGATTGTGAGCGGCACCAGCAAAAACAAGGGTGGCAACGCCACGCTCGAACAGGCCTTGTCGCGGCTGAACTTCAAGCCGCGCCAGCTCGATCCGGGCCATGTCTGGCTGGCCGGCGCCGGCCCCGGAGATCCCGGCTGCCTGACCTTGGAAGTGCTGGCGGCACTGGCCGAAGCGGATGCGCTGGTCTACGACGCTCTGGTCTCGCCTGATGTCGTCGCGGTTGCCGAAAATGCCGAGCTTTTCTTTGCGGGGAAGCGCGGCGGAAAACCGTCGATGAAGCAGGATGACATCACCGCGCTGCTGGTGCGGCTGGCACGCGAAGGCCGCCGCGTTATCAGGCTGAAGGGCGGCGATCCCTATATTTTCGGCCGCGGCGGTGAAGAGGCGTTGGCGCTGGTGCGCGAAGGCATTCCCTTCCGCGTCCTGCCTGGCCTGACATCGGGCCTCTGCGCACTGACCGCCACCGGCATCCCGGCCACCATGCGCGGCATCAACAAGGCTGTGATCCTGGCGACCGGCCACGCCGCCGGCACC
Source organism: Mesorhizobium sp. B283B1A (assembly GCF_020165735.1). NCBI lineage: Bacteria > Pseudomonadati > Pseudomonadota > Alphaproteobacteria > Hyphomicrobiales > Phyllobacteriaceae > Mesorhizobium > Mesorhizobium sp. B283B1A. The sequence continues at coordinate 10,295 of NZ_JAIUIQ010000006.1, forward strand.
GACGACGACATCGACTGGGCGGCAATCGCCCGCACCGGCCAGCCCGTCGTCGTCTATATGGGCATGGCCAACCTGCCCCTGATCGCAGCCGCACTGCTTGATGGCGGACTGGCGCCGTCGACACCGGCGGCGGTGATCGTGGCCGCCACCACGCCGCAGGAGCGAACCGTCGTCGCTACGCTCGCCACCATCGCCGAGCAAGCGGCCGCCGCCGGGCTCGCCTCGCCGGCTCTGATCGTCGTCGGCGGCATCGTCGCCATGCGCGCGGCACTGGCGGGCGGGGCATGACAGCACGGGCCATCATCATCGGCGCGCCGCGCTCCGGCTCCGGCAAGACCAGCGTCACCATCGGCATCCTGCGCGCGCTCACCCGGCGTGGGCTCAAAGTGCGCGGCGCCAAATCCGGCCCTGACTACATCGACCCCGGCTTTCACACTGCCGCCACCGGCCTGTCCGGCGTCAACCTCGACAGTTGGGCGATGCCGCCATCGCTGCTAAATGCGCTGGCCGCGCAACAGGCAGACGATACAGACTTCGTCATCCTCGAAAGCGCCATGGGCCTGTTCGACGGCATTCCGGCCGCGCCGGGCCGCACCGGCTCGGCGGCGGATCTTGCCCGGCTCTACGGCCTGCCGGTGCTGCTGGTGCTCGACGTGTCCGGTCAATCGACCACGGCGGCGGCCGTCGCCAAGGGGTTCGCCACCTACGATCCAGACGTGCGCATGGCTGGCGTCGTGCTCAACCGGCTGGGCAGCGAGCGCCACCGGCGGCTGTCCGGCGACGCCATCGAGGCGATCGGCCTGCCCGTCGTCGGCGCCATCCTGCGCGATCCCACGCTCAATTTACCAGAACGCCATCTCGGCCTCGTCCAGGCCGGCGAATATGATGATCTGATGGCGCATCTCGACCGGCTGGCCGACATGGCGGAGAAATCGCTCGACCTCGACGCAGTGATGAGGCTGGCAACACCCCTCGCCCCGGCAACCGGCGGCTTTGAAGACGCGCTGCAGCCGCCCGGCCAACGCATCGCGCTGGCGGAAGATGCCGCCTTCACCTTCCTCTATCCGCATGTGGCAGGCTACTGGCGCAAGGCCGGCGCCGAGATCGTCCCGTTCTCGCCGCTCGCCGATGAAGCGCCTGACGACAGCTGCGATGTCTGTTGGCTGCCCGGCGGCTACCCCGAGCTCCATGCAGGTCGCCTTGCAGCAGCGGATACTTTCAAAGCAGGAATGGCACGTTTCGCGGCGACGAAGCCCATCCATGGCGAGTGCGGTGGCTTCATGGTGCTCGGCGAAGCGCTTGAGGATGCTTCGAGCGAGACGCATCGCATGCTCGGCCTGCTCGGTCATTCGACCAGCTTCGCCAAACGCAAGATGAACCTCGGCTATCGCGAGGCGCGGCTGCGTGCGGATTGTCCGTTGGGCCCACAGGGAGCGCTGATCCGCGGCCACGAATTCCACTATGCGCAGATGACTGCCACCGGCAATGACGAGCCGCTGGCCGACCTCGCCGACGGCCAGGGCAATCCGATCGGCGCTTCGGGCTATCGGCGCGGCCATGTCAGCGGCACCTTCTTCCATGCCATTGCGAGGGGCTAGGCCATGAAGAAGCTCCCCAACTTGACCTTCTCACCCCGGCAAATCCTTGATGACATTGCGCTCTGCCTGGTCTTCTTCACCAGGCTGCCGCTGCCCGTGTTTGACTTTCGCGGCCGCGGCCTTGCCGCCGCGATCTGGGCAGCGCCCATCGCCGGCGCCGTCGTCGGCCTGATCGGCGCGATCGTCTTTGCCACGGCGGAACGGTTTGGCCTTGCCATGGGTCCGGCGGCGGCGCTTGCGCTGGTTGCAACGGTGGTCACCACCGGCTGCCTGCATGAGGACGGGCTGTCCGATGTCGCCGACGGCTTTGGCGGCGGCAAATCGCGCGGCCGCAAATTGGAGATCATGCGCGACAGCCGCATTGGCGCTTACGGCGCCATGGCGCTGGCACTGTCGCTCTTGATCCGCTGGAGCGCGCTCTCCGAACTCGTCGACCCGACACAGGCGCTCTTCGCTCTCGTTGCCGCGCACGCGGTCTCGCGCGGCGTGCTCGGCGCCTTCATGCACATCTTGCCCCCGGCCCGCGACGACGGCCTCTCAGTCGGCGCCGGCACCGTCTCGCGGGAAACGGCAATCGCCGGCGCCGTGCTCGGCGCCATCCCGCTCTTCCTGCTCGGGATCGGCGGCGCCATCGCCGCGTTCATCCTGCTTGGCCTTTTGTTTGCCGCCTTCCACGCCCTTTGCCTCAACCAGATCGATGGCCAGACCGGCGACACGATCGGCGCCTTGCAGCAGGTGAGCGAAATCGCGGTGCTGCTCGTCGCTTCCGTCGCCCTCTCTTGATTTCCCTTAGCTTGATTCCCTTTTGGAGATTTTGCCCCCATGTCCTTCAAATCACTTGATCAACTGCGCGCAGCCTGCCTCGACCTGCCCGCCGGCAGCGACACGGCCGCCGATGCGGTCGCCCGCCGCCAGGACACGCTGACCAAGCCGCAAGGCAGCCTCGGCCGGCTCGAAACCATCGCCGCATGGCTGGCGCGCTGGCAGGGCCGCGACATGCCGAAACTCGACCGGGTGAAAGTCTTCGTCTTCGCCGGCAATCATGGCGTCACCGCGCAGGGCGTCTCGGCCTACCCTTCGGAAGTTACCGTGCAGATGGTGGCGAATTTCGCCGGCGGCGGTGCCGCCATCAACCAGCTTGCCCGCATTGCCGGCGCCGAACTCGACGTCATCCCGCTCGACCTCGACCATCCGACCGGCGATTTCACGCAAGTGCCGGCACTGGACAAGGAAGCGTTCCTGGCCGCCGTCTCGGCCGGCCATGACGCGGTGACGAAGGATTTGGACCTGATCTGCTTCGGCGAGATGGGGATCGGCAACACCACACCGGCCGCGGCCATTTCAGCCGCCCTGTTCGGCGGCGGTGCGGAAAAATGGACCGGGCGCGGCACCGGCGTCGACGATGCCGGCCTGAAGCGCAAGGTGGTCGCCATCGAGACCGGCCTGAAGCGTCACGCCGCCGCTCTTGCCGATCCGTTGGGCGTGGCCGCAACGCTCGGCGGGCGCGAACTCGCCGCCATCTTCGGCGCCACGCTGGCCGCCCGCCATCTCGGCATACCCGTGCTGCTCGACGGCTTCGTCTGCACCGCCGCAGCGGCCCCGCTGGCAAAGCTGCATCCGACAGGCCTCGCCCACACGATCGCTGCGCACGTCTCGGCCGAATCAGGCCATCGCGGCCTGCTCGAAGCGCTCGGCCTTCCGCCGCTGCTCGATCTCGGCATGCGGCTCGGCGAAGGCTCCGGCGCCTGCGTCGCCATTAACATCGTGCGCTCGGCGCTGGAGTGCCACGCGCGGATGGCAAGTTTTGCCGAGGCTGGTGTGTCGGAGAAGTAATCAGGGGATTTCCGGTGGGTGCGGCCGACAGGGCTGCCCCACAGGACGGCAGCTTTCGTTCCCGGCGATTTTCCAATAGAGTGTTAGGATGAAAAAGCTACATCCAGTCGCTGCTGCTGCTACCATCGCTGCAATATGTGCTGCTGTGCTTTGGCGCAGCGGATACTCCACCTACGGCCCAATCGACACCGGGATTCTTGTTCTTTTCCTGATTTTTTTCTGGTGGCTCATCAGCGATTTTTCAGGAGGAAAGGTCGGCAGTGACGTCGACGGACATCAAAGCGTGAACAGTGGTATCGCTTTTCGATTCGGCAGGTTTCTGGGCCGCGTTTTTGGGCGTGGCAATAATCGCCTTTGAACGCCGATGGCTCACCTTGGATGAGCCTCATCGGTTTCCCGCTTTCAGGGTCTTTCCACCAAGTCTTCAAGGAATTTGGTGGGTGCGCACAGGATTGAACTGTGGACCCGCTGATTAAGAGTCAGCTGCTCTACCAACTGAGCTACGCACCCACTCGGCCGGCAAAAACCGGCGTTGGCGGGCATATAGCCGCCGATACCGGTCCTGTCCAGCCCTGCTGGAATCATTTCCCGACAAATCGCTCAAGTGCCGCAGATGGTCAGACGAAAAGCTTGCCTTCCGCCACCTTGACCGCGTTGCCGCCAATGCGCGCCGAGGCCAGTTTTCCGCCCTGCACGGTCAGTTCGAGGCGGATGCGCGACGGCCGGCCCATCTCCAGCCCCTGCTCTATCCACAGCTGCGAAACCCCGTCCGTCGGGCCGTCGAAATGCATGATGGCGCCAGCGAAGGCGGCCGCCGCCGAGCCGGTCGCCGGATCTTCGTAGGAAGGCGTGCCGGGCACGATCATGCGCACATGGAACGCGCTTTCATGGTTCACCGTCTCGCGGCAGTAGACATAGGGGCTGGCGAAGGCCCAGTCGCTCTTGCGCGGCGCCAGTTCCGACCACGCCTGGTTGTCCAGCCGGACGCGGCCCGCCGCTTCGAGATTGGCGACCGGAATGGTCACATAGGGTACGCCCGCCGACCAGAACCCAACGCGGTGATTCTCGAAGCCGATCTCATGCGGCGTCAGGCCAAGGGCGGCACCGATCGCCTCCGGATCGGCTTCGAGCTTCAGCGGCTCCGGCAATTTCGCCAGGTCGAACTCGGCGAAAGTCGCGCCATCGTGCCTGCTGACGGCGCAGCGCACCGGGCCGATGTTCTCCTCCAGCACGAAGATGCCGGCCTCGCCCTCGCCGGCAAGCTCGGCCAACGCGATTGCCGACCCCACCGTCGGGTGGCCGGCGAACGGCATTTCATAGTCCGGCGTGAAGATACGGATGCGGTTTTTATGCTTGGGATTGTCCGGCGGCAGCACAAAGACCGATTCGGACAGATTGAACTCGCGCGCGATGGCCTGCATCGCCGCCGTGTCCAGACCTTTGCAATCCAACACCACGGCCAGCGGATTGCCGGCCAGTCGCTCGGTCGTGAACACATCGTAAAGCAAGTAATTCCGGGTTTGCATTCCTGCCTCAATCCAAACATGGGCGAAATTTAATTTGATATTTGAACCATCAAGCCTGATCTGTACGCAGATAGGGACATTGCGCTTCATAGGGGTCCGGCGTGGACCAGATTGTCAATCTGCCAAAGACGGAATCGGATTCCGCCATCGAGACGGCGCTTGGACTCGACCGACAAGGTCTGCGCAAGACGCGCCGGCGTGGCTGGCTCTATGCGTTGCTGACCCTGATCGTGCTTGCCGCCGGTCTCGGCCTCTACCAATGGTATGCTGGCACGCCGGCCAAGATCGATTACACGACCGTACCGGCCGCCAAGGCCGACCTCACCGTCCAGGTGTCCGCCACCGGCACGTTGCAGCCGCTGACCCAGGTCGATATTTCCAGCCAGCTCTCCGGCATCATACGCTCGGTTTCGGTCAACGAGAACCAGCAAGTGAAGAAGGGCGACGTGCTTGCGGCCCTCGATACCGCCAAGCTGCAGGTCCAGATCGAACGGGCTGAAGCGTCCGCCAAGGCGGCGGCGGCCAACGTCGAGGACGCAAAGGTAACGCTTGCCGAGAATGAAAGCGCGCTGGTGCGTGCGGCGGCCTTGACCAAGCGCGGCATGGCGACAGACCAGTCGCTCGAGGCGGCGACCGCGACGCGCGACCGCTCCAAGGCGGCGCTCGACAGCGCCGAGGCCAATCTCGCCATCGCCAATGCCGATCTGAAATCGCAGCAGACCGACCTTGGCAATAGCACCATCTACGCGCCGATCGACGGCATCGTGCTGACGCGTTCGGTCGATCCCGGCCAGACCGTCGCCTCCTCGCTGCAGGCGCCGGTGCTATTCATCATCGCCGCGGATTTGAGGAACATGGAACTGGTGGCGGCGGTCGACGAAGCCGACATCGGCGCCGTCAAGCCGGGCCAGCATGCACGCTTCACGGTCGACGCCTTCCCGGATCGGCCGTTCGATGCCGAAATCCGCGACATCTCCTATGCCTCGGTCACCACCGACGGCGTCGTCACCTACAATGCGAGGCTCGAGGTCGACAATTCCGAACTGCTGCTGCGTCCCGGCATGACCGCCACGGTTTCAGTCGTGACGCGGCAGGCCAAGGATGTGCTCACCGTGCCCGCCGGCGCCTTCCGCTACCGCCCGGCACAGCAGGCCGCGCGACCCTGGAGTTTCAGCGATCTGTTCACCGGCCGCATGGGCCGCCCAGGCGGCAATCGCCAGCGCCAGGCAGCGACGGCCCCCACCGATGGATCGCGCACGCTCTATGTGCTGGAGAACGGCCGGCCGCATCCCGTCAACGTCAAGATCGGCTCGACCGATGGCGAACTGACCGAGATCACCTCCGGCCTGGAGGAAGGCGCGCAGGTCATCACCGCCTCGCAGCAGCGGGGCTGAGGCCGTGGCCGCCGGTGCTGCCCTCATCACCTTCGACAAGGTCTGGAAGAGCTATGGCCAGGGCGAGGCCAAGGTGCATGCGCTGGCCGGCGTCGACCTTGCGATCCGCAGCAGTGAATTCGTCGCCATCATGGGCCCGTCCGGCTCCGGCAAGTCGACGGCGATGAACATCATCGGCTGCCTCGACACGCCGACGGCCGGAACCTATTCCTTCATGGGCATCGACGCCGGCCGCCTCGACCGCAACCGCCGCGCCATGCTACGCAACCTTTATGTCGGCTTCGTCTTCCAGGGCTACAATCTCTTGGCCCGCACCACGGCGGCCGAAAACGTCGAACTGCCGCTGATCTATCGCGGCGTGGCCGCCCGTGAGCGCCGCGACCTTGCCATGCAGGCGCTCGCCGAGGTCGGCCTCGTCGGCCGCGAGCACCACACGCCGGCCGAACTGTCGGGCGGCCAGCAGCAGCGCGTGGCGATTGCGCGCGCCATCGTCACCAGGCCGACCCTGCTTGTCGCCGACGAGCCGACCGGCAATCTCGACACTGCCCGCACGCACGAAATCATGGAGTTGCTGACGCGGCTCAACAAGGAGCTTGGCCTGACCATCGCCATGGTCACCCACGAGGCCGACGTCGCCGAATATGCCGAGCGCACCATCCGCTTCCTCGATGGGCATGTCGCCTCAGACACCATGAATCTGGAGACGGCATAAATGATCTGGGAAACCGTCCGCCTCTCGCTGCGCTCGATCCGCCGCAATGTGCTGCGCTCGTTCCTGACGCTGCTCGGCATCGTCATCGGCGTCGCCGCCGTCATTGCCATGTTGACCATCGGCTCCGGCACCACGCAGAAGGTCAAGGCCGACATCTCCAAGCTCGGCAGCAATTTGCTGGTCGTTCGCGCCGGGCGGCCCGCCGGTCCCGGCGCCCCCGGCGGGCTCGACCAGGCGGTGCGGCCGCTGGCCGAGAAGGACGTGGCGGCGCTGGTCGCGCATCTCAGCGGCGCACGCGCCATCTCGCCGGCCTCGCAGAAACAGGTGCGCGTCATCTTCGGCACCGAGAGCCTGACCTCCGGCGTCACCGGCACCGACAGTGCCTATCTCGACGCGCGCGACTGGAAGCTGGTATCAGGCCGGCCGTTCAGCGATTCCGAAACCCGTTCCGGCACCGGCGTGTGCCTGATCGGCGAGACGGTGCGCCAGCAGTTCTTCGGCGCCGGCGATCCCGAAGGCGAGATCATCCGCGTCAACCGAACCTCCTGCAAGATCATCGGCCTGCTCGAACCCAAGGGCTATACCGGCTTCGGCCAGGACCAGGACAATGTCGTGCTGATGCCGCTGCATGCCTACCAGCGCCGCATCGCCGGCAACCGCGATATCGACAACATCTACATCGCCGCCGACGACCGCACGCCGACCACGGAACTGCAGCCGCGCGTCGAGGACATCTTGCGCGACGCACGCCGCATCACCCCCGACCGCGAGAGCGATTTCGGCATCCGCGACATGACCCAGATCGCCGACGCCATGGCCAGCGCCACCACCACCATGACCGGCATGCTGGGCGCGGTGGCCGGCGTCAGCCTTTTGGTCGGCGGCATCGGCATCATGAACATCATGCTGGTCTCGGTCACCGAACGCACCCGCGAGATCGGCATCAGGCTCGCCATCGGCGCGCATGAAAAGCACATCCTCATCCAGTTCCTGGTCGAGGCGACGGTGCTGTCGCTGCTCGGCGGCATCATCGGCATCCTGATCGGGCTGGCCCTGGCCGGCCTCGCCTCGGCGACGCTGACCATCCCCTTCGCGCCAAGCCCGGCGGTCATCTTGCTCGCCGTCGGCTTTTCGGCGCTGATCGGCATGGTGTTCGGCTTCTTCCCGGCCCTGCGCGGCGCCAGGCTCGACCCGATCGACGCGCTCCGGCACGAATAGGCAATCCCAATCGGAAAGCGTGTCCGGCGCTTCGATCTGGTTTTGCACAACCTTCGACGTTTCCCCCTCTCCCGCCACGCCGCTCGCAATGTTAGGCCAGGGCATCCCTGGTTGTGGAATGACGCATGAGCAAGAAGTCACGATTGATCCTGGTGATGGTCATCATCGAAGCCGCCCTGGCCGGCATCTGGTGGTATCTCGCCCGCTACGGCATGGCCAATCCCGACCGCGTCACCTCGGATTTCCAGGCAATCGTCGGCCAGACCATGGGCATGGCGATGGGCGGCTTGCTGGGTATCGGCTTCATCTTGTTCTTCGTCGCGGCCAAAAACGATCGCAAGGCGGCGCAGGGCAAGACGTGCCCCTAACCCTCGCCGGAAAAATGCCACTCGATCAGCGGCTTCATGTGCGGCGACAGCCCCTCCGGCAGGTCGGCGGCATGGCGGATGATGACCGGCCCCTCGATCTCCGGATCGGTTTCGCTGGCGACGAAGGCTGAGATTCGTCGCGCGATCTCGTCGGCCGGCGCCGTCACGTGATAGCGGCGGAAGATGACTGTCCCGCTTGCCATCGAAAGGGCGTGATAACGCACCCCGCGCCTGGCAGCCGACAGGTCGAGCCCGGTCTCCTCGCGCACCTCGCGCATCATGTTGAAATCGACGTCGACCAGACCTTCGCGAAAGTCGATCGGCTCGAACGATCCGGCGGCAAAATAGACGCGGCCCGCGCTCACGGTATGCGGCCCCATGCGGATCGCCACCAGCGCATTGTCGCCGGCCACCAGCATGGCATGGGCATAAGCATGCTCGGCGCCGGTATTTTCGCGCTGCTGACGCCAAAGCATGAAGGTGGAGTAGTTGATCGCATGACAGCGGCCGACGAGCCGTTTGTCGCGCCAGGCAAGTTGCGACAAAAGCACGACCGTGCCGTCGAACAGCGCCGGATTGGCCGCGATCTCGCGCTGCCAGTTCTCGGCAATCGCGTCAGCGTTTTCCAGCGCGAAAGGGTGCGGGCCGGGATCGAGCCGGACCTCGACGGCATCGACAGGCAGGATGATATTGCGCGGCAGATCGAAACGCATGCTCACCGGACAATATCCAGCGTGATCGCCACCGGGCAGTGGTCCGACGCCTTCGGCCGGTCCCAGCCGGCGCGCGGGAAACGCTCGACTTCCTGGCCCGCGGGAAAGATCGTGCGCCAGGGCTGGCCGTTGCGGATGATGTCGGGAACGGCGGTGGCATTCTTCGCCGCCAGACCCCTGGACAGCAGGATATAGTCGAGTTGGCAGAGATGCCGCTCCTCGGGCCCGCGCGTGTGGTAGAAGGTCCAGCGGTTCATTTCCGGCCGCCGTTCGACGATGTTTTCACTGAAGCCGCCCGCCGTCAGCACGTCGATACAGGACTGGGCCTCGTCGACCACCTCGAAACGGTAGCCGTCGAATTCATCGCCGGCGATCTTCACACGCTGGCGGTAATCGTTCATGTCGCCGCAGATCGCCCAGCGCTTGTCGGCGGCATGATCCGTGCCGAAACGCTGTTCTATGATCCGGCGCACTGCTTGCGCCTCGGCGATACGCACCGGCATCGTCGCCTCGCGCCCGTCGAGGCCGTTGCGCGGCGAGCCCATCGACTTGAAGTGCACAAGATAGAGCGTCAGCGGCACGCCGCCCACGGTGATATCGATTTCCAGGCAGTCACGCCGGAAGACGCGTTCATTGGCCTGGTTGCCGAGGGCCGCCAGTTCCGGCGTATGCAGCCCGAACTGCTCGTAGGTGACATGGGCGTAGCTGGTCATGCGAACGAATTCGATCGGCTGGCCCTGCGCGGTCTCGTTGCGCATCATGATGGCGACATCGATGCCGCGCGAATCATTGCCCGACGTGATGTATTTCTGGCGGTAGCCCTGCCCCACCATCTTGAACAGATAGCCGTATTCGAAGGCCTTCAGCGCCTCGATGTTGTCGACCTCCTGCATGCAGATGACATCGGCACGGGTGGCGGCGATCGCCAGCGCCGTGAGCTGGCGCATGTCGTCGGACTGGGCGATCGCCCGGGCCTGCTCCAGCATCTTGTATTCGGCCTCGCTCTGGATATCGAACAGCGCCAGCGTCCGGTCTTCGTTGAGCTGGTTGCGATAACCGGAAAAATCGAACCTGTTCATCAGGTTCTCGACATTGAAGGTGGCAAGGCGCAGCGACATGCCCCGACCTTTGCCCGCAAGTGCGCCAGAAAACAAGATCGCAGGACCACAAGCGGAGATCGATTGGTCCTGCGGTATTCGCGTCATGGTTGACGGAACCTTTCCGTTCATCCGCCGTTCAGATGCGAACATCCACAGTAGGCCCATTCCAGGGTAGGCGTGGGGCCTGTGTCTCTTGGAGAGTGCAATGAATTCGCTCTTTTCTTTCACGATGAAATCCGGGCTGATAGCGCTCGGAATTGTCTCCGGCATCACGGCGCCGTCCGCTGCCGGTCCGATTCTTCAGCCGAACCTGTCGGTTCCCGCCAGCACGGCAGCACCCGCGGTCACTCCGGTGCGCGACAGCTGGGCAGGCGGCAACGACCGCTCGTTCAACAACGACTGGAGATGGCGCCGGTCGGGCCACTGGAATGGAAACCGGCACTGGAACGGGGGCAATTGGAACGGCGGCGGCAACTGGAACGGCGGCGACAACTGGCGCTGGCGTCACGGCCGCCGCCACTATCACGGCGGCTATTATGATGACGGCGCCGCCGCGGTCCTGGGCCTCGGCTTGGGGCTCGGCCTTGGCAGCATGTACAACAACTACAACAACTACGATTATTATAGGCCTGCGCCGCGCCGTTATTACCGCGCGGGACGGCTTTCGAACGCCCATGTGCAATGGTGCTACAACAGGTACCGGTCGTATCGCGCCTGGGACAACACGTTCCAGCCCTACAACGGCCCGCGCCAGCAATGCTGGTCGCCCTATAGCTGAGCCGGAACGCCTGGGCATGCTCAACGGCGCCGCATCGCGGCGCCGTTTTCATTTGGTGCCGCGGTCGAAAAAGCTCTCCCCATCCTGGAATTCTCATAACAGGCGGCGGACTTAACTTTTCCTCTCGCTGCAACTACTATCACCCCGCAAGACTTTGCGGCTTGAGGGGGTAAGCTGAAATGTCCGAAGCGCCCGTCGTGATCCTGATCCATGGCATCAGGACCGCCGCCTGGTGGCAGAACCGGATCGCCTCTGTCATCGAGAGCGAGACTTCGGCCACCGTTATTCCGATCAAATACGGCTATTTCGACCTGCTGCGGTTCTGGTGCCCGCTTGGCATCTGCCGGGCCGGCCCGATCGAAAAGCTCCGCCAGCAGATCGAAGGGATCGGCAAGCACTATGGCGACAGGCCGCTGATCGTCTTTGCGCACAGCTATGGTACCTATGCGCTGACCCGGGTCATCCTGCAGAACCCCTTTTTCCAATTCGACCGCATCATCCTGTGCGGCTCGGTGGTTCCGGGAGATTTCGACTGGCGCGCGGTGGAAAACCAGATACGCGGCACGGACAAGCGCAATGCCATCATCAATGAATGCGGAACGCGCGACATCTGGCCTGTCATGGCGCAGTCCGGCACCTGGGGTTACGGCGCCACCGGCACTTACGGCTTCGGAATGTTCAATGTCCGGGACCGCTTCCACGACATCACGCATAGCGAGTACTTCACCAACGAATTCGTCAAGGCCAACTGGATCCCCCTGGTTCGCGGCGAGAAGGTGACATTCTCCGATGTGGATACCCAAGGTGGTGGGACGCCGGCATGGTTCAACCTGTTGCGGCTGCCGCTGAAGTGGATTCCGCTGGCCGCGGCCGTCGGGATCGCGGCACTTTTTGTCGTGCACCCTTTCGGGTGGTTTGGCGGCTGCGCCAGTGACCTGAAACCCTACAAAGGACAATGCGTCACGGAAGACTGGCTGGCAGGGCGCAAGGATCTGAAGAAGCAGTTGGGCGATGTCGTTGCCGAGGTCAACATGACGCTCGATCTCAAGGGCGGCCGGCTGTTTCCGATGATGTACCAGTTTGAAGACAATCCGACACCCGAGAGATGGGCTCAGATCGTTCAGGTCGCCGACGTCCTGCTGAAACAGATCGATGAGGGCGTGGCCAAAGCGCGCAATTATGACTCCAGGGTGGTCGACTTGGGCAACAACATCATTCTCATAACCTCCACAGGCAGGCAGACCATCGACAAGAAATACAGCAACGCTTTCCAGGAAGTCGAACGGCAATGGAACGGGCGCCAGTTCGTCGTCAATCAGATCACCAAGGTGAAGGAGATGCCGACAGTCGAACAGGCTCGGCAGTGGCATCAGGCGCTGTCTGAAATGCACGATCAACTGCGCGTGGAAATGCAGAAATTGATCGATTTGCTGGATGACGACGGCGAGCCGGACGGATCGAGCGCCTAAGCAATTCCAGGAAAAGTGTAAAACGGTTTTCCGTCCGGAATTGCGTCAAAACAAAGAGTTAAAGCGGTTCACCGTTTCCGTGAAACGGTGAACCGCTTTAAGCAATTTGGCGATCAGAAATGAAAAGGGCGGCACTCGCCGCCCTTTTGCATGGTAGGGGAAGGTCCGTGGATTCGCTCAGTTCTTGGCCTTGTCGACCAGCTTGTTCTTCGAAATCCACGGCATCATGGCGCGCAGCTTGGCGCCGACTTCCTCGATCTGGTGGCTGTCGTTGTTGCGGCGGATGCCCTTGAAGCGCGACATGCCGGCGCGGTATTCCTGCATCCACTCCGAGGTGAACTTGCCGGTCTGGATGTCCTTCAGCACGCGCTTCATCTCGGCCTTGGTCTCGGCGGTGATGATGCGCGGGCCCGAGACGTACTCGCCCCATTCGGCCGTGTTCGAGATCGAGTAGTTCATGTTGGCGATGCCGCCCTCATAGATCAGGTCGACGATCAGCTTGACCTCGTGCAGGCACTCGAAATAGGCCATTTCGGGCGCATAGCCGGCTTCCACCAGCGTTTCGAAACCGGCACGGATCAGTTCGACCAGGCCGCCGCACAGCACCACCTGCTCGCCGAACAGATCGGTTTCGCATTCCTCGCGGAAATTGGTCTCGATGATGCCCGAACGGCCGCCGCCGACGCCGCAGGCGTAGGAGAGCGCCAGGTCGAGCGCGTTGCCCGAAGCGTCTTGGTTGACGGCGACCAGGCACGGCACGCCGCCGCCCTTCTGGTATTCGCCGCGCACGGTATGGCCGGGGCCCTTCGGCGCGATCATGACCACGTCGACCGTCGACTTCGGCTCGATCAGGCCGAAATGCACGTTGAGGCCGTGCGCGAAGGCAATCGCGGCACCGTCGCGGATGTTCGGCGCGATCTCGTTCTTGTAGATGTCGGCCTGCAATTCGTCGGGCGTCGCCATCATCATCAGGTCGGCCCATTTGGCGGCGTCCGCCACGCTCATCACCTTGAGCCCGTCGGCCTCGACCTTCTTGGCGGTCGCCGAGCCGGCCTTGAGGCCAATGGCGATCTCCTTGGCTCCGGAATCCTTGAGGTTGAGCGCATGCGCCCTGCCCTGGCTGCCATAGCCGATGATGGCAACCTTCTTGCCCTTGATCAGGTTGAGATCGGCATCACGATCGTAATAGACGCGCATTTTGTCTTCCTTCCCGTTTGACATCAGAGGCCTTGCGGCCCGGTTTTTGCTCCGAAAAGAGCGAGAAACTGCTGCGTCGCCCGCGCGGCGTCGCCGCCGATCGCCGCCTCAGTCAATTCCAGCCGGTCGCCGAGCAAGAGACGGATCTGCACGTCGCGGGCGACCAGCCCGAAAAAGGTACGGAACGCCGTCTCGGCATCCGCGAAATCCAGAAGTCTTGCCTCGCGGCCTGCCTCCAGCACCGGCTTCAGCCGCTTGGCCAGCGCGAAGCGGCCATTGTCCAGCACGACGGCGCCAAGGTTGTCCTTGCCCGACCCGGCATGGCCGACAGCGACACGATTGAGCGCTATCGAGGTATCGCTCGAAATCACTTTCAGCCAGTCGGAAGCGAAACGCTCGAGGCTTGCCGCCAGCGAGGCAAGATCGAGCCCCCTGCCATCGACCGGCGCCACCCGCACCTTGGAGGCCTGCCACTGTACCGTCGCCGTCAGCAGCCCGTCGCGGTCGCCAAACCATTTGTAGAGCGTTTCCTTGGAACAGCTTGCGCGCCTGGCCACGGCGGTCATGGTCAGCTGATCGCCCTCCTCGACCAACAGCCGCAATGCCGCATCCAGAACGGCCTTCTGCCGCTCCGTCAGCATCTCGCTGGTGTCGATGTCGGGCACGGTGTGCAACACGCTCTTCCCTCACGGACAGGCTAGCGATCATTCGCGGCAAGCCGTACCGTACGTTACGGTTCGGCGCTTCTATGCCGTATTGCACCAAACCTTGCAAGCCCTATTTCTTTCTGGACGGCTTCACCGACAGCCGCTCGAGGGGAAGAAGATGCTGATCGGATTGCTCGCCTTGACCATATCAGCCATGTTCGCCGGCGCCGCGATCTATGTCAGCGTCGCCGAGCAGCCGGCACGGCTTCGCCTGGATGACAGGGCGCTGCTCAGGCAATGGCAGCCGTCCTACAAGCGCGGCGCCGCCATGCAAGCATCCATTGCCATTGTCGCCTGCGTTCTTGGCCTGATCGCCTGGTGGTCGAGCGGCGGCCTTGCCTTTCTCGTCGGCGCGGTGCTGATCATCCTGCCCTGGCCGTGGACGCTGATCGCAATGATGCCGACCAACAGGCTGCTGGAAGCGATGGATGTCGGCGCCGGCAATCCGCAAGCCAGATCCCTGACCATCAAATGGGGCAATCTGCACCTCGCTCGCGTGGCCCTGGGCGTGCTGGCAACGCTGGCCTTTCTCTGGGGCAGCCATCTGGCCTGATCGGCCCGATCTGCCAATCGGATTTTGGCAGAAGCGCTATCAGTCCGTGGCAGGCGGGTGACGCAGCCGGCCAAGCAGTGCCGACAGCGCGTTCAGCTCATCCGCGCGGAGTTTGGCACCAACCAGTTCCGCGATCGACCGGCCATAGACCGCCCACATCCGCCGCCGCATCTCCAGCCCCTTGGCCGTGATGCGGATCGTCTGGCCGCGACCGTCGTCGGCCACCGGCAGTTTCTCGACCAGCCGGTCCGCTTCGAGCCGCGCCAGCAGCCGCGAGATGTTGTATTGCGCAAAAAGGGTGCGCTCGATCAATTGAAACGGCCGCAAGCCACCCTCACCCGCCTCGGCGAGTTCATGCAGTACATCGTACCAGTCGAGCGATGGCAGGCCGCCTTGCTTCAGCGCGTCTTCGGCACTCTCCACCAGTTGGCGCGAAACGCGCATCAGGTGAGCCCATGCCTTGATGGCGTCCGGCGAAGGCGTGGTGTTCTCGGTCATGGCCCACATTAGACGATAGATGCAGATGCATCAAGCTTGACGATCGATGCACGCGCATCTACATAGATGCAACTGCATCAATGCTGAAAGACAAATCCATGAAGCACGACAAGCTCATTCTCGTCAGCCATCCTCTCTGTCCTTACGTCCAGCGCGCGGCGATCTCGCTGACCGAAAAAGGCGTGCCGTTCGAGCGCATCGACATCGACCTTGCCGACAAGCCGCACTGGTTCAAGGCGATCTCGCCGCTCGGCAAGGTTCCGTTGCTGCGCGTGCCGCGGAACGGCGAGGAAACGGTAATCTTCGAGTCGGCTGTCATTCTCGAATTCCTCGAAGAGACACAGGCCAATCCCCTCCACCCCGCTGATCCCAATGCCCGCGCCCAGCATCGTGCCTGGATCGAATTCGGCTCGGCCATCCTCAACACCATCGGCCGCTTCTATTCGGCCCCCACCGAGGCCGGCTTCCTTGCCGAGACCAGCACGCTGTCGGCCATGTTTGGCCGCCTTGAAGACGAACTGGCGGACGAAGCCCGGCAAGGTGGGCCATGGTTTGCCGGCGACTGTTTCTCGCTCGTCGATGCTGTTTATGGGCCTGTTTTCAGATATCTCGACGCCTTCGACCGGTTCGGCGATTTCGGCATCCTGGACGGCAAGCCGCGTGTCCAGGTCTGGCGAAAAACGTTGAGCGAACGCCCCTCCATCAGGGACGCCGTTGCACCGGATTATCCGCAGCGTCTGGATACTTTCCTGCGGGCGAAGGGCTCATTTCTGTCGAGCCATCGAAACAATCCGCCCATCGCGCTTCGGTCAGCCCGATCCGCTTGAACGGATCAATCACCGTGCCGGCCACCATCGACGCCAGAACTTGCGGCGCAGGCGGGATTTTTGCGATGGTCGCCACCAGCCGGTCACGGATGAAGGGCAGCGCCACGGAATCCGACTGGTAGAACGGCGTGAACGCCAGCGACAGCGCCTGGAAGACACGCACATGCCAGCGCCGCGCCCTGGCATAGGCTTCGAGGGCCGCCTCGACATTGTCGGTCCGTGCCAGCGCATGGCTGAGCGCCGCCGCGTCGAGCAGCGCCATGTTGGCCCCTTGCCCGAGCTGCGGGCTGGTCGAATGCGCGGCATCGCCGATGATCGCCAGCCGCCGGCCAACCGGAAGCTTCATCGTGTGATGGCCGTAGCGGGCCAGCGACAACTGGTCGAAACTGTCGATCTGGCTGGTGTATGCCTGGCTTTGCGGCCACAGCCGGACCACCCTCTCCTTCCAGGCGTCCAGGCCCTGAGCACGCACCGCGTCGGCATCATCAGGCTTCAGGCTCCAGAAGAAGGCCGCCATCTTTTCAGCACCCGGTTCCGGCCGGCCGATCGGCAGCACGCCGATCATCACGCTGGCCCTGTCGTAGCGCTGCGAAAGCGCGTGCTCGTCGAAGCCCTCGCCGCGCCAGCCGAGCGATGCCCAGAACGCGCCATAGGTGAGCGGCCGCGGCGCGCCTCCATTATCAGAGCATTGCCGCAGTTTCGAGCGCGAGCCGCTGGCGTCGACGATCAGATCGAACGGCCCTGCCCTTCGTCCGTTGCCACAGACCAGCGTCGCCCGTTCGCCGGCCTCCACGGCCTCGATCTCGACGCCGGTCTCGATGGCGATGGCCTCGCGCCGGGCGGCGCGGAAAAGCACGCCGAACAGGGCAGCCCGATGCACCGCCAGGCCGAAACGGCGGCCGCGCTGCGCATCGTAGCGGACGTCGAGCACGGTGCGGCCGGTCGAGGCGTCGGCGCCATGCAGCCGGTCGATGCGGGCGCCGAGCGCCAGTATGTCGTCGAGCAGGCCGAGATCGGCCAACACGGTCAACCCGGTCGGCTGCAGGATTAGTCCTGAGCCGACGGGCTTGGGTTCCTCGAAGCGCTCGAAGACGGTGACCCTGTGCCCGGCGCGCTTGAGATAGAGCGCCATCGCGAGCCCCGCCGGGCCGGCGCCTGCAATTGCGATATCGTAGGAAATGCCAGTGCCCCCAAGCCCATCTGGCCGGGACAATCCTTCAGCGGCCCGATGAAATCAAGTCGCGGCGGCTCTTCGGCTGTTCAGCCCTGGGCGGCATCAAAATCAGCACGAGCCTCGCGCACCGCATCATGGTTGCGTTCGGCCCACAGGATCAATTGATGAAAGGCGCCGAACATCGAGCGCCCGAGATCGGTCAGGCTGTATTCGACGCTCGGCGGCTTGGTCGGAAACACCTCGCGATGCACATAGCCATCGCGCTGCAGATCGTACAGCGTCTGGGTCAGCATGCGCTGCGAAATGTCGGGCACAAGGCGCCGCAACTCGCCGAAGCGATAGGGCTGTTCAGCCAGCGCCATCATCAGCAGCGATCTCCATTTGCCGCTGACGCCCTGGATGACATCGCGAACCGGACAATTGGCAATATTGCCGCCGCCGCTGATCGCTTTGTAGATCTCCATCTTCGATTTCAGATTGATGACCTTGCCGTCCATGGCTGGTTCCCTGCGCGTGCCTACCTCCCAAAAAACTGCCTTCTTTACGGCACCGGGTCAATTCCTATTTTAGTGCTGGTCTCTTTCTGAGACCACCACTCGACCGCCGTTGCGGCACAATGTCAGGATCTCCCATGACCGAAACCCTCCTCGTTACAGGCGCCTCCGGCCAGCTTGGCCGCGGCGTCATCAACTTTCTCTTGGACGCGCACAAAGTTCTGCCGGCAAACATCATCGCCACCACACGCAATCCAGAAAGCGTTGCCGATCTGGCGGCGCGCGGTGTCATCGTCAGGGCGGCCGACTTCAACGACGCGGCCTCGCTCGAAACCGCATTCAAGGGCGCCGACAAGGTGCTGATCATTTCGACCGGCGATCTCGATCTCAAAAGCGGCAGGCGCCTGAAGCAGCACGAAAATGCCGTCGCCGCGGCCAAGAGCGCCGGCGTTTCGCATTTGCTCTACACCTCGATGCCCAACCCGGAGCCGGTATCGCCGGTCCTGTTTGCCGATGACCACTACAGCACCGAGCAGGCGATCAAGGCGAGCGGCATTCCCTACACGATCTTCCGCAACGGCTGGTACCAGGAGAACCTGTTCCTGGCATTGCCGCATGCGATCGCCTCGGGACACTGGTATACGTCCGCCGGCGAAGGCCGCATCGCCCACGGCGCACGCGACGACATGGCGGCGGCGATCGCCGCTGGCCTTGTTTCCAGCACGACCGACAGCAAGACCTACACGCTGACCGGTCCGCATGCCTACACCACGGCCGAGATCGCGGCCCTGGTAAGCGAGGTCACCGGCAAGCCGCTGGAAGTCATTCAGGTTCCGGACGCGGCGCTGGCCGAAGGTGTGAAGGCGGCCGGCGTCCCCGAGGATTTCGCTGACGTCGTCGTATCCTTCGACGTCAACACGCGCTCCGGCCGCATCGCCATGGTGACCGACGCGATCGAGACGCTTTCCGGCAGGACGCCGAAGACCTTGAAGCAATTCCTCGAGGCCAACAAAGCCGCGTTGGCTGGCTGAAAGCAGCGCGGCGGCAGGTCTTCCTCCCGCCGCGCTACTTCGACGCCTTGAGCAGGCCGAGCCGGATCAGGCTTTCTCCGGTGGCGGCCAGTGCTTCTTCCCGCGATCGTGGCGCCCAGCCGAGCATGCGAACCGCCTTGGCGCCGGTGGCATTCTTGACCTTACCCAATTCCGCCACCAGCTGCGCCGCTTCCGGGTTGAACAGGCCGACGATCCGCACCAGCCAATCGGGAAGCTGCCGTGTGGAAACGCGCGACGCCGAGCCGCCGAGCCGCGTTTTCAAGGTCTGCGCGATTTCCCGCACGGTCATGAAATCGCCCGATACCGCAAGGAAGCGCTCGCCGCGCGCGGCGGGATCGATCATGGCGCGCACATGCAGGTCCGCCACGTCACGCGCGTCGACGACGCCGAAGGACAGGCGCGGCAGCCCGGGCATCGCACCGTTCATCATGCGCTGGACAAATTCCGTGGAGGTCGAATGGTCGGCCCCGAGCACCGGGCCGAAGATGCCGACCGGATTGACGACCGCCAACTCCAGTCCGCTACCCTCGGCGGCGATAAAATCCCAGGCGGCGCGCTCGGCAAGCGTCTTCGACTTGACATAGGCGCTGACCTTGCCGGTCGGATCGGTCCAGCTCTCCTCCGTGAACGGCCGCCCGTCGGGTGGCAACTTGCCATAGCCGATGGCGGCGAAGGACGAGGTCAGCACGACGCGTTTCACACCAGCGTCCCGTGCCGCCCGCAACACGCGCAGCGCGCCTTCACGAGCCGGAACGATCAGGTCATCCTCGTGCTTCGGCACGCCGGGCGGGAATGGCGAGGCGACATGAAGAACATAGTCGCAGCCGGCGACCGCTTGCGGCCAGCCCGCATCGATCATGAGGTCGGCGATGGCAAAGGAGAGGCTGCCGCCCGGCTCGGCGCCACCGGCCTTGAGCATGGCCAGAACGTCGGCCTGCCGCTTGGCGGAGCGCACGGTCGTGCGCACGCGGTAGCCCGCCTTCAAGAGTGCGAGGATACAGTGGGCGCCGAGGAAGCCAGACCCGCCGGTGACAAGCACCAATTCGCCGCTCATGCCCGCCTCCCAACGTCGTCAGGTCAGGCCTTCAGATCGCCACCTGCGTGCCGATTTCTACCACACGTCCGGTCGGGATCTGGAAATATTCGGTCGCATCGGCCGCCGTGCGTGCCAGGCCGATGAACAGCCGGTCCTGCCACACCGGCATGCCGGAATTGGGCGAGGCCTTGAGCGAACGGCGCGACAGGAAGAACGACGTCGTCATGATATCGAACTTCCAGCCCTGCTTGCGGCAGATCGCCAGGGCGCGCGGGATGTTGGGCTGCTCCATGTAGCCGAAGGTCAGCGTCACCCGCATGAACAGCTCGTTGACCGTCTCCATCTTGACGCGGTCGCTGTCTGGCACCACCGGCTGCGGCGCCGTCACCACCGAAAGGATGACATTCTGCTCATGCAGCACCTTGTAGTGCTTCAGGCTGTGCATCAGCGCGGTCGGCGCGCTCAATGGATCGCTGGTCAGGAACACCGCGGTGCCGGACACCAGTTGCGGCTTCTTCTTCAACAGATTGCCGGCGAGGAAATCGAGCGGGATCTCGTTGCGGCGGGTCTTGTCGAACAGATAGCGGCTGCCGCGCACCCATGTCCACATGCCCAGCACGATGGTGAAGGCAACCGCCAGCGAAGCCCAGCCGCCCTCGAACACCTTGACGATGTTGGAGGCGAAGAAACCGATGTCGATGAAGGCAAACAGGGCCGTCAGGCTGATCGCAACCCAGAGCTGCCATTTCCAGATGCGGGTCATGACGACATAGAGCAGCACCGTCGTCACCAGCATGTTGCCGGTCACCGAGATGCCATAGGCCGAGGCGAGCTTGCTGGACTCGCCGAAGCCGACCACCAGCATCATCACCACCAGCGCCAGCAACAGGTTGACGCGCGGCATGTAGATCTGGCCGGACTGTTTTTCCGACGTATGCAGGATTTCGAGCCGCGGCAGCATGTTGAGCTGCACCGCCTGCCGGGTCAGCGAGAAGGCACCCGAAATCACCGCCTGGCTGGCGATGACCGTCGCCGCCGTCGCCAGCACGACCATGGGAATCAGAGCCCAACCCTCGTTCATCTCGAAGAACGGATGGCCGACGACGCCGTTCTTGGCTAGCACGAAGGCGCCCTGCCCGGCATAATTGAGCAGCAGGCAGGGAAACACGATCGCCAGCCAGGCGAGCACGATCGGCTTGCGGCCGAAATGGCCGAGATCGGCATAGAGCGCTTCCGCGCCGGTCACGGCGAGGAAGACAGCGCCGACCGTGACGAAGGCCACGTCGGGCGAATGGATCAGGAAGGCGACGATATAGTGCGGGCTGATCGCCAGCAGGATTTCCGGGTCACTGACGATATGATTCAGGCCAGAAAGGCCGATGGCCAGGAACCATACCGCGGTGACAGGGCCGAATACCAATCCCACCCCGCCCGTGCCAAAGCGCTGCACCGCGAACACCATGGCGAGGATGACCAGCGTAAGCGGTACGACATAAGGCTGGAAAGCAGGCGTAACGACGTTCATGCCCTCGACCGCCGACAGCACCGAAATCGCCGGTGTGATGACCGCATCGCCGAAGAACAGCGAGGCGCCGACGATACCGATGCCCAGGATGACCGCCGAGCGCCTGGGGAAACTGCCGCGTGCCAGCGCCATCAGCGACAGCACGCCGCCTTCGCCGCGGTTGTCGGCGCGCAGCACGAACATGATGTATTTTATCGTAACCGTGATCGTCAGCGACCAGATGATCAACGACAGCACGCCGAGGATATCGCCGCGATCCGCGACGGTGCCGTGGGACGACGCCACCAGCGCTTCGCGAAAGGCATAGATCGGGCTGGTTCCGATATCCCCATAGACCACACCAAGAGCACCCAGCATCAGCACCTTGGTGCTATGCTGTTCGATCTCCGGATGGCTCGACTGTTCGACGGGTTCTGCCTCACTACCAGCATTGGTAAGGGCCATGGGACGACACTCCGATAAGCGCGCGGTGCTCTACGCTTGCTGCAATGCAATATCAAGTGCCGTCGCGTAATGGCTCCCATGCTGGCAGCGCCAGGCTCCTTGCGAGACGGCCTGAAATCCAATGGTCGCGGGCTGAATTCGCGGCTCGGGGCAGCAGGTTTTATGGGCGTATCAGCCTTAGATAGCGACTTGCGTGCCGATTTCCACGACGCGTCCGGTCGGGATCTGGAAATATTCGGTCGCATCGGCCGCTGTGCGCGCCAGGCCGATGAACAGCCGGTCCTGCCACACCGGCATGCCGGAATTGGGCGAGGCCTTGAGCGAGCGCCGCGACAGGAAGAACGACGTCGTCATGATGTCGAACTTCCAACCCTGCTTGCGGCAGATCGCCAGGGCACGCGGGATGTTGGGCTGCTCCATGTAGCCGAAGGTCAGCGTCACCCGCATGAACAGCTCGTTGACCGTCTCCATCTTGACGCGGTCACTGTCTGGCACCACCGGCTGCGGCGCGGTCACCACCGACAGGATGACGTTCTGCTCATGCAGCACCTTATAGTGCTTCAGGCTGTGCATCAGCGCGGTCGGCGCGCTCGATGGATCGCTGGTCAGGAAGACCGCGGTGCCGGACACCAGCTGCGGCTTCTTCTTCAGAAGGTTGCCGGCGAGGAAATCGAGCGGGATCTCGTTGCGGCGGGTCTTGTCGAACAGGTAGCGGGTGCCGCGTATCCAGGTCCACATGATCAGCCCCATCAGGCAGGCAACCGTGATCGATACCCAGCCGCCTTCGAATATCTTCACGATGTTTGCCAGGAAGAAGCCGCTGTCGATGACACCGAACAGCACGGTCAAGGCCAGGGCAAGCGCCAGCTTCCACTTCCACAGCTTGCGCATCACCACGAACAGCAGGATGGTCGTCATCAGCATTTCGCCGGTGACCGAGATGCCATAGGCGGAAGCCAGCGAGCTCGAGCTGCCGAAACCGACGACCAGCAGCATCACCCCCAGCGCGATGAGCAGGTTGACGCGCGGCATGTAGATCTGGCCGAGTTGCATTTCGGACGTATGCTGCACCTCGATGCGTGGCAGAAGGTTGAGCTGCACCGCCTGGCGGGTCAGCGAAAAGGCACCCGAGATGACTGCCTGGCTGGCGATGACGGTCGCGGCCGTCGCCAGTCCCACCATCGGCATCAGAGCCCAGTCGGGCAGCATCTGGAAGAATGGATCGGTCGGCCTCCCGCCATTGGCCAGCACAAAGGCACCCTGCCCGAAATAGTTGAGCAGCAGGCAGGGGAAGACCACGGAAAACCACGCCAGCACGATGGGCTTGCGCCCAAAATGACCGAGATCGACATAGAGCGCCTCGGCCCCGGTGACCGCCAGGAACACAGCGCCGACGGTGACGAAGGCGGCCGTGGGTGTGCTGGCGAGATAGACGACCGCGTAATAGAGATTGATGGCCAGCAGGATCGATGGATCGTCCGTCAGATGATAGAGCCCCGCAACGCCGATGGCCAGGAACCACAGCGCGGTCACCGGCCCGAACACCGCCGCCACCTTCCCCGTGCCGAAGCGTTGCACCGAGAACAGCACGGCCAGGATGATCAGCGTGATCGGCACGACGTAAGCGTCCAGTGTCGGGGTCACCACCCTGAGCCCTTCGACCGCCGACAGCACGGAGATGGCCGGCGTTATGATCGAATCGCCGAAAAACAACGCCGCGCCGCAAAGGCCGATCGCCAGGATGAGCCTCGCTCCCTTGGGATAGGCGCTGCGCGCCAGCGACATCAGCGACAGCGTGCCGCCCTCGCCCTTGTTGTCGGCACGAAGCACGAAGGCGACATATTTTATGGTCACGATGATCGTTAGCGCCCAGACGATCAGCGACAGCACGCCAAGCACGTGAACGCGCGTATCGATACCGGGCGAAGCGTGAAGCGCCTCACGGAAGGCGTAGATCGGGCTGGTGCCGATATCACCATAGACGACGCCGAGCGCCCCCAGCATCAGAACTTTGGTGCTTTGCTTTTCGGCCCCCGAATGGCTCGATTGCTCGACGGTTTCGGCCTCGCTAACGCGACTGGCAAGGTCCATGGACCACTCCCCGACAAGCGCGTGGTGCTTCATGCATGCTGCGATGCGATGTCAATTGCACGCTATGGCTGCCATACCTGCAAAGCGACGCTCTCTACCCCTACCAGCCGCAAGCCTTTAGAAACCGACCCACCGTGCCGGCCATGCCATACTCCAACGCGTCGGCTGTCAACCCGTGTCCGATCGACACTTCGGCCAATGCCGGAATACGCCTTGCCAACGCAGGCAGATTGTCCACTGTCAGATCGTGCCCGGCATTGACCTGAAGGCCGGCGGCGATTGCCGCATCGGCGGTTTTTCCCAATCTTTCCAGCTCTTTGGCGGCCTTTTCGGAATCCGAATGGTAGCTGCCGTAAGGGCCGGTATAGAGTTCGATCCGGTCAGCGCCAGTGTCGCGCGCGGCCGCCATGCCGACAGGATCGGCATCCGAAAACAACGACACCCTGAAACCGCTCTTCTTCAGACGCCTGACGACCGGTGTCAGGAATGCCGAGTCGGCGGCAAAGTTCCAGCCATGATCGGAAGTTGCCTGTGCCGGGTCATCGGGAACCAGCGTCACCTGTTCGGGCTGATGTTTTTCCACAAGCGCCAGGAAATCCTCGCTCGGGTAGCCCTCTATGTTGAACTCGGCTTGTGGAAACTCATCGTCGATCAGCGCCCTGATCTCGGGCAGGTCGGAATGCCTCGTGTGACGTTCGTCGGGACGTGGGTGGACCGTCAGCCCATGTGCCCCGGCGGCAAGGGCAAGGCGGCCGACGCCGATCACGCTTGGCCATGGCAGGTCGCGCCGGTTGCGCAGCATGGCGATGGCGTTGAGGTTGACGGAAAGCTTTGCGGGCATGGGCTGCGTCCGTGAAATCAGGCGGTTGGCGCGCGCCGTTCAGCCGTGGCGCGCTTGAGACCGGGCATCTATAGCGCCTTTGACGGGAACAGATAGGGGGTTTCCGGTGTTCCAGAAGACCGCTATTTCCGCCAAAGGAGGCTCCGCCCGTGAATTTCCTGCAATCCGTGCCGGCGATCCGTCGCATCGACACCGATCGCGACGACCTGTTCGCAATCGATGTGGTCGGGCATGTCGCAGCGGCCGATGCGGAAAACCTGTTCGGCCTGCTGGAGGCGGCGTACGCGCTCCATCAGCGAATCGACGTGGCCGTGCGCATGGTCGATCACGACGGCGTCGATTGGACCGACATCTCCGACGAAACGCTCAAGCAAGGCGCCGTCCACGCACTGGAGCACATAGGCAGGTGCGCGGCAATCGGCACGCCCGACTGGACGGCGGACGCGCGACACGCCTTGCCCGCGTCGTCACCCATCGAATTCAGGCATTTCAAGGCCGAGGACGAAGCCGACGCCTGGGAATGGCTCGGGGTCCAGCGGGTCGGTGCGCGAGAAAAGCCATCGTCGTAACGCTACCTGACGATGGTCAGCCGCTCGGCGGCCCGGGTAATCGCGGTATAAAGCCAGCGCTGGCGCGTTTCCTTGAAGGCCCAGCTTTCATCGAACAGCACGATCTCGTTCCACTGCGAGCCCTGCGCCTTGTGCACGGTCAGCGCGTAGCCGTAGTCGAAATCGTCGAAGCGCTTCTTCTGCTGCCAGGGGATCTCGGCGTCCGGATCCTCGAATGCCGCCTTGAGCAGCTTGATCTTGGCGACGCCGCGGTCCGGATCGTCCTCTTCGGGCGAAACCAGAAGGTTGATGCCGGGCTTCACAGTCTCGCGCGACGAGGTCATCACCTTCCACAGCGAACCGTTGAGCAGCCCCTTGGCGGGATCGTTGCGCAGGCAGACCAGCTTGTCACCCGCCTGCGGATAGTCGGCATTGAAGCCCTTGAGCTCGCGCAGGCGCTGGTTGTAACGGCGGCGCGTCCGGTTGGTGCCGACCAGCACCTGGTCCGCCCTGAGCACCAGCTCCTGGTTGACGTCTTCTTTGCCGATCACCTGCGCCGTGCCGTAGTCGCCGCGCATGAATTCTCGGCCCTCGCGCACGTCGAGCGCCAGCCGCAGGATCGGATTGTCGCGCGCCTGCCGGTGGATTTCGGTGAGCAGGAAATCCGGCTCATGGTCGGTGAAGAAGCCGCCGCCCGAGATCGGCGGCAACTGGCCGGGATCGCCCAGCACCAGGATCGGCGTGCCGAAACTCATCAGGTCGCGGCCGAGCTGCTCGTCGACCATCGAGCATTCGTCGATGACGACCAGCTTGGCCCGCGAGATCGGGCTCTGCCGGTTGAGCGAAAAGGTCGGCGACATCGAGGTCTTGCCGGTCACCTCGTCCTCAACCGATTCCTCGCCCTTGGGCCGATAGATCAGCGAATGGATGGTGCGGGCATTGACTGCCCCTTTGGAGCGCAGCACCTGCGCCGCCTTGCCGGTGAAGGCGGCGAACTGCACCTGGCCGTCGACATGCTCGGCGAAATAGCGCGCCAGCGTCGTCTTGCCGGTCCCGGCATAACCGAACAGCCGGAACAGCTGCGGCCGGCCCTCTTTGAGCCAGCGGGCAACCGCTTGCAGCGCCTCGTCCTGTTGGGGTGAAAATTCCATTAGCGTGAGAGACCGGATTCGCAAGACAAAGACAAGATAGCCGTCACCGTGCTTAGTTGCGGGATAGCTAATGAACGTGTTTCAATGCCTCCTTTCGCGGAGGAAAGGGCAATGGCAGCATATCTTATCGCTGACGTAGACATAACAGACGCCGCCGTTTTCGAAGAATACCGCCGGGATGTCCCAGCAACAGAAGCGCGCTACGGGGGAAGGTACATTGCCCGCGGCGGAGCCACCAAGGTGTTGGAAGGTGATTGGGAACCTCATCGCCTGGTGATTGTCGAGTTCCCAAACATGGCTTCCCTCATGGAATGGTATGATTCTCCAGAATACGGACGGCTCAAAGCCATCCGCGAACGCTCCGCCAGGACGAGGATCATTGCTCTCGAAGGCATGATCCCCACCGATTAAAGATCGGCCAAGACGAGAACAAGGACGTACCGAGAAGGCAGTTATCTGCTCGCTTGATCCTGACCGGTCGGATCGTTCTCCAGCAGGATCGGCTTGCCGTGTGGGGTGGCATGGGCGGCGCGTTCCCAGGCCTGCGCCATCGCGTCGACATCCGCCCTGGCGGCCAACCCCTTCGACGCAAGGAGGCTTTCCAGTGCTGCCAGCCAATGTTCGTAATAATCGTGGCCGTCAGCTGCGGCGTTCGGCTTCTTCACCTGCGCCGACAGAGCATCCGCCCACTCGTTCCACGAGAACAGCCTCTTGTCGTGCAGGGCCACCGTCAAGGCGAAGGCCTCGGCCTGCCATGGCTCGGCAAACACCGGGGCATCGACCCCCGGCGGCAAATCGGCCGCGGTCCCTTCAGGCCGGCTCAAGATAGCTCTCCCAGGCATCGATCGACACGGTCAGCGTCGGGTCGGCGCCCTCGCCCCAGATCTCCGTCCCATCGAAAGCCACCGTATAGACCCATTGCGGGTTCTCGCCTTGGCCGTGCGCGTTGGTGTCGGGAAAGACAAAGCCGTCGCGCACCGCCTCGATCGTGCCCTGTCTGCCGCGCGCATAGCGCGGTAGCCTGGTGTGGCCGGTCGGGTTGAAATTCTTCGTCCGCACGTCGTCGCCTGCCTTGAAGCGCGGCGCCGTCTCGACCGGCCGGTTGCAGGGGCCGCCCTTGGCGAGCACGGCCGGAACGTTTTCCGCCTTCAGCACCCTTTTGGGCGTCGCAGCCGGATCGACCGCCCTGCCCTCCGTCAGATCGAGCTGGCTGATGAAGCCGTGGCGCGTCAGCAGCACCTCCAGCGCCTTGATCCATATCTGGTAGTAGCTCGACGAATAGTAGACCGCCGGATGCAGCGATTCCCGCGCGTGCCGGCTCTCGTCGATGTTCCAGGCGCCCATGGCGCCGGCCGTCAACGTCACGCCGAGCGCCCGCCGCTCCCAATCCGCATGGAAATAGGGTTCATCTTTTTCAGGGGATACAGGCCCGAACCCCATCTGTCCGCCGAGATCCTGGGGGCCGTTCATGCCGGCTCCCCCGTTTGTTCGGCTTCTTTGGCGAGCGCGGTGCCGATCATGGCGTCGCGGCTTACCAGTTCGGCCAGTTGCTCCTCGCTCCAGCCTTCGGTGCCCTGTGGCCGCTGCGGCACGACGAGGTAGCGCAGTTCCGCGGTCGAATCCCAGACACGGATCTTCTTGTCAGCAGGCAGCGTCAGCCCGAATTCCTCGAGCACGCCGCGTGGGTCGATGACCGCGCGTGAACGATATGGCGGCGCCTTGTACCAGACGGGCGGCAGCCCGAGCACCGACCACGGATAGCAGGAGCACAGCGTGCAGACGACGAGGTTGTGCGTCTCATCGGTGTTGAACACCGCCTGCATGTGCTCGCCCTGCCGGCCGGTGTAGCTGAGCGATTCGATGGCCGCCGTCGCGTCGCGCCTCAGCCAGTCGGCATAGGCAGGATCGCTCCAGGCTTTCGCCACCACCCTGGCGCCGTTGCGCGGACCGATCTTGGTCTCGTAGGTATCGACGATGACGTCGATCGCCGCCGGATCGATCAGCCCCTTGCGGGTCAGGATGGTCTCCAGCGCCCGCACGCGGGCGGCAAACGGATCGAGTTCGTTGTCGTGATCATGATCGTGGGACATGGCCACAAACTATGGCTCCGATCCGCCGGCCGCAAGCATGACGGCTTGGGCCAGCTTTTATCCGGACCGCATCAAGCCGTTACTCGGCGGCGGTTTTCTGCGGCTCGCCCTGGATATCGTCGTTGGTGCCGAACAAGGACGGCTGATCGCCCACGTCGACAACGTGCAACTCCGCCTTGCGCTTCGGCATCAGCCCGACCAGCCAACCCGAGAAATTCTCCATGTAGACATAGATCACCGGCGTCACGAACAGGGTCAGCGCCTGCGAGGCGAGCAGGCCGCCGACGACCGCGACACCCAGCGGCTGGCGGAGTTCCGCGCTGGCGCCGGTGCCGAGCGCGATCGGGAAAGTGCCCATAAGTGCTGCCAGCGTCGTCATCATGATCGGCCTGAAACGCATCAGGCACGCCTTGTGGATGGACTCCTTGGCGGACATGCCGTCTCGTCGCAATTCGAGCGCGACATCGACCATCATGATGCCGTTCTTCTTGACGATGCCGATCAGCATCAGGATGCCGATCACCGCGATGACGGAGAGATCCATGCCGGCGAAGCGCAAGGCAACGACGGCGCCGAGCACCGCCGACGGCAGGCCGGTCAAGATGGTGAGCGGGTGGATGAAGCTCTCATAGAGGATGCCGAGCACGATGTAGATGGTCAGGATGGCGCCGCCGATCAGCAGGCCCTGGTTGGCAAGCGAATCCTGGAAGGTCTTGGCCGTGCCGGCAAAGGACGTCGAGATCGCCGTCGGCATGCCGATCTGCTCCTTCAGCGCGCTGATGCGGGCCGTACTGTCGCCGAGCGCCACGCCTTGCGGCAAATTGTAGGAGATGGTCACCGCCGGAAGCTGGCCGAGCTGGTTGACCGTCAAGGCGCCGGCCGTGCGGTCGACGCGGGCGAAGGCGCCAAGCGGAACCAGGCTGCCGCTCGCCGTCCGCATCTGGATGGCGAGCATCCGCTCGGGCGACCAATCGATCTTGGGATCGAGCTCGGTGATGACCTCATAACTGTCGGCCGAGCCGAAGATCGTCGAAACCTGGTCGGTGCCGAACCCGCCATAGAGAGCGGTGCGCAGCGTGTCGGTGTCGATGCCGAGCTGGGCGGCCTTGTCGCGATCCACCACCAGCGATGCCTGCAGCGCATTGTTCTGCAAATCGCTGGTGACGTCGGTGAAGGTCGCATGATCGGCCGCCATCGCCTCATTGAGTTTCTGTGCCCAGATATCGGTCTGGCCGGTGTCCAGCCCCTGAACCACGAGCTGGTAGGCACTGGCCGACGAGCGCGAACCCAGTCTCAGGTTCTGCACCGGCTGCATGTAGGTCTCGATGCCCGCCACGCCGGCCAGTTGCTTGCGCAGATCCGAAAGCACCTTCTCGATATCGGGACGCTGGTCCTTGCCCTTGAGCTGGACGAAAAGCTGCCCTTGGTTGAGCGCGTTGTTGCCGCTGCCCGCCGACCACGCGACATGGTCGACATAGGGCGAATGCGAGAAGACGCTGGCCACCTGCCCCTGCAGCTTGGCCATGGCGTCGAACGAGATGTCCTGGCGCGCGATGGTGGTCACCGAGATCTGGCCGATGTCCTCCTGCGGGAAGAAGCCCTTCGGCGATACCTGGATCAGCCACACCGACGCCGCCGCGGTGCCGATGAACACGAGGAATACCAGGAAGGTGTGCCGCAGGCAGAAGCTCAGGACGCGGTCGTAGCCGCGCGTGATGAGATCGCGCTTATGGCCGTCGCCGTGTGCTTCGCGGTCGGCCTTCGTCACCGACAGCAGCCGCGAACACAGCATCGGCGTCAGCGTCAGCGACACGAACATCGACGCCAGGATGGCGACCGTCACCACGACCGCGAACTCGTTGAAGATGCGCCCGATCACGCCGCCCATCAGAAGCACCGGGATGAACACGGCGACCAGCGAGATCGAGATCGAGATGATGGTGAAGCCGATTTCGCGCGCGCCCTTCAGCGACGCGTCGAAGGCCGACAACCCATCCTCCTCCATGTGGCGGAAGATGTTTTCGAGCATCACGATGGCATCGTCGACGACAAGGCCGACCGCGAGCGTCAGGCCCATCAGCGAGATGTTGTCGATGGAAAAGCCGAACAGGAACATGGCGCCGAGCGTGGCGATCAGCGAGATCGGCACCGCCACGGCCGGGATGATGGTCGCCGTCACCCGGCGCAGGAACACGAAGATCACCATCACCACCAGCGCGATGGTCAAAAGCAGCGTGAACTGCACGTCGTCGACGGCCTGGCGGATCGAGGTCGAGCGGTCGTTGAGCAGCTTGATCTGGGCCGCGGCCGGCATCTGGTCCTGGAAGGACGGCAGCATCGCCTTGACCTTGTCGACGACGTCGACCGTGTTGGCGTCGGGCTGGCGCTGGACGGCCATGATGATCGCGCGGGTACCGTCATACCAACTTGCGGTGGTCGTGGTCTGCACGGAATTGACGACCCGGGTCACTTCGCCCAGCCGCACCGGGTGGCCGTTCTTGGTGGCGATGATGAGGTTGGAGAAGCCGGCGGCGTCGGTCAGCTGGGTGTTGGCGGTGATCGTAAGCTGCTGCTTGTTGTTCTGCAGCACGCCGAGCGGCGTGTTGCTGTTGGCGGACGCGACGGCCGCCTGCAGCTGATCGATCGAGATGCCGCGGGCGGCAAGCGCGGTTGGGTCGATCTGGATGCGCACCGCGTATTTCTGCTGGCCGAAGATCGAGACCTGCGCCACCCCGTCAATGGTCGACAGCGACGGCGAGATGACGTTTTCGGCGAAAGCATCGAGGTCGGTCAACGGAACCGTGTCGCTGACCAGCGACATCAAAAGGATCGGCGCGTCGGCCGGATTGACCTTGCGATAGCTCGGCGGCGACGTCATCTGCGGCGGCAATGATTTCTGCGTGCGCGCGATCGCCGCCTGCACGTCGGCCGCCGCCGCGTCGATATCGCGGTTGAGCACGAACTGGATGGCGATCGAGGTCTGGCCGAGCGAGTTCGTGGTCGAAATCGAATCGATGCCGGCGATGGTCGCGAACTGCTTGATCAGCGGTGTCGCCACCGATGTCGCCATGGTTTCCGGCGAGGCGCCGGGCAGCGAGGCCGAGACATTGACCACCGGGAATTCGGCGCTGGGCAGTGCGGCCACCGGCAGGAATTTGTAGGCGAACAGCCCGCCCAGCACGAGAGCGAACGACATCAGGAGCGTGGCGACGGGCCTGCGAATACAGAATTCGGAGATCATTGGGCCGCCCCGCCGGCACTGCTCGCCTCGGCCACCTTGGGCGCTGCAGTAGTGGCGCCCTCATGCACGGCGGCGCCGTTCTTCAGCCTGGTCTGGCCTTCGGTGACCACCTTCTCGCCGGCCTTCACTCCCTGGCTGATGGCGCTGTTCTCGCCTTCGGTCAGCGCCACCTGCACCGGCCGCATCTCGACAGTGTTGTCGGGTTTGACCACATAGACGAACGGCCCCTTCTGGCTCGGCTGCACCGCGACCGTGGGAACCGAGGTCATCCGCGGCATGATGCCGGCGTCGAGGACGACATTCACATATTGGCCCGGCCACAGCGAGAGATCGGCGTTCGGTATGCTGGCTCTCGTGGCGATGGTGCCGGAAGCCGTGTCGACGCTGGAATCGACAAAATCGAGCGTACCCTTGCCGATCGGCGTCGGGTCGCCGTCCTGGGTCAGCGTCACCGCCCCTTGCTGTGGATTGGCCAGCGCCTTGTGCAGCAGCGCAAGGTTGCTTTCCGGCAGATTGAAGTTCACCTGCAGCGGGTCCATCTGGGTGATGGTCACCAACGGCGTCGCCGTGCTGCTGTTGCCATTGCTGACGGTGACAAGATCGCCGACGGCGACATTGACGGCACCCAGCCTGCCGGCGATCGGCGCCGTGATAGTGGCAAAGCCAAGCTGGACGTTGTCGGCATCGATCGTCGCCTTGTCGGCATCGACGGTCGCCGCCGCGGCCTTCTGCGCGGCAACCGCCTGGTCATAGGTTTGCTGCGTGCCGGCCTGCTTGGCGACGAGGTCCTTGGCGCGCTGAAGATCGGAATTCGAGCTGGCGAGCAGGGCCTGGTCCTTGGCGAGTGTCGCCTGGTCCTTGGCGAGCTGCGCCTTCAGCGCACGGTCATCGAGCGATAACAGGAGATCGCCGGCCTTCACCATCTGCCCGTCCTTGACGTCGATGGAGACGATCTGGCTGGACACCCGCGCGTTGATATTGACCACCGCCGGAGAGGAGACGAAGCCGATGGCATAGCGCCGGATCGGGAAGTCGGCCGTCGTCGCCGTCGCCGAGACGATCGAGGCCGAACGCGCGCCATTGCCGCCAGCCGCCGGCTTGCCGCCTGCCTGTTTGTCCCCAGCCTGAGTGTCCTGGGCCTGCCTGTTCGGAGCCTGCTTGTCCGATGCAGCCGCGATCTGCTTTGCGCCGATCAACTGTTGAGCCCGGCTCAGCGCATCGGGAGACAGATAGAGCCAGGCAGCACCCGCGCAGGCGACCGCCAGCAAAGAAAGAATGACTTTTCCACGCATCGACAAAAGGCCCTCTCTGTCCGACACGCCATAGCCAGGTGGTCGTATTCTAGCGCAACTCACGGCTCCCTGCCGCGATTTCGCCGAATAGATAGGACACGCCTTTGTCGGAAAAGGGCCAAAACACGGCATTACGAAGATTTAATGTGCACTGCACAATGGATGTGCACCCGGCATGGCCGCTGGCCGAAGCTACGACGAGCCCGAGGAAAACCTATCTCAACATCGGCCAAAGCGTCGCCGCCAGCAGCACGCCCATGGCGATGTTGAACCATTTCAGCCGCACCGGATCCGACAGGAAACCGCGCAGCGCCGTGCCGAATCCCGCCCAAACCGAGACGCTCGGCAGGTTGACGATGGTGAAGGCCACCGAGATCAGCGCCACCGACAGGAAAGGGTGCTCCGGATTGCTGTAGACGGCCATGGCGGTGATCGCCATCACCCAGGCCTTGGGATTGACCCACTGGAACGCCGCCGCATCGATGAAGCGCATCGGCCGCCCGCTTGCCTCGCC
The DNA here is from genome assembly GCF_020165735.1 of Mesorhizobium sp. B283B1A. Classification (NCBI taxonomy): domain Bacteria; kingdom Pseudomonadati; phylum Pseudomonadota; class Alphaproteobacteria; order Hyphomicrobiales; family Phyllobacteriaceae; genus Mesorhizobium; species Mesorhizobium sp. B283B1A. The sequence continues at coordinate 44,279 of NZ_JAIUIQ010000006.1, forward strand.
CTTGCCTGCGAACGAGCGCGACATGGCGATCTTCCAGGCGAGGTAGAGCAGATAGGCGGCGCCGGCGATCTTCAACGCCGTATGCAGCGCCGGAAACGCCGTCAGCACGGCGCCAAGGCCAAGGCCGACGGCAAGCAGCAGCACCAGGAAACCGATGCTGATGCCAAGCATGTGCGGCACGCTCCTGACCAGGCCGAAATTCACACCTGAAGCCAGCAGCATCAGATTGTTCGGCCCCGGCGTGATCGAGGTGACGAAAGCGTAGACCAAAAGGGCAAGGAAGGCGTCGAGGGTCATGATATCCTCCCAGATACGTCAGTATTATTGTCTCTTTCCGGCTAGCGCAAAGGCCAGAACCGGCCGGTGGCCGAGCCAGAACTGACGGTGGGGAACCCGGCCGGCGCTACATCCCCTGCGGGCCGCGGTTCATCGCCGCCACGCCGGTGCGGCAGATCTCGACCAGGCCGAGCGGCTTCATGATGGCGATGAACTGGTCGAGCTTGGAGCCCTTGCCGGTGATCTCGAAGATGAAATGTTCGGTGTTGGCGTCGATGACCGAGGCGCGGAAAGCGTCGGCCAGCCGTAGCGCCTCGACGCGGGCCTCGCCGGTGCCGGCGACCTTGACCAGCGCCAGTTCCCGCTCCAGCGGCCGCTCCTGGCCGAACTCGTGCGAACGCACGGTAAGGTCGACCACGCGGTGCACCGGCACGATGCGCTCGAGCTGATGCTTGATCTGCTCCAGCACGTGCGGCGTGCCGCGGGTCACGATGGTGATCCGCGACAGGTGCTTTTCATGTTCGGTCTCGGAAACGGTCAGGCTCTCGATGTTGTAGCCGCGCCCGGAAAACAGACCGATGACCCGGGCAAGCACGCCCGGCTCGTTGTCGACCAGCACGGAAAGCGTGTGGTTTTCCGGCCGCTCCGTCTCCTTGGCGATGAAGTAGGCGGAGCCGGTGGGTTGAAGGTGCTGTGCGTTCATGACATGAATCTCGATTTCAAATTCTTGATCTAACTATCTGTTTCCGCACGGCTTCTCGCGACAGCCCTGCCTTGGCTTCGCGGTTTAGACCAGTTCCCTGCCCTTGGCGTCGATGGCGTTGGCCACGGCCTCGTCCGTCGCCTCGTCCGGCAGCAGCATCTCGTTATGTGCCTTGCCCGACGGGATCATCGGGAAGCAGTTGGCGAGCGTCGCCACCCGGCAGTCGAACAGCACCGGCTTCCTGACCGAGATCATCTCCTTGATCGCGTCGTCCAGCTCGTCGGGCTTTTCGCAGCGGATGCCGTGGCCGCCATAGGCTTCGGCCAGCTTGACGAAGTCCGGCATCGCCTCGGTGTAGGAATGCGACAGCCGGTTGCCGTGCAGCAGCTGCTGCCACTGGCGCACCATGCCCATGTACTGGTTGTTGAGGATGAAGATCTTGATCGGCGCATCGTGCTGCACCGCCGCGCTCATCTCCTGCATCGTCATCTGCACCGAGGCGTCGCCGGCGATGTCGACGACCAGCGCATCGGGATGCGCGATCTGCACGCCGAGAGCCGCTGGCAGGCCGTAGCCCATCGTGCCCAGCCCACCTGACGTCATCCAGCGGTTCGGCTTCTCGAAATGATAATGCTGCGCTGCCCACATCTGGTGCTGGCCGACCTCGGTGGTGATGTAGGTGTCCATGTCCTTGGTCAGTTCGTAGAGCCGCTGGATGGCGTATTGCGGCATGATGACCTCATGGTTCATCTTGTAGGCGAGTGAATCGCGACCGCGCCATTTGGCGATCTGCTCCCACCAGGGATAGAGCGCCTTCTTGTCGGCCTTGGCGGTCGCCCGCCACAGCCGCACCATGTCCTCCAGCACCCGGCCGACATCGCCGATGATAGGCACTTCGGTGTGCACGTTCTTGTTGATCGAGGATGGATCGATGTCGATGTGGATCTTGCGCGAGTTCGGCGAGAACGCCGTCAGCCGGCCGGTGATGCGGTCGTCGAAGCGCGCGCCGATGCAGATCATCACGTCGCAGTCATGCATGGCCATGTTGGCTTCGTAGGTGCCGTGCATGCCGAGCATCCCCAGCCAGTTCTTGCCCGATGCCGGATAGGCGCCGAGCCCCATCAGCGTCGAGGTGATCGGGAAACCGGTGAGATCGACCAGTTCGCGCAAGAGATGGCTCGCCTCCGGGCCGGAATTGATGACGCCGCCGCCCGAGTAGATGATCGGCTTCTTCGCGGTCGCCATCAGCTCGACCGCCGCCTTGATCTTCTCCAGATCGCCCTGGACCTTGGGCTGGTAGCTGGTGCGCGGCGCGATCTGCGGCGGGACATAAAATCCCTTGGCGAACTGCACGTCCTTCGGAATGTCGACCACCACCGGACCGGGACGGCCGGTCGTGGCGACATGGAAGGCCTCGTGGATCGTCGCCGCGAGTTCGTTGACGTCCTTCACCAGCCAGTTGTGCTTGGTGCAGGGGCGCGTGATGCCGACCGTGTCGCATTCCTGGAACGCGTCGGAGCCAATGAGCGAGGTCGGCACCTGCCCGGTCAGGCAGACCAGCGGGATCGAATCCATCAAAGCGTCCTGCAGCGGCGTCACCGCATTGGTGGCGCCGGGGCCGGAGGTCACCAGCATGACGCCGGCCTTGCCGGTCGAGCGCGCATAGCCTTCGGCCGCGTGGCCCGCACCCTGCTCGTGCCGCACCAGAATGTGCTCGACCTCGTCCTGCTGGAAGATCTCGTCGTAGATCGGGAGAACCGCGCCGCCGGGATAGCCGAAGACATGCTTGACGCCATTGTCCTTCAGCGCCTGCACCACCATTTCGGCGCCCGTCATTTCGCCTCTTGGCATTTCGCGCCGTTCACTTTGTCCGTTGCTCATCGGTTTGGTCCCGTACTGTCGCCCTTTGGGCGTTGCCATTTGGCTGCTGCTGGTCGTTTAGTCGTGTTTTAGGCAATAAAAAAGGCCCCCGAGGGAGCCTGTGTGTTGCGCATGGGAGGTTTTCGCCCGGCGGTTACACCGCCTTGCCCACGCGCCTTCCTACGAGAATGAGTGCCTTTTTCATGATGGCGGACACTAAGGGCGGGCAAGGCAGGCTGTCAACGGCAAAAATCGCGGCGTCCGATGAAGCCGCTTCCCAATTTGAAAAATACCCCGTCACGATTTCGCGACGGACACTGCGTCAAACCGGCTTGGCAGCATATTTTCCGGATAAGTCATTGAAGCCACGCGAAACTATGGTGGGGCGTGACGAAGGCTATTCTCATTGCCAATACTTGATTGTCCGGCTTTGCAAGTCGGGAGGAGCAACCATGACGGCCTGGATTTCACGGAGGAAAACTTATGCTCGACAAGGCCCCAAACAAGAAACTGTCCGACCTGCTCGATCAATTCGGCGCCGCCCTCGCCGCCAATGACATCGAGAAGGCGGTCGGCTGCTTTCAGGAGGACTGCTACTGGCGCGACCTCGTCACCTTCACCTGGAACATCAAGACCATGGAAGGCAAAGACCAGGTCCGCGACATGCTGAAGAGCCAGTTGTCGAAGACCAAGCCGTCACACTTTGCCATCGCCAGGGGCGAGGACGCGACCGAGAGCGACGGGCTGATCGAAGGCTGGATCAGTTTCGAGACCGAAGCGGCGCGCGGATTTGGCCATGTCAGGCTGAAGGACGGCAAGATCTGGACGCTGCTGACCACCATGGTCGAACTGAAGGGCCACGAGGAACCGGCGGGCTTCGCGCGGCCCATGGGCGCCAGGCATGGCTCGGGCAAGAACCGCCCGACATGGAAGGAAGAACGCGAGAAAGAGGCGGCCGAACTCGGCTTCAAGACGCAGCCCTACACGGTCATCATCGGTGGTGGCCAAGGAGGCATCGCGCTCGGCGCACGGCTACGGCAGCTCGGCGTGCCGACCATCATCATCGAGAAGAACGAGCGCGCCGGCGACAGCTGGCGCAAGCGCTACAAGTCGCTCTGCCTGCACGATCCGGTCTGGTACGACCATCTGCCCTATATCGATTTCCCGAAGAACTGGCCGGTCTTCTCGCCCAAGGACAAGATCGGCGACTGGCTGGAAATGTACACCAAGGTGATGGAGCTGAACTACTGGTCCTCGACCGAGGCCAAGAGCGCCTCCTATGACGACGAGAAAAAGGAATGGACGGTCGTGGTTCATCGCGACGGCAAGGACATCACCCTGAAACCCAAGCAGCTGGTGCTGGCCACCGGACAGTCCGGCAAGGCCAATCTGCCGAAATTCAAGGGCATGGAGAATTTCAAGGGCGACCAGCATCACTCCTCGAAGCATCCTGGCCCCGATGCCTATGCCGGCAAGAAGGCCGTTGTCATCGGCTCCAACAATTCCGCCCACGATATCGCCGCCGCGCTTTGGGAAGCCGGCGCCGACGTCACCATGGTGCAGCGATCGAGCACCCATATCTCGAGATCCGACACGCTGATGGAAATCGGCCTGGGCTCCCTCTACTCGGAACAGGCGGTTCAGAACGGCATCACCACAGCCAAGGCCGATCTCATCTTTGCGTCCCTGCCCTACAAGATCCTGCATGAGTTCCAGATCCCGGCCTATGCCGAGATGAAGAAACGCGACGCGGCGTTCTACAGGGGGCTGGAAAAGGCCGGCTTCATGCTCGACTGGGGCGACGACGAGTCCGGCCTGTTCATGAAGTACCTCAGGCGAGGCTCCGGCTACTATATCGACGTCGGCGCTTCCCAGCTGGTCATCGACGGTTCGATCAGGCTGAAGAGCGGCGTCGACGTCGAAGAGATCAAGCAGCATTCGGTTCTGCTCAGCGACGGGTCGGAACTGCCTGCCGACCTTATCGTCTACGCCACCGGCTACGGCTCGATGAACGGCTGGGCCGCCGACCTGATATCGCGCGAAACCGCCGACAAGGTCGGCAAGTGCTGGGGCCTCGGCTCGAACACCACCAAGGATCCCGGCCCTTGGGAAGGCGAGTTGCGCAACATGTGGAAGCCGACGCAACAGGAAGCGCTGTGGTTCCACGGCGGCAATCTGCACCAGTCGCGCCACTATTCGCAGTTCCTGTCGCTGCAGTTGAAGGCCAGGCATGCCGGGCTGCCGACGCCGGTCTACGGACTTCAGCAGGTGCACCACCAGGGCTAAGCAATTCCAGGAAAAGTGTGAAACGGTTTTCCGTCCGGAATTGCGTCAAAACAAAGAGGTAGCGCCTCGCACTTTCCGCCTCTTTTTGAACCCCGCGCGGCAGATCCGCCGCGCGGGCCTTCGTTTCAGCCGCGCAACGTCACGCCGCTCGCCTCGGCCCAGCGCTCGATGAGCTTGCGCTCGTCGGGCAAGGCAGGGCGAGCCGGCCGGGCCGCCCCGCGATCGATCGGCGATGCGGTGGGGCCGCGCCAGTCAGGCGATCGCGGCAATTCTCCGGCCGGTGTGCGGCGACCGTATTGTCGCCGTCGAAGCAGAAACACATGGGCGGTCGCCTCCCGGTGACTGGTTGCGTCAGGCGCGGTTGGCGAAGTCGCGAACGACCCGCTGCAGCAACGGCACATAGTCGCGAAACGCCCGCGTCTTCATGTCGGCGACCTTGCCGCCCTCGTCCCACATGCGAACCCGAACCGCTTCCTCATGGAACGGGTTCTTGCGGAACTCGGCCACCTCGTCGGCGTTCATCGGTCCGCCCTGCAGCGACAGCGTATGAACCGAAGCCGGCGACAGCTTGGAGAAATAGGTCGGGTCGGTGGCGCAGAGATAGCGCTTGGCCGCCACATGCAGCCTGACGCATTCGACGATGACAGGCGGAAAGAACGGCGCCAGCACCTCGCCGCCGGCTTCGTCATGGTGCTTGTCCTCGACGTCCTCGGGCGAGTAGGTGCCGAACTCGCTGGTGTAGTGGCCGATGTCGTGCAGCAGCGCGGCCGCCACCAGCACCTCGGGCGCACCGTCCTGCTCCGCCAGCCAGGCCCCCTGCAGCATATGCTCGGACATCGTCACCGGCTCGCCCAGATAGGATTCCGCACCCCGGCGCTCGAAAATGTCGGCGATGAATTCGACGATGTTGTCCGCGTTCAAATCCTGGCCGCTCATTCCGCGGCCTCCTTGAAACCTTGCTCGATCGCGGCGAGCGTCGACAACAGGCCGTCCTTGTCGGCGTAGCATCCTTGCAGCCAGCGCTTGCCGGTGCCCGAAAACGCCTTGCGGGCATGCATGACCCGCGTGTTGTCGACGATGAAGGCCTGGCCGGGTTCGAGCTTGAAGGTGACTTCGAAGGACGGATCCTCGATCAGCTCGGCGAACCGGCGATAGGCGGCGTAGTAGGCCTCCATGTCGGCGAAGGGGACGTCGACGGTCGGCGCCAGCGAGCGGTTGTTGAAGCGGATGCAGATCAGTTCGCCATCGGGGCCGAGCTCGATCATCGGACGCTTGGCCTGTAGCCGCACGGCCGACGAGCCGGCATATTCGAAACGCGCCGGGCATGAACTCAACAGGCGGAAGCCTTCCGGGGTCTCGGCCTGCAAGGCAGCCGCGACGGCAAAACCGTCGACAACGCTCGATTCGCCGCCCTCCACCGTATTCTCGATGCAGGACAGGATCTGCAGCGTCGGCACCGGATCGCGATAGGGGTTGTCGGTGTGTGCCTGGAGGCCGAGATTGGTGTAGGCAAGATTGTTCGGATTGACCTCGGCGCGCACCTCGAACCAGCGGCCGTAATTGGTTTCCCTGATGTAGCCGAACAGGTCGGAGACCTTGCAAAGCGCTCCGGATTCGGCCGGCAGGCCGTCCATCACCGCAAAGCCATAGGTCCTCACCGCCGAAAGCCACTCGCGCAGGACGCTGCGGCCATGGCTGGCAGCCGCGTAGCTGGCGCGCGGCACCGAATTCTGCATCGTCGCTTTGGTCCAGCGCTGGATGATATCGCCCGTCCAGCCGGGCTGGCGGAGCTCATCGCGGTCATAGGCGTTGGCGCTCAGCCATTGCGCGGGAAAGCTGGCCGTTTTTCCTTCCGGCACGAAGCTGACCTCCAGCATGCCGGCCTTGATCGCCGCCGCGCCAATTCTCGTCTCGGCCGGAATGTCGAGGATAGTGATGAGGCGCTGGCCGTTGCCGGCGCTGCGAGTCTTGTCGTCGAGCGCGTTGTCACGCAGCCAGATGGCGTGAAAGCGGGTGCGTCTCCCGTCCTTCCAGCCAAGTTCGATGGTTCTGCCTTCGTCGCCGACCAGCGCGTGGGTGAGCATGGAAATCCGTCCCTGTCCGCTACACCCCACGGTCCGATCCGCAGGGTTTCGATTGCATGTTCGCCCCACGGCAGGCATAACTCAAATTATCATTTTTTGGCCAAAGACCGTAGATAGCTAATGGCTCGAAAAACCATTCCCGCCTTGCCGCCGCTCGACTGGCTGCGCAGTTTCGAGGCCGCCGCGCGGCTGTCGAATTTCACGGCGGCGGCCGCCGAACTCGGCCTCACCCAGGCGGCCGTCAGCCAGCATATCCGGTTTCTGGAGGAGCGGCTGAAGACCCGGCTGTTCTCGCGGCTGGCGCGAGGCGTCGCACTGTCGCCGGAAGGTGCCGCCTACCTGCCTCACATCCAGTCGGCCTTCGCCACCATCTCCAGCAGCACGACCGAACTGTTCGAGCCGCGCGCCGTCCAGACCGTCTCGATCCGGGTGCCGATCTCCTTCGCCTTGCTGGTGCTGGTTCCGGCACTTCCCGATCTCGCCGGGGCACTGCCGCGCATCCAGCTCGATCTTGTGACGATCCATCGCCCGACCGACTACGATCTGCCGGGGTCGGCACTCGACATCCGCTTCGGCAACGGCGCCTTTCCCGGGCGCGAGGCCGACAGGCTGACCGCCGAGCGGCTGGTGCCGGTGGCGGCTCCAGCCTTGGCCGCCGACGCCGATTGGACATCCCTGCCGCTGCTTCTGGTCGCCGGCGCACGCGAAATGTGGGCGGAATGGTTCGCTGCGGCCGGATTGGCCGGCCACCTCCAGCGATCGCACCGCTTCGACAGTTTCGTCGCCGCCATGGAAGCGGCGAGCGCCGGTGCCGGCGTGCTTTTGGGGTCGCGCCCTCTGATCGATGCGGCGCTCGACAGCGGAACGCTGGCCAGGCTCTCGGACTTCGAGCTTTCCAGCACCTCGGGGCATTTCCTGACAAAGGCATCGACCGCGCGGCTCACCAGCGCCGAGCAGGATTTCCGCACCTGGCTGCTGGGGCGCCTCTCCGGTGTGGCCTCGGCCTGACTAGACCCCTACCCGTGTGCCGATACGCTTCCAGTAGATCAGCGTGCCGGTCAGGCCGCCATGCGGTTTCAGCGCATAGTCCGGGATTTCGCCGGCCAGGGTGAAACCAAGCTTCTCGTAGAGGCCCGAAGCGCCCTCCTCCGTCGCCGTATCCAGAACCAGCAGCGTGCGCCCCTTCTCTACGGCGACACGCTCCGCAGCCCGCATCAGGCGCGTCCCGATACCCCTGCCCCGGTGTTCGACTGAGGTCATCAGCTTGGCGATCTCGGCCCGGTGCGGCTGGTTGGGTGGGCAGTCGAGCAGCAGGGTGACGGTGCCGACCAGGGCCTTGCCGTCCCAGGCGCCAAGCACCGCCCTTTCCGCTTTTGCCGCCGCTGCCAACGATCTTTCCCAGAATGCGGTCGCCGCTTCCGGCGCCAGCGGATGCATGAAGCTGACCGATCCGCCGGCGGCAACCGTTTCGACCAGCAGGTCAGTCAGCATCGACAGCGTGTCCGGACGTGCGCCGAGGGCTTCGATTTCGATGGAATTCATGCCTTCGATATCCTTTGGAAGCAGTGAAATGAGTGAAGCAAGCTTGCCCCGGTCAGCCCAGTTGGCGCACGCGGCGCCGTTTGCGCGCGGCCTTGATGGCGCTGATGCGGTCGGTGTCTTCTTGCCCGAGATGCCGTCCGCGCTCCAGGATCTCGAGCGTGTATTCCTCATAGGTCAGGCCCAGCCTCTCGGCCTTGTCCATGCGCATCAGCATGACATCGCGGCTCGGCGCCTTCCATGCCTTGGCATGGGCCGCCTGCCAGGCGAGGAAGATGTAGGGATCGCCCTTGCCCCATGGCGGTCCTTTGTACTCATCGAGAGGCGGCCCCCCATTGTGGGAGCGCTTTGGCCGTCTTGCCATGATCTCAGCCCCTGACCAGCGCGACGAGATAGTCGGCACCCGGCTCCAGCGCATGGAAGATGCAGTCCGACGGCGCTCCGAGCGCCAGGCAGTCGCCGGGCTCGAGCCTGTGCGCCACATCGCCCTCGATGAATTCCAGCCGCCCGGAAATCAGCCATATCTGCTGTTTGATGAAGGCGTAGGACGCGGCCGGAAAACTGACCTTGGCGCCCGCCGGCAGATGCACCTTGATCAGTTCGAGCGGCATGTCGCAAGCCGGTGAAAGATGCCGCCTGACATAGCCGGTATCGGGATCGCGCCACATGGGCTGGTCGCCCTCGCGCAGCAGCCCACCACCCTGCAATTCCGCCCGTGCGATCAAGGTCGACAGCGTCATGCTGAAAGCGGCGGCGATCCGCACCAGAAGAGCCGCGGTCGGGCTGGTCTTGCCGCGCTCGATCGTGCTCAACATCGCCTTGGAAACCCCCGATCGCTCGGCAAGCTCCGCCAGCGACCAGTCGCGCATGACCCTCTCGGCGTGTATGCGCCTGCCGATAGTGGAGGAAATTTCGTTCGCTATATCATCCATTCGTCCAGTATAGCGAAATTCCAAGATTGGAGACAAGATGGGAGAAGAGCCATACCGCGACAATTTTAGCCGGGTCTTTAATCCTCTCTACACCATCCGACCTCACCCGACCTTAACCCCGTTCCCTGTAGGGTCGATGCTCAAGGGAAATGGGGATTGTCCTGTCCATGTTTGTCGAACGCGAAGCTTCCGTCGGAGAACCGACATCGCAGGAGCGCCGCCACGCAGAGCAGAACGACAGGCGCATCCTTGGCAATGTCGTGCAATGCGACGGCGCCCGCGCCACCATCAGCGCCTTTGCCGACGAAGTCGACGGCGCGGTCACCGGCCTGTGGACGGTCGGCAAGATGATCTCGATCAATCTGGGCACGACGCGCACCGTTGGTCTCGTCTATGCGATCGGCAAGTCGGACCGCGCCTGGAACAATGAAGGCCAGAACGCCATCGAGGTCAGCATCGAGTTGATCGGCGAAGTGCGTGACGGCGCCGAGCCCGGCGCCAAGCCGATCTTCGACCGCGGCATCACCACCTATCCGCATATCGGCGCCGTCGCGCACCGCATCCGCAGCCGGGATCTGCAGGCGGTCTACGATCTGGCCGGGCGCCATTCCATCACCATCGGTTCGCTGTCGCAGGACGAGACGATCGCCGCCAACATCGCTATCGACGACACGCTGGCGCGGCACTTCGCCATCGTCGGCACCACCGGCGTCGGCAAGTCCACCGCAGTCTCGCTCCTGCTGCGCAAATCGATCGCGGCGCGGCCGGATCTGCGCATCCTGATCCTCGACCCGCACAACGAGTTCGCGGCATCGCTGCCCGAATATTGCGTCAGGGTCGATTCCAAGACGCTCGACCTGCCGTTCTGGATGTTCAAGCTTGAGGAGTTCGCCGAGGTGCTGTTTCGCGGGCGCGAGACGGTGCCGGAGGAGATCGACGCGCTGCGCGACCTCATTCCGCTCGCCAAGAACCTCTACCGCAATCCGAATTCGGGCGCCTACCTCAGGCGCGGCAACGATGCGCTGACCGCCGATACGCCGGTACCCTACCGCATCGCCGACCTGCTCAAACAGATCGACGAGCGCACGGGCATGCTCGAAAGCAAGAACGAGCGCCCGACGCTCAAATCATTGAAGACGCGCATCGAATCGGCGGCCGCCGATCCGCGCTACCGCTTCATGTTCAGTTCGCGCCTGATCGAGGACACCATCCACGAGACGATCGGCAACATCTTCCGCGTACCGCATCACGGCCGCCCGGTGACCTGCTTCGAGATGGCCGGCATGCCCTCCGAAGTGGTCAATTCCGTCTGTTCGGTGCTGGCGCGCCTGGCCTTCGACCTTGCTCTGTGGAGCGAAGGCAAGCTGCAGCTCCTGTTGCTGTGCGAAGAGGCGCATCGCTACATGCCGGCCGATGCCCGCCTCGGCTTCGCGCCGACCAGGCACGCGCTGTCGCGCATCGCCAAGGAGGGCCGCAAATACGGCTGCTATCTCGGTGTCGTCACCCAGCGTCCGGGCGAACTCGACCCGACCATCCTGTCGCAATGCTCGACCTTCTTCGCGATGCGCCTCGCCAACGAGCAGGACCAGGCGATCATCCGTTCGGCAATCGCCGACTCGTCCGCCTCCACACTCGCCTTCCTGTCGTCCATGGGCCAGCGCGAAGCCATCGCCTTCGGCGAAGGCGTGGCGACAACCATGCGGCTGAAGTTCGAAAGACTGCCCGCCGAGTTGCTTCCAGGTGCTGCGAAGCGAGAGCAGCAGGAGGCAGCGAAATTAAACGACGACGTCGATCTGGTGGCGATCGTCGAGCGGCTGCGCAACGTGCCGAAAGCGCAGCCGCAGGGCATGCCGTTCGCCGAAGTGGTCGATTCCGGCAGGCAGGCAGGCGATCCCGACTACCGCAAGCCGCCGGCCACCACCCGCGTCCAATCGGACGACGATTTCGACATGCGCTACGGCCTCAAGCCCGCCACCTTCGGCCTGCGCCCTCAGAACGATTGAGCCTGGCGTCAAGTCATCCGTCGATAGCTCCGCCCCCTGCATCACACGCCCGAGGCCAAGCCTCGTTGGCCAACTTGGGTAAATCCCGTCAGGGAATTCGTCAGGCTGAGTCGATTGGTGTCGAATTCGAGAACCGGAGCGGAGCGGACATTCAGTCCGTGAGCACCGGTAGCGCAGAAAACAGCGGCAAACGGCCAGCCTCACGAATTCAATGATGGGATTTTAGGCGCAGACGCGGTTGCGACCTTGCCTCTTTGCCTCATAGAGCTGGCGGTCGGCGCGGCGATAGAAACCTTCCGCCGTTTCCTGCCTGTCCCAGACGGCAAGGCCGACACTGGTCGTGATCTTGAGCCGGACATTGCCTGTCGGCACCGACATGTTGGCGATCGCCTTGCGAATGCGCTCGGCAAACTTGCCCAGAAGCTCCGCGTCCATGTTGGGCGTAACCACGGCAAACTCCTCGCCGCCCAGTCGCGCCACCACGTCGTGGTAGCGCGTCATGTCCTTCAGGCAACTGGCCACCGCCCTCAGCACCTCGTCGCCGACGTCGTGGCCGTGTGTGTCGTTGACCTGCTTGAAATGATCGAGGTCGAGGATCATCAGCCCGACCGGCTTTTCGATGCGCCTGAACTCTTCGAGATATTCCTTCAGCGCGTCATCGAAATAACGCCGGTTCTGCATCCCGGTCAGGCTGTCGGTCAGGGCCGCGTGCTCGAGCGTTTCGGAGCGCGCGCTGAGCGAAACCGTCATGGCGCGCAGCTTGCCCTCCTCCGTCGCCTGTTTGCGGATCAGCGGGTAGATGAAGAAGATGCCGAAAAACAGTGCGGTCGCAAGCAGCACGCCGGTCGCGAACAAGAGCTTGTTGAGGTAGATGACCTTGTCCAGGCCCGAAGCCGTATGGAGTTCCGTGGCGAAGGATTGCAGTTGTCCATATGCATGCAGCGTCACCAGGCCCGCGGCCAGGATCACGAAGATAAAGACGAAAAATGCTGATTCCGCCTTATGGAAACGCATCTGCTCCCCGATGGAAAAGTGCCCATCGACTTTATGGCACGGACCGACTTACGGAGCGTTAACTTGGACAACCTCGGCGGGAACTCTTTCCTTGGGGTCAACTTTTCAGGTTGTATTAGCAACAAGTGCTTGGATCGTGGTTTCGAGATCGTCACCAGGGCGCAACCTTTGCCATTCCGGCCCCAGTTGATGCCGGAACCAGGTCGCCTGCCGCTTGGCATATTGCCGCGTCGCGATCTTGGCGCGTTCGATCGCCTCGGGAAAACTGGATTGCCCGGCCATCGCGCCCTGCAGCTCACGAACGCCGATCGCCTTCATCGTCGGCAGGTCCGGATCGAGACGAAGGGCCGCAAGTTGCCTGACTTCCTCCAGCGCACCTTTGTCCAGCATCTGGTCGAAACGCCTTTCGATGCGATCGACCAGCATGGCCCGGTCCGGCTCGATGACCAGGAAATGCGCCGTCTGCCTGTCGATGAGCGACCGGCCGCGCTCGGCTTGCCATTCCAGGATCGATCGGCCGGATGCGTCGAGCACCTCGAGCGCGCGCACGATGCGCTGGCTGTCGGTGGGCTTCAATTGCATGGCGGTTCTCGAATCCTCGCGCAGCAGGATGCCATGCAGCTTGACCGATCCCCGTTCCTTCAGCTCGTAGCGCCAACGGTCGCGCACCTGCTGGGGAATATCAGGCATGTCCGAAATGCCCTCTGCCAGCGCGCGGAAGTAAAGCCCTGTGCCGCCGACGAAGATCGGCCGCCGCGAGAGCGCGCCGTCATCGATCAGCTTCGTCACGTCGCGCAGCCATGCTCCCGTCGAGTAGGCGGTGCCGGGATGGACATGCCCATAGAGAAAATGCGGCGCCCGTGCGAGGTCGGCTGCCTCCGGCCTGGCGGTCAGCACGTCGAGAACCGAATAGCCTTGCATGGAATCGGTGTTGACGATGACGCCGCCCGTGCGTTCGGCCAGGTCGAGCGCCAGTGCCGACTTGCCGCTGGCGGTCGGCCCGGCTATCAGGATCGCGTTCTTCACGCGGCCTTGGCCCGCACCCGCGCCGGAATTCTCGATGCCGCTCATTGCCACGCTTGTTTCCCGTCCCGCAGACCGCGCTCTGTCGCCGTCGCTTGCGAATATGGCCTCGCGGTCTGTGGGCGCAAGCGCCGTCGTCTGGCTGGCCGAAAGGATTGCCTGCGATCTTGCCCTGCCGCAAGAAGCCGACGCCGCCGAAACGACCGCCGTCCTGCGCGCCGCGCTGGCCGCGGAGCCGGTCGACGTGATCGTCCAGCAGGCTGACGCAAGGCGAAAGAAGATCCTCATCGCCGACATGGATTCGACCATGATCGACCAGGAATGCATCGACGAACTGGCCGACGAGATCGGCGTCAAGGATCGTGTTGCCGTCATCACGGCGCGGTCGATGAATGGCGAGATCGCTTTCGAGCCGGCGCTGCGCGAACGCGTGGCGCTGTTGAAGGGCCTCGAAGCCGCCGTGGTCGACCGCATCGTCACCAACCGGCTGACATTGGCCTCGGGCGGCCGCGCCCTGGTCCAGACCATGCGCGCCAACGGCGCCTGGACGGCGCTCGTGTCTGGCGGCTTCGAAGTCTTCACCACGCGTATCGCGGCCATGCTTGGGTTCCAGGAGCACCGCGCCAACCGCTTGCTTGAACAGGACGGATGCTTCACCGGGCTGGTCGGCGAGCCGATCCTTGGCCGCGCCGCCAAGGCCGATGCGCTGCTCGAAATCACCGCCCGCCTCGGCCTGACGCCGGCCGATGCGATCGCTGTCGGCGATGGCGCCAACGATCTCGACATGATCCGCCTGGCCGGCACCGGTGTCGCGCTCCATGCCAAGCCGACCGTGGCGGCCCAGGCCAAGGTTCGCATCGACCATGGCGACCTGACCGCATTGCTCTATCTGCAGGGCTATCGCCAGGAAGAATTCGTGCAATGAAACCAATGCGAACCGAGCGCCTGATCCTGCGCAACTGGGAAGATCGCGACCGCGACCTGTTCCATCGCATCAACTCCGACGAACGGGTCATGGAGTTCTTCCCGTTCCGCCGCGACCGCGCCCAGGCGGACGCCAAGATGGATGAGTTCCGCGCCTGGATCGCTGAGGATGGTTACGGTTTCGCGGCAGCCGAAATTGTCGCCACGGGCGAGTGCATCGGCTTTGTCGGCCTCCTCGACACCGATCATGTGCCGTCCCTGCCGGCCGGCACGATCGAGATCGGCTGGCGGCTGGCGCCTGACTTCTGGGGCAAGGGCTACGTCACCGAGGCAGCCGAGGCGTGGCTGGCCTACGGCTTCGAGACGCTTGGCCTCGATGAAATCGTGTCATTCGCCGTCGCGGCCAACCGCCGCTCCACGGCCGTCATGGAACGTCTCGGCATGACAGCCGATCCATCAGCCGACTTCGATCATCCCAACATTCCCGACAGCCACCCCGCACTCAAGCGGCATGTGCTCTACCGGCTTTCGCGCAAGGACTGGCAAGCAAGAAAAAAGGCGGCCGGTTAGCCGCCTTTTTGAATCGCCGGATTGAAATCTCAATCCATCCGGATCGTCACGAAGCGCAACTCGCCGGTCTTCGACGCCAGCATCAGCAGCGCGTTCTTGCGCCCCTGTTCCTTAAGGGCACCAATCCGGTCCATGACGTCCTTGGGCGTGGCAACCGATTCCTGGGCGATCTCGGTGATCACCTCGCCGGGCTGGATGCCGCGCTCCGAAGCGGCCGAATCCTTGGCGACATCGGTGATGACGACGCCCGACACATCGGCCGCGATGCTGAACTTCTTGCGCGTCTCGTCATTGAGTTCGCCGACGGTCATGCCGAGCACGGAGGCCGTCGAGACGGCCGGAGCCTTGTCGCCCTTGTCCTGATCGGTATTGCCGCCTTCTTCGGCGTTGGCGGCCTTCTCGCCATCCTCGAGCCGGCCGAGCGTCACCTTCACGGTCTGCTCGACGCCCTTGCGCACGATCAGCACGTCGACCGCCTTGCCGACCGGGCTTTCGGCGACCACGCGCGGCAGGTCGCGCATTTCATGGATATCCTTGCCGTCGAACTTGAGGATGACATCGCCGGCCTGGATGGTGCCGTTGTCGACAGGACCGCCCTTGATGACGCCGGCGACCAGCGCACCCTTGGCGGTCGCCATGCCGAGGCTCTCGGCGATATCGTCCGTCACCGGCTGGATGCGCACGCCGAGCCAGCCGCGCCGTGTCTCGCCATACTGGCGCAGCTGTTCGACAACGCCCGAGGCGAGCTGCGAGGGGATTGAGAAGCCGATGCCGATCGAGCCGCCGGATGGCGAAATGATCGCCGTGTTGATGCCGATGACCTCGCCGGCGCTGTTGAACAGCGGGCCGCCGGAATTGCCGCGGTTGATCGCGGCGTCGGTCTGGATGAAATCGTCATAGGGTCCGGAATTGATGTCGCGGTTGCGGGCCGAGACGATGCCGACGGTGACGGTGCCGCCGAGGCCGAACGGATTGCCGATCGCCATCACCCAGTCGCCGACGCGCATCTTGGTGGAATCGCCGAACTTCACCGCCGTCAGCTTGTGGCCTTTCGGATCGACCTTCAGCACCGCGACATCCGTCTTGGTGTCGGTGCCGACCAGCGTCGCCTTCAAGGTGATGCCGTCGGAGAAATTGACCTCGATGTCGTCGGCGTCGGCGATCACATGGTTGTTGGTGACGACGATGCCCTGTTCGGCGTCGATGACGAAACCGGACCCCAGCGACTGCACTTTCTGCGCGCCATTGTCCTTGTCGCCGCCGCGGTTCTTGAAGAAATCGTCGAAGAAGTCCTGGAAGGGCGAGCCCTCGGGCAGCTGCGGCATCGGCACCGCGCCCGGACCTTCCGTGCCCTTCACCGTCTGCGAGGTCGAGATGTTGACCACCGCGCCGAGCAGTCCTTGCGCAAGGTCCGCCACCGAGGCCGGTCCGTCGGCGGCCAATGTCGGGGTCACGAAGGACGGGACAGCAACGGCGCCGACGAGAAGCGCCGCCGCGCCAGCGATGAACGTCCGCCGTGCCGCGCGCAAGAGGAGTGTGGATGTCATCGAGAAGCCTCCCGGTATGTCTGAAAAAGAAAGCGCAATGGCGAAGATACCGCGTTGCGCCATGTTGGCAAAAAATACGGCACGTTTGCGGCTATGACTATCGGCAGAGGATAAATCCTCCATTATTCCGGAGACGAAAGCCGGCCGCTCTCATCCGCCGCGCACCAGCCAGACGATGCCGACACCGATGGCGATCGCCACCAGGCCGCCGATCCGCAACGCATTTTCCGGCATGGACAGCACCTCGCCCGCGAGCTTCCTCGCAAAGCCGGGGAAACCGCCATAGACCAGGCCCTCCATGACAAGGACCAGGCCTATCGCCGCGAAGAAATCCTGCACCGGCCCGTTACTGGCCGGTGCTGGGTTGTGTCGCCGGTGCGGCGGGCGCCGGTGCCGGGTTTGCCGGCCCTTCCTTGCCGTCGGGATTGCGGAAGAAGCGGAAGAACTCGGAACTCGGCGACAGCACCATCGTCGTCCCGGTGTTGTCCAGCGCGGTGCCATAGGCATTCATCGACCGGTAGAAATCGAAGAAGGCCGGGTCGCGCTGGTAGGCTCCCGCGAAGGTGGCGCTGCGCTGGGCTTCGCCCTCGCCGCGCAGGATCTCGGACTCCTTCTGCGCTTCGGCAACAATCTCGACGACTTCACGATCGGCGCGTGCCGTGATGCGCTGTGCCGCTTCGTTGCCGCGTGCCCGCAGCCTGGCGGCCTCGGCCAGGCGTTCCGCCTTCATGCGATCGTAGGTCTGCTGCGAAACCTCGGCCGTCAGGTCGGTACGGCGGATGCGGACATCCTCGATCTGCAGGCCAAGCGACGTGGCGTCGGGCCGCAGCTGATCGCGCACTTCGCGCATCATCACCGCACGCTGTTCCGAAAGCGCGGCCTCGAAGTCGCGCAGACCGTAGACGCGGCGCAAGGCAGCGTCGAGACGCGTCCTGAGCCGCGCTTCCGCCAGTTCGATCTGGCCGGACACGGCGGCACGGAAGACGCGCGGATCCGAGATGCGATAGGCGATGAAGGCATCGACTTCATAGAATTTGCCGCCCGACACCTGGACGCGGATGTTGTCCAGGTCGAAGCGCAGCACCCTGTTCTCGATCAGCTGCACCGTGTCGGCGTCGAAGAACGAGAACGGCGCCTTGAAATAGATGCCGGGTTCGGTCTTGACGTCGACGATCTCGCCGAACCTCAACACCAGCGCCTGCTGGCGGGCGTTGACCACGAAGACAGAGGAATAGATCAGGAACAGGATAACCGCCGCAACGACTGCGACGATGGGAAGACGGTTGGCCATCACTGGTTCCCTCCCGTGTTCGCGGCAGGCGCGGCCGGTGCCGGCGGCTTAGGCTGCAGTGCGGGCAGCGGCAGATAGGGCACGACACCTTGTCCGTTGCCCTGCTCGACGATGACCTTGCTCGAGTCCTTCAGAACCCTCTCCATGGTTTCAAGATAAAGCCGTTTGCGCGTGACATCGGGCGCTTTGACATATTCGTCATAGACCGAGATGAAGCGCTGGGCCTCACCTTCGGCTTCCTGCACGACCCTGTTCTTGTAGGCGGCCGCGTCTTCGCGAACCTGTGCCGCCTCGCCTCGCGCCTGGCCAAGCTTCTGGTTGGAATACTGATTGGCCTGCTCTACGAACTTGTCCTCGTCCTGCTCGGCACGCTGCACCTCGTCGAAGGCGTCGGCCACCTCGCGTGGCGGTGCCGCGTCCTCTATCGAGACGGCGTTGACGTTGAGACCGGCCTTGTAGCCGTCCAGCGTCGTCTGGATGATTTCGCGCACCGACGCCGCTATGCCCTGGCGGTCATCGCGGAAGATGTCCTGTGCCGGCCTGCGGCCGACGGCTTCGCGCATGGCGCTTTCGGCGACCTGCCGCAGCATGCCGTCCGGGTCGGAGACGTCGAACAGATAGGCCCGGGGATCGGACACCTGGTAGGCCACCGAAAACTGCACGTTGACGATGTTCTGGTCGCCCGAAAGCATCAGGCCGTTGCCGCTGGTGTTGCCGCCGCCAATGTCGACGAGCTGCTCGGAAATCTTTGCCGTCTCGACGGTTTCAAGCGGCCACCAGTGGAAATGCAGGCCGGGCTGGGAGAGTTCAGGCTTCGGCTTGCCGAAGCGCAGTTCGACCGCGACCTCGTCCGGCTGCACGGTATAGACCGCCTGGAACGCCCACAGCACGACCAGCACCGCGGCGATCAGCCCGAACACGGCCGGGCTGGCGCCGCCGCCGCCGGGCAGCGCGCGCCGCAGCCTGTCCTGGCCGCGGCGAATGATGTCTTCGAGGTCGGGAGGCGAGCCCTGCGGGCCGCTCGGTCCCTTTGGCCCCTGCCCCCAGGGTCCCTGATTGTTGCCGCCGCCGCCCCACGGGCCGCCGCCTCCGCCACTCTTGTCGTTCCAGGGCATGAATGTCCTTTCGCTTGGAATTCCCTCAAGCGCCGGAGTTACGGCGCAAATCCAGTGTTGTTCTTCTATAGGGACGCCACGGCACGCTTTCAACGCGATGCGCCGCCGACTTCGTCCGATTTGGACCGCTCGCGACCCTTTGTCGTCTTTCAATGCCCTTTTTGTCTATCAATGTATCTCGCGGCGGCGCTCGTAAACCGAATAGCGCGTCGCGTGGCTGTCCTTTTCCCCGGCGGGAACCTCCTGCGCACTCACCATACGCCAGGATTTCGGGTCGATCGGCGGAAAATGCGCGTCGCCATCGACCGTGGCCAGAACATGGGTGACGTGCAGCCGGTCGGCCAGTGGCAGTGCCTGGGCATAGATCTCGCCGCCGCCGATGACGCAGACCTCGTCCACGCCGGTCATGCAGCGTCCGCGCACATTCGCCAGCTGGATCGCGGCTTCCAGTGTATGCGCCACCTCGACGCCCTCGGCGTGCCAGGCCTTGTCGCGCGTAACGACGATGTTCAGCCTGCCCGGCAGCGGACGGCCGATGCCTTCATAGGTCTTGCGGCCCATGATGATGGGCTTGCCCATCGTGTCGGCCTTGAAGCGCTTGAGATCCGTGGAAAGCCGCCAGGGCAGCCCGCCATCCCGACCAATCACGCCATTCTCGGCGATGGCAACGTAGATCGCGACATGCATCAGTTCGCGTCCCCGCCGCTGCTGTCCGACGGTTCGAGCAAGAGGATGTCGATGTCGCGCTCGGGATAGAAATCGTCAGCGGTCATCTCGAAGCTCGTCGGCCCGACCTTTTTGACATTGTCGCCGCAGAACGAGACCAGCGCCTTCGGGTTGCCTTTGTCGATGGTCAGCTTGAACTTGCCGATGGTGCCCGCCGCCCAATTGCCGCCCGTGGTCAGGATATAGGCGATGCGGCTTTCATAATATTTCGGGTAGCCGTCGGGACTGTCCTTCGCAGCCTTCCGCACCGCTTTTTCGAACGTGTCGTCCATGCAGTAGCGGGTCTTGTAGGCCGCATATGCGCCCTGGAACTGGCCCTCGTTGAAAAAACTGACCGAGGAGGTGCCGCCGACGCTCGGCTTGTAGCGGTGCGAGACATGAACGTCCTTGTTGGCCGGAAACGTCGAGCGCCACCAATAGGTCGAGCGGAGCTGCCAGAACGGCGCATAGCTGGACTTCATACCGCTCCCGTCATCGGCGGTATCCTCGATGATGATGCCGCGATTGACCCAATCGTCGGCCACCGCTTGCGGCAGCTTCGCCAGGGCAGCCTTGGCCGCGTCGCCGAACGGATTGAACGGCACATTCTGCGCCTTCAAATCGGCGCTGATATCGATGCCGAGCGCGAACACCTTCTGCTCGAGCTGCGGCTTTGCCGCGACACCGTCGATCGTCACCTCGAAGCCGAGGAAGTTGTCGCTCTGGTTCTCGGGAATGGCCGGCATCTCTTCGGGATTGCCGGAAATGTCGGGCATCGGGAAGGCGACGATCGCATCGACATCCTTGTCGGTGTTGTTGTGGAAGACGTAGTCGACCGTCACCTTTTCGGGCGAGATGAAGAGATCCTCGCTTTGCATCGCCACGGCGTCGCTGCGCGACAGGATCAGGCCGCCGGTGCCGAGTTCGGCGACGGAATCATTGGCGAATGCGGGCACGGTCGAGAAGGCCAGCACCGCGCTCAGCATATATCGCAACATGAAAGCTCCCTCGGCGAGAATGTCGCGATGACCCTAGCCGTTTCAACGTGGCGTTTCAAAGCCCTTCCATATCCCATGACCGCGCCACGGTGTCTGGACTAACAGGCTCCGATCGGGCAGGAGTTCGCTCCATGCGCACGCTTCTCGTCATCGGCATCGGCGCCGGCAATCCCGACCACATGACCGTGCAGGCCATAACCGGCCTGAACAGGGCGGACGTCCTGTTTATTCCCGACAAGGGCGCGAAGAAAAACGAACTCGCCGACCTGCGGCGCGGGATCTGCGACCGCTTCGTCACCAATCCGAAATCGCGCCGCGTCGAGTTCGACGTGCCGGTGCGCGCCGAGCCTGCGCCCTCCTACCGCTCGACCGTCGACGACTGGCACGAAGCTATCGCCGCCATCTACGAAGCCCTGATCCGTGACGAGATCGCCGAAGGCGGCTGCGGCGCCTTCCTGATCTGGGGCGATCCGTCGCTCTACGACAGCGCCTTGCGCATCCTCGAGCGCGTGCGCCTCAGGGGCAATGTCGCCTTCGAACTGGAGGTCATCCCCGGCATCACCGCCATCCAGGCGCTGGCGGCCAGCCACAAAATGGCGCTGAACCGCATTGGCGATTCCATCCTGGTCACCACCGGCCGCAGGCTTACCGAAGAAGGCCTGGCCGGCAATGCCGGCAGCACCGTCGTCATGCTGGACGGCAAATGCGCCTTCAACACGCTGACCGAGCAGGATGTCACCATCCATTGGGGCGCCTATCTTGGTACACCAGACGAGATCCTCATTTCAGGCCGCCTCGGCGATGTCGGCGCCAGGATCGAACAGACCCGCGAAGAAGCCCGCCGGAAAAAGGGCTGGATCATGGATACGTATCTGCTGCGCAAGCCGGGCGAATAGGAAGGCAATAAGGCAGTAGGGCAGTAGGGCAGTAGGTGAAGGATATTTTGTGCTGGAAAACAGCTACGAATTACCTCCCTACTGCCCTACTGCCCTACTGCCCTACTGCCCTACTGCCCTACTGCCCTACTGCCCTACTGCCCTACTGCCTACCCCGCATCGATCTCCGCCTGCAATGCCTCCATATGCGTCGCTGCCGCCGCGGCCGCCGCGCGCTCGATGGCTCGGAAGCGGCTGACCACCGCCAGGCCGACCGCCGTCAGTTGCGCGCCGCCGCCCTTGCGGCCGCCGGTCTGCGCCGAAACCAGCGGCTTGCCGAACACGCGGTTCATATCCTCGACCAGGTCCCAGGCATGCTTGTAGGACATCTCCATGCCGCGCGCGGCGGCCGAAATCGAGCCGAAGGAGGCGATCTGCTCCAGCAGCTCGATCTTGCCCGGCCCAATTCGCCCGTCCGGATCGAGATTTATCCGCAAGCTCAACGACGGCATCTTTGCTCCTCCGCAATCACCCCAAGCCTTGCTATCAAAGTTGCCTCGATGTCGAAGCTGCCTTGGCGATACCGTTATTCCAAATCAACATAGCGCCGATCGCCGCGCCTGTCAGCCATCGACCTCGAACGGCAAACCGGCGCTGGTGTTGGCCCGATCGAAGCTCACGGTCTTGACCACCGCGAAAACCTTGCCGCCCAGCCGCAGCTTCAGCGCCTGCCGCGACTGCTCGGTGATGCGGGCAAGCACCGTTGCGCCATTGCAGTCGATGCCGACCTCGACCGCGGGGCCCTCGCCCGGGCTGATCGCCACGATCGTGCCGGGCAGGATGTTGAGCGCGCTGAGGCCCTTGGGTTGTTCGGTGGCGATCATGACGTCGCGGGCGCGGATGCGGATGCGCACCGGCGCTCCCGCCGTCACGGCCAATCGCGGCACGCGGATCTCGCCGGCGGCCGAGCCGAGCACCGTCATGCCGAAAGGCTCGTCATGGCGCAGCACCTTCGTGTCGAGCACGGCGCCGCCTTCGCGGCGCTCTTCCGCCGGCAGCAGGTCGAGCCTTTGCATGACGGCCTCGGTCGGGCCGCTGGCAACGACCTTGCCTTGCGCCATCGTCACCACATCGCTGGCCAGCCGCGCCACTTCGGCGATCGAATGGCTGACATAGACGATCGGGATCTTCGTCTCGTCGCGCAGCCGCTCGATATAGGGCAGTATCTCGGCCTTGCGCGCCTCATCCAGCGAGGCCAGCGGCTCGTCCATGAGCAGCAGCCTGGGGCTGGCCAGCAGCGCCCGGCCGATCGCCACGCGCTGTCTCTCGCCGCCCGACAGCTTTGCCGGCCGCCTGTCCAGAAGCGGAGCGATGCCGAGCAGGTCGACAACCGCGTCCATGTCGGCATAGCGCTCCCTGGCCGGCGTGAACCAGCGGCCGTAGCGCAGATTGCCGGCCACGCTCATATGCGGAAACAGCCGCGCATCCTGGAACACCATGCCGATGCGGCGCCTGTGCCTCGGCACGAAAATGCCGGCATCCGTGTCGACCAGCACGCGGCCGTCGACCTCGATGCGCCCCTTGCCGGGCCGGATCAGCCCGGCGATCATGTTGATCAGCGTCGTCTTGCCAGAACCGGACGGGCCGAACAGCGCCGTCAGCCGACCGGCGCTCTCGAAGCGGGCGTCGATGGCGAAATCGCCGAGCCGGTGGCCGATGTCGACGAGGACGCTCATTCGATATCCATCCGCCGGCCGACGCGCCGCGCCAGCACTTCCGAGGCGACGAGCGCCGCCATCGAGATGACGATCGAGATCAGCGTCAGCCGCAGTGCTCCCTCATCGCCGCCGGGCACCTGCGTGAAGGTGTAGATCGCTGAAGGCAGCGTCTGTGTCTCGTTGGGGATGTTGGAGACGAAGGTGATCGTCGCGCCGAACTCGCCCATCGCCTTGGCGAAGGAGAGGATCGCGCCGGCGATCAGCCCGGGCAGGATCAGCGGCAGCGTGATGGTGGCGAACACCCACAACGGATTGGCGCCGAGCGTTCCCGCCGCCGCCTCGATCCTGCGGTCCACCGCCTCGATCGACAGCCGGATCGCCCGCACCATCAGGGGAAAGCCCATGACGCCGCAGGCAAGAGCCGCACCCGTCCAGCGGAAGGAGAAAACAATGCCGAAATGCTCGGCCAGGAAGGCGCCGGCCGGCCCGCGTTTGCCGAAAGTCAGCAGCAGGAGATAGCCGGTCACCACTGGCGGCAGGATCAGCGGCAGGTGCACCAGCCCGTTGAGCAGCGTCTTGCCCCAGAATTTTCCCCGCGCAAGCACAAGCGCGATCAATATGCCGGGCGGGAGGCTGGCGAGCATCGCCACCGTCGCAACCTTGATCGACAGCCGGACCGCATTCCATTCGTCGGGAGTGAGGTCCAGCAGCCAGTTCATATTGCGATATCAGGGCCTTTTCAGAGTCAGTTGCTCGGCGTGAGCACGGTAAAGCCCTGCTCCTTGAAGAGCGCGCCGGCCTTGGCGGATTGCAGGCACTTCAGGAAGGCCGGCGTATCCTTGTCCTTCGAATCGGCGGTCTGGGCAACCGGATAGATGATCGGCGGATGCGAATCCTCCGGGAAGGTGCCGACCACCTTGACGCCCTTTTCGGCATGCGCGTCGGTGGCATAGACGATGCCGAAAGCCGCTTCGCCGGTCGAAACCAGCTTCAGCGCCGCACGCACATTCTCGGCCTGCGCCACCTTGCCTTCGACCGAAGACCAGACGCCGAGCGATTCCAGCGCCGCCTTGCCGTATTTGCCGGCCGGCACCGCCTTGACGTCACCCATGGCGAGCTTGCCGTCGCCCACCAGCCTGGCGAGGTCAAACCCCTTCTCGATCTTTGCTTTAGCAGTCGAATCTTTCGGCGCCACCAGCACGATCTCGTTGCCGAGCAGCTTCACTTCGGTGTCGGGCTTGATCAGCTTCTTGTCGGAGAGATATTTCATCCAATCGAGGTCGGCCGAGATGAAGACATCGGCCGGCGCCCCGCCCTCGATCTGCTTGGCCAGCGCCGAGCTTGCGGCATAAGAGCCGGTCGCGGCCTCGCCGACATCGGCCTCGCAGGCCTTGTTCACCGCGTCGAGCGCGTCCTTGAGGCTGGCGGCCGCAAACACCACGACCTTGTCTTCCGCGTGCGCCACCGGCACCACGGCCATCAACGCCGCCGCAAAACCGCCAATGGCGATCGCCCTCAACCCGAGACCTTTGCGCGTCATCGAAACTCTCCCTGGTTTGAAATCCGTGCGGCTCGATGCCTGCCAACCGATATATCCGCATGAATATAACAAGGGAAGGCCCGACACCCTTCTCGACATCGATTGTTCTAGTAAACGGGCAAAGAAAAGACTTGGAAAGGACCCTTCGATGAAGATCAGCGCTCGCAATATCCTAAAGGGAACCATCACCGAGATCGTCAAAGGCGCCACCACCTCGCATGTCCGGATCGACAGCGGCGGCGGCGTCATCGTTACCGCCTCGATCACCAACGAGGCCGTTGCCGACCTCAAGCTCGAAAAAGGCAAGCAGGCCTACGCCGTGGTCAAGGCCTCGGACGTGATGGTCGGGATCGACTGAGGTGCCTCAATGACAGATTAAGCGGCAAGCCTATGGATCAAGGCATCTTCGACATAAATGCCATTGATGGTGTTGTGAGAAAATCGCACCTCACCGAGGCCGTCAACCCGCATGGCGATACCCAAGCCGGCGATCAGCCGATCGTCCGCTGATGTGATCTTCACCTTGCTAAGGTCCAAAATAGGTTCTTGCGGGCGTGCCTTACGCCAGTCAGCGGCAATCGTTGCCGCATCGAAATATTTCTTCTCAAGATCCTTTCGCGGACCACGATAGGCGATGATCATACGCCAATTATCGACATCGCTGTTGTACAGCCATAGCGCGGCCGCGACTCCAAATCCGTTTTCATCAAGAGCACGAATTAAGTTGATACCGGCATCGATGTCAGCCCTCACCAACGCTCCTGAAGCCATCTGAATATTCCTTGCTCTTCGTCAACCATGGCGTTTCGCATGGCCGTCGCTTCAAACACGTCTATCATATCGTAACGCGAAGCCTCATTCCAATCTGAAACCGCTGACCAGTGACCATCGAATATAGGCGACGCCGTCCGGCTTTGGGTCAGGTCGGAAAACAGGCCAGCTAAGGCTATAAGCCTGTTGAGATCGTGGCTGTAAACGTCTTGCACAAATTTCTTGTCGGGAATGGTATCCGGCTGGAAAAGCCTCGAAATTCGCGACTTGATCGCTATTTCTGCGGCGTAGCCAAAGAGATAGTAAGCATTCGAGTAGCGTTGATTTTGAAACAAGAGTTCTGCGTCACGTAGCTTAGCACCGGCTATGGCCTGGAGGGTGTTCCTCTCTAGCGTCATACGGCGATCGGCGCCTTGATCGATGCATCGGCGACGTAGTTTTCCAGTCGGAAATCCTCGAAGCGGAAGGCGAACAGGTCCTTCACCACCGGGTTGATCCACATTGTCGGCAGCGCCCTCGGCGTGCGCCGCAACTGCTCGCGCGCCTGCTCGAAATGGTTGGAGTAGAGATGCGCGTCACCCAGCGTGTGGACGAAATCGCCCGGCTTCAGCCCGGTCACCTGCGCCACCATCAGCGTCAGCAAGGCGTAGGACGCGATGTTGAAGGGAACACCGAGGAAGATATCGGCGGAGCGCTGATAGAGTTGGCAGGAAAGCCGTCCCTCCGACACGTAGAACTGGAACAGGCAGTGGCACGGCGGCAGCGCCATAGCTTCCACTTCGGCCGGATTCCAGGCTGAGACGATCAGCCGCCGCGACTGAGGATTGCGGCGTATCTCCTTCAAAAGATTCGCGATCTGGTCGATCGAGCCGCCATGGCCGTCCGGCCAGGAGCGCCACTGCTTGCCATAGACCGGGCCGAGATCGCCATTCTCGTCGGCCCATTCGTCCCAGATGGAAATGCCGTTGTCAGTCAGGTATTTGATATTGGTGTCGCCGGCCAGGAACCACAGCAGTTCATGGATGATCGACTTGAGGTGCAGCTTCTTGGTGGTGGTGACCGGAAAGCCGCGCGCCAGATCGAAACGCATCTGGTAGCCGAAGACGGAACGCGTGCCGGTGCCCGTGCGGTCGCTGCGATCGGCGCCGTTTTCCAGCACATGCTGCAAGAGGTCGAGATACTGGCGCATCGGTTCCGGCTCGATTCGAGAGTGCAGCCATTATAGCTGCCGGGCAGGCGGTCGAACATAACAAAATGGACCAGAACGCGGCCTACCATCACTCTTTCAAGGGGTAGCGCTGCCCTCACCTGCCTGCCGGCATTCTCTCCAGTATAGTGACGGGGAGAGGGGTGCTTTCATCGCCGGTTTTCGCCAATCACCAGTGCTGCATGATAAGGCGCCGTGGTGCGGGCAGCCATTTCTCCCCGTCACTATACGGGGAGAAATGCCCGGCAGGGCAATGAGGGGCGGCGCAGACGCCAGCAGTCAGCCTGAAGCGAGCCTACAAAGCCCGCTGGCGATCGTCAGAGCGAGCCGAGCTTGCCCAGATCCTTGGCCACCAGATAGTAGAAGGTCACGCGGCTCTTGGTGTTGTCCGCGTGCATTGCCGTGCAGGTCTTCTGGATCGCGGCGTCGGCTTTGGCGGCATCGCTGACGCCGAGTTTCTTGGCCGCCCAGCTCTCCCGGACGCGTTCGAGTTCCTTCGGGTCCGTACAGGACACCAGCGAGGAATCGCGGTTTCTCAGCGCGATGCCGAGGTGCTTGACGATCTTTTCGACCGCTTCGGCACTGGCACCGGCGTCATACTTCTTCACATCCGCAAGATAGTCGGCCATCAAAATTCCCCTCGTCGGCGCCACCGATCCGATCGATGAGGGCTGTGGCGCGCTTCGCAACTGGTGCGCTCGGTCGATAACTCCTCACCGCGGCAAAGCTTCGGTTGAGACCGTGTCCAAGTCAACCCTCGGGCGTGGCGATTTGACATGAGCGACAAAGCACCATTGCGCCCTTTCATTTCTGACGTCAGCCCCCTATATTCGGTTTGTCGGCTTGACCGACTATGGCGATAAATGGGCGATGAAATAAGCCGTTCGGACCCGGGGGCGGTACCCGGCGCCTCCACCAAAAGCCGCTGTTCAGGACAGAGCGGTTTTTGCTGGGGGCGAAATAGGATCGACGAAGGTGTAAAGATCGTACTTTTGCCCGGCATTGTACCACCGTCATCGGGCTAAACTTATAGTTGCCAACGACAACTATGCGGAAGCACGTCTCGCTGCTTAATGCAGTGCGATAGCTTCAAATCAAGCCCTAGGGGTTCGCACTTCTAGGCGGGGTTCGGAGGTACCTGGCAACAGAAACCTCCACTTCTCCCCCTCCCGACATCCGACATGTACGACGGCAGCTTCGCTGCCCGGTCCTTCGCTCGACCTGCGGGCCGCGACGCCGCCGCTTTGCGCGTCTCCTTTCCAAGGGCAAGAAATGCGAAACGATTCCGATCGACTCTTCGTGGTGACCGGCGGTCCCGGTTCCGGCAAGACCACACTGATCGAAGCCTTGCGTCAGGCAGGCTACACGACATCCGTCGAGGCCGGGCGCGGCATCATCCGCGACCAGTCGGCCATCGGTGGATCCGCCCTGCCCTGGCACGATCGCGCCCTGTTCGCCGAACTGATGCTGTCATGGGAGATGCGCTCGTATCGGAACGCCATCGAACAGAAGGGGCCGGTCTTCTTCGATCGCGGCGTGCCCGACACGCTTGGCTATCTCCGGCTGAGCAGCTTGCCGGTGCCAGAGCACGTCAGCGCCGCCGCCAAGCACTTCCGCTACAACCCACGCGTCTTCGTCGCCCCGCCTTGGCCGGAAATCTTCGCGCAGGATGAAGAGCGCAAGCAGACGCTCGACGAGGCCGAACGCACCTATCATGCGCTGGTCGGCGTCTACGGGGAACTGGGTTATGAACTGGTTCCGCTGCCCCTGGCGCCAGTCGAGACAAGGCTGCGCTTCGTATTGACCGAGACAGGATTGGTATGAAAAAAGGCCGGGAAAACCCGGCCTTTTCAGCGGCTTGCGGCTGCCTATTCCGCCGGCGCTTCGACCGCCTCGCGCGAGCGGCCGAGCGTGACCTTGGCCAGCGTAAAGGAAATCACGGCGCACAGCGTGATACCGGCGACCATCGGCAGCGGCGTGCCGTCGAAGAACACGCCGGCGACGCCCATGGCAAGCGCACCGATGGCGAAGTGCAGCGTGCCCATCAGCGCCGACGCCGTGCCGGCGATCTCGCCATGCTCTTCCATGGCCAGCACCGACGTGGTCGGGATGACCAGGCCGAGGAAGCCGTAACCGACGAACAGCAGCGCCGCCATCACGTCGAGCCGGTCGACGCCCGTCGCCATGATCGCGAACAGCACCACCATCGTCGTCGCATAGCCGGTCACCGCGACGCGCACCACGCGCCGCAGCCCGAACCGCTCGGCCAGCAATCCCGTCAGCTGCGACATGCCGATGAAGGCCACCGCGTTGATCGAGAAGAACACGCTGTAGACCGAAGGCGACAGCCCGTAGTGGTCGATCAGGATGAAGGACGAGCTCGACAGGTAGACGAAGAAGCTCGCAATGCCGAAGCCGGCGATCGCCACCAGGCCAAGGAAGTTGCGGTCACCCATCAAGAAGCGATAGCCGGCAAGCGCGGTTCCGAAGGAGGAACCGACGCGTTCCTCCGCCGGCCTCGTCTCCTTGAGAGAGGTCGCGAGCAGGATCGTGGCAAGGAGTGCCGCGCCCGTCACCGTCCAGAACACGGCGCGCCAGCCGAAACTCTCGATGATCTGGCTGCCGGTCAGCGGCGCCAGGATCGGCGACACCGAAAACACCAGCATCAACAGCGACATCAGCTTGGCGGCCTCATTGCCGGTGTGCAGGTCGCGCACGATGGCGCGTGGCACGGCCATGCCGGCGCTGGCGCCAAGCCCCTGCAGGAAGCGGAAGGCGATCAGCCACTCGATGGTCGGCGCCATGGCCGAGCCGATACCACCGACCATGAACAGCGCAAGGCCGCCATAGAGCGGCAGCTTGCGGCCGACCATGTCGGAGATCGGCCCGACGACGATCTGGCCAAAGCCCATCGACAGGAAGAAGATCAGCAGGCTCATCTGCACGGCAGCCGTGCCGGCATGCAGATCCTCGCCGATCGACGGCAGGGCCGGAAGATACATGTCGATCGCGAATGGACCGATGGCGGACAACAGGCCGAGCACGACCGCGATGCGGAGGAATTTGGGACTCATGATATTGGCTTCTTTCGAATCTGGTTGCCGCCGCTGGGCGACGTCTAACCCGAGGACGTTCCATCCCACGAGATTCCGACTCTCCAAGAGCGAAGTCTTTTCGCCTCCCAGGAGTGAAATCCCTTTGTATCGTGTCCACAAATTTAGACACTCTTGTCTAAATCGTCAATCACCTCTATATGGATTTTCATGAGACTGGGCGTTTCTCCTGACACTTTCCCGCCACGCGGCCATGAGGCCAAGCGCATATCGATCGTCGATGCCGCCGCGGGCGTGTTTTGCCGCGAGGGTTTCGCCGGCGCCAATATCGACCTGATCTCCGCCGAGGCCGGCGTGTCGCGGCAAACCGTCTACAACCACCATGGCGACAAGGAAAAGTTGTTCATGGCGGTGGTGCGCGACCTCACCGAGCGCTGCAACGCCGGCATCTTTGCCACCATTGCCACCTTTCCCGACCAGCCCGGCGATCTCGAAGCGGACCTGATCGGCTTTGCCGTGCGCCTGAACCAGAATTGCATCTGCAACCGCGACGGAAAATTCCTGCGCAAGCTGATCCAGACCGAAGGCGAGCGCTACCCGGAACTTTTCGCCGAGTGGCGCGAACAGGGACCGGGCAGGACATGGCCGGCGATCGCCGCCCGCTTCGCCCGCCTCGCCTATGGCGGATACCTCACGATCGAGGATCCCGACGTGGCGGCGCGCCAGTTCCTTGGCCTCGTCAACGCCGAACTGCAGACGACGTTCATGCTTGGCGGCACGCCGGGCGAAGACGAGGTCGTGCAATCGGCGACGAACGGCGTGCGCACCTTCCTGCGCGCATTCGGCAAGCGCCCTTCCCCGACCGGCGTCAAGAAGCACGCCGCGCTGGCCAACGCCTGACATTTGCGATTGCCGCGAAGCCGGCTTGCCGATCAAATCGTTCGCAATAATTCTGGCTTCGGCGCGGCGGCGATCTATATGCGGTTTACGCCGCGCTCAAGCTTGATTACAGCTATGCGGACGATTCAACGGAACCCGACCACCACATGGCCGACGACCATATCCGCTACGACATTCTGGCCCAGGAGGCGTTGCGCGGCGTCATGCGCAAGGTCCTGGCCGAGGTCGCGCGCACCGGCCTCCCCGGCAACCATCATTTCTTCATCACCTTCCTGACCGGCGCGCCCGGCGTGCGCGTATCGTCGCGCCTGCGCGAGCGCTATCCCGAGCAGATGACCATCGTCATCCAGTTCCAGTATTGGGACCTGAAGGTGACCGACACCGGTTTCGAGGTCGGCCTGTCCTTCTCCGATGTGCCGGAGAAACTCGAAATCCCGTTCTCAGCAGTGCGCGGCTTCTACGATCCATCGGTCAATTTCGAGCTCGAATTCGACGTCAAGACCGAAGGTGCGGCGACCGAGGAACCGGAAGACCAGGCCACGCCCGAACCGCTGACCATAGTCTCCGAGAAAAAGACCAAGGCCGAGAAGAAGGCTGCCGCCGAGCCGGAGAAGAAGCCGGCCGCGGGCGACGCCGCCGCCAAGGGCGCCGAAGTGGTTTCGCTCGACGCTTTCCGCAAGAAATAAGCCCACGGTTCGCGCCATGGCCGACATCGTCAACCTACGCCAGGCTCGCAAGCAGAGGGCGCGGGACGAGAAGCTGCGCATCGCCGAACAGAACCGGGCGCTGCACGGCCGTTCCAAGGCGGACAAGCAGCGCGACCGGCTGATCGCCGACAAGGCCGACAAATTCGTCGCCGGCCATCGCCTCGAGCCGTCCGACAGGGACGACCAATGAGCGTCCGGCCATGAGCGTCCGGCCGTGAGCGTCGTCGAAAAGCGCTCCGTGACCATTCGCGGCCATCGCACCAGCTATTCCCTCGAAAAGCCCTTCTACGACGATCTCGTCGCCATCGCGGCGGCTAGGAGGCTGACGCTCGCCGCTCTCGTCGCCGAAGTCGACGAGACGCGACCGCGCGACACCAACCTGTCCTCGGCGCTGAGGCTGCATGTCCTGGAATGGGCGAAGCGCGGGACGAGCGGCTAAAGGCTCTCCACAGCGTCCGCCTTTTGCCTGCGCCTGCCGCCGAAGCCAAGCAAGGTCGAACGCTCACGCTCTTCCGCCTGCTTGCGCAACCGCACGCGCATCAGATCCTTCCAGCCGACATAGCCCACCAGTTGCAGGCCTTCGCGGGTGACAACCGGCAGATGCGACACGTTGGCGGTCAGCAGCTTGTCGGAGAGGCCTTCCAGATACTCGTCCGGATAGGCCAGCGTCACCTTGCTCCCGGCCAGCAACGCGCCGAGCGTCGTGGTGCGGTGGGTTCCGGCCCGCCGCCAGCGCAGGATTGCCGGCGGATCGATGAGGCCGAGCACATGCCCGTTCTCGTCGATCACCGGAAAGCTCGGGTGCCGCGTTTCCGGTGCGGTCAGGAAGGCCGCAGCGCCATGCAGCGTCATCGTCGCCGGCACGCTCTCGACCTGCGTGGTCATCACCTCGCGCACCCTGGTCAGCGCAAAGGGATCGACGCGATATTCGCGCACCAGATGGTGCCCTCGCCTGGCGATCTTCTCGGTCAGGATCGAACGCTTCATCAGGAGCACGGTGACGGCGTGCGCCGCCGCACAAGCCGCGATCAGCGGCACCAGCACATACGTGTTGCCGGTCAACTCGACGGCGAAGAAAGTGGCCGTCAGCGGCGCCCGCATCGTGCCGCCCATGGTGGCGGCCATCGCCAGCAGTGCCCAGAAGCCCGGATCCGCCGCCGGCAGGAAACCGGCGAGCACCGCCCCCATCGCCCCGCCCATGATCAACAGCGGCGCCAGCACGCCCCCAGACGTTCCCGAACCGAGCGCCACCGACCAGATGATGGCCTTGACCACCAGCAGGATGAGTGCTGCGGTGGCAAGCGTGTGGCCGTCCAGCATGTCCGAAATGTTGTCATAGCCGACGCCAAGTGCCCGCGGTTCGATCAACCCGCCGATGCCGACCACCAGGCCGCCGATCATCGGCCACCACATCCAGTGGATGGGCAATTTCTGGAAGGCGTCCTCGCAGGCATAGACCATCTGCGTCAAAAGCCCCGACAACAGGCCGGCGCAGATGCCGACCAGAACCCAGCCGCCAAGCCCGGTGAACGAGACCGCCATGCCGCCCTCGAACGGGAAGATCGGCCCGGGCAGATGCAGCAGGGTGCGCTCGACCTCGGCGATGATTGCCGCGACGGCGACGGGAATGAAGCTGCGCGGCGTCCATTCGAAAAGCAGCAGTTCGACCGCCAGCATGATGGCGGCGATCGGCGTGCCGAACACGGTCGTCATGCCGGCGGCGGCGCCCGCCACCAGCAGCGTCTTTCGTTCATTGTCGCTGACCGGCAGCATCTGTGCGATCAGCGAGCCGATCGCGCCGCCCGTCATGATGATCGGGCCTTCAGCGCCGAAAGGACCGCCGGAACCGATCGAGATCGCCGACGACACCGGCTTCAGGATCGCAACCTTGGCGTCGAGTTTCGAGCGCCCGAGCAGGATCGCCTCGATCGCTTCGGGAATGCCGTGGCCGCGGATCTTCTCGCTGCCGTAGCGCGCCATCAGGCCGATGATCAGCGCGCCGACGACCGGAACGATGACGGCCGCATAACCGAGCGGCGTATCCTGCAGCTTCAGGTCGGCAAGCGAGAACTGGCCGAAATAGGCAATGTTGGTGGCAAGCCTGATCAGCTTCAACAGCACTATGCCGGCAAACAGCCCCGCTGTCGCCACCAAGACGGCGATGGCGGCAACCAGCAGCACTCTGGCATCGGTGGTAAAATCCCTGAGATGGTCGGGATTGGGTTGATGGGTCTTCATGATGGTTTTGCTTCCTGGCACCGGCCGTATCTCGCACGCACGGCCCGGTCGAAGCGGCCAGCCGGCTTGTCGGCTGGCTATGTATCGTAACACGATATAAATATTCAAGCGGGTTCTGCTCGAAATCCGTTTGAGCTTTCACCGGAAACCGAACAAATGTCCGATATGACGCAGCCCAGGAAATCCCGCCCCGCCATCAAGCAGTCCGATTACCAGCGGCTGTCGGAGTTTCGCTACCTGATCCGCCGCTTCCTCGAATTCAGTCAGATCCAGGCGGAAGACGCCGGCCTGTCGCCGCGCCAGCACCAGGCACTGCTGGCGATCAAGGGTTTTCCGGGCGGTGGACCCGTAACGGTCGGCGACCTGGCGGAGCGCCTGCGCATCCGCCACCACAGCGCCGTCGAACTGGTCAACCGCCTTGGCGAGGCGGGGCTGGTCGTAAGGGATCAGGACAAGGACGACCATCGCCGCGTGCTGCTGCGGCTGACCGAACGCGCCGACGATCGTCTGGCCGAGCTGTCGGCGGTCCATCTCGACGAACTCTCGCGCATAGAGCCCATGTTGCGGCGCCTGCTCGATCGGGACGGCGAGTGACGCTCCAGCGTCTCGCGCGGGCAGCACCTATATTTTCACGACGCCCTGCATCCTTTGGCCTCACTGCAACGTCTCGGTGGTGAGAGCCCAAAAGCGGCGCGGTACAATCCAGAGGAAGGTCAGGGATGAAACGTCATCTGATACGCTACAAGACGAAACCGGAACGGGCCGACGAGAACGAGCGATTGGTCAAGGCCGTCTTCCAGGAGTTGCACGACAAATCGCCGGACGGCGTTCGCTACATGACATTGCGATCCGGCGATGGGACATTCGTTCACCTGGTCGAGACGCAAACCGATGCCCATGCCGACCTCATCACCGGGCTGGCTGCATTCGAGGCATTTCAAAACGGCATCCGGGATCGTTGCAGCGAACGTCCGCAGCGCGAGGAGATGACCGTGGTGGGCAGTTACCGGATGCTGGATGCGTAACCGAGGACGTCGCAGGATGGGAGACGCATGACCATTCCCGTTGCTGACCGGCACAGCGCGCTTTTCGAGCGCCTGTCTGGGGAGTTGCGCCCCAAGCTGCACCGTTACTGCGCCCGCATGACGGGCTCGGTCATCGACGGCGAGGACGTGCTGCAGGAGGCGCTGGCCAAGGCATTCCAGGCCTTGGCCGATGCCGGGCCGATCGCCAACCCGGAAGGCTGGCTGTTTCGCATCGCCCACAACACGGCGCTCGACTTCCTGCGCCGCCGCGCCCGTGAAAAGGTCCATTCCGATGAGGATCCGGACATGATCGTCGACCCGGCAAACCCTACCGTCGACCGTCAGGCCGCTTCTGCCGCGCTGCACACCTTCATGCGCCTTCCCGTGGCGCAGCGAAGCAGCGTCATCATGATGGATGTTCTCGGCTATTCGCTGCAGGAGATCAGCACCACGCTCGACGCCAGCGTCCCGGCGATCAAGGCCGCGCTGCATCGCGGCCGGGGCCGGCTGCGCGAACTTGCCGATGAACAGGACGACCGCCCTGTTCCGAGATTGAGCGCGGCGGAACGTTTGCTGCTCGATGCCTACATCGATCGCTTCAACGCCCGCGATTTCGACGCGGTGCGCGACATGCTGGCCGATGAAGTCCGGTTGGAGCTGGTGGCCAAGACGCGGTTGAACGGCCGCAAGGAAGTCGGCACCTATTTCAGCAACTATTCCCGGGTGCAGGACTGGTGTTTCGTGCCGGGGTTCGTCGAAGACAGGCCGGCAATCCTCGTCCGCGACGCCAACGACCCGGGCGCGCGACCCACTTATTTCATCCTGCTGGCCTGGCAGGACGGCAAGCTTGCCGCCATCCGCGACTTCCGCCACGCACGCTATGCCGCGGACGGCGCCGAGATGTCCGTCCTTTAAAACGATTTCGGACAGCAAGGCCCTACTGCCCTACTGCCCTACTGCCCTACTGCAACGACTTCAACAAATTGTCGATTGTGAACGGATTGGTCTTTGGTTTCGCTGGCGGATTGTCGTTGGCCTGCGGCTGTGGCGCCCGCTCGACCTTCGGCGCTGGGTCGGCGGCTTTCCGTTCGGCCTCCTGCCTTGCCTTTTCCTGCGAGGCGATGCGCTTTGCCTCTTCCG
Source organism: Mesorhizobium sp. B283B1A (assembly GCF_020165735.1). Taxonomy (NCBI): domain Bacteria; kingdom Pseudomonadati; phylum Pseudomonadota; class Alphaproteobacteria; order Hyphomicrobiales; family Phyllobacteriaceae; genus Mesorhizobium; species Mesorhizobium sp. B283B1A. The sequence goes on from NZ_JAIUIQ010000006.1 coordinate 80,323, forward strand.
CCTTCTGGCGCTCCTGTTCCGCCTGGGCCTTGGCCGCGTCATCGGCGGCCTGCTGCTCGGCCGCGGCCTTGGCGTCGGCATCCGCCTTTGCCTTGGCGTCGGCATCCGCCTTGGCTTTCGCTTCGGCGTCGGCTTTCGCCTTCGCATCCGCTTCAGCCTTGGCATCCGCTTCAGCCTGGGCCTTGGCGTCGGCCTCCGCTTTCGCCTTGGCGTCCGCCTCGGCTTTCAGCCGCGCCGCTTCCTCCTGCTGGCGAAGCTCCTCGGCGGCCTTGTCGCGCCCCTCCTGAAGTGCAGCGTAGTAGCGCACCTCGCGCCGCAAACGCTGCTTCTCCAACAGCGCCGCCTGCATCGCCTCGACGCGCTGCTGCTCCTTTTCCAGCGCTCGCTGGGTCAGGAACTGTGCAAGCGGCTCGCTGTCGAACTGCCGTTTGATGGCGCCGAGCGGGCCTTCGGCGGTGAAATTCATGACCGGCTCGGAGCCGACGAGGGCCTCGTCGCCGGGCTTGTAGGTGATCGCGCCCTTGGCCGACACCGTGTTGGCGTTGAGATCGGCCGTGATATCGGCGGACAGGGTCGCCGCCGGATTTTCAAAACTGATCGGCGGCGCCCGCAGCGTGCCGCCGGCAACCGTGAAAGCAATTTCGGCATCCCCGGCGGCAAAGCTGCCGTCGGCGGCGATGTCAGGCGCGAAGCCGGCGGTCTTGGCCGCGTCAATGTCGCGGCCGATCGCATCGGCCTTGGCAAGCAAAGCGCTGAACGCATCGGGATTGACGCCGGCGACCTGCAACCCCTTCAATGTCGCCGTGCCGGAACCCGACAAAGCGGCGACCATCGCATCGACCGACTTGCCGCTGGTCGACAGCGCCGCCGAGAAATCGCCTTTGCCGCTGATGCCGGCGTCCGGCAGCACGGTTCCCAAATCGGATCCGGCCAGTTTCATCTGGCCGCTGAAAAGCCCGGTGCCGTCATTGTTCTTCAACTCGAACAGGCCGGTCAGCGCCCCGCCGAGGAGCTTGGCCTTGAGATCGGAAACGCGGATGCCTTCCTGGTCGAGCTTGAGCGAAAAGGCGGCGTCGTAAGCGGTGGCGAACGAGCCGGCGGCGAGCGCCGCCGTCGTCAGGTCGAGGTCGGCGGTGAACGGCAGGCTGGATTTCTGGCTGAAGGGCGCATCCGGCCAGGCGCCACGCCTGTCGGCCCCGCTCTTGTCTACCCCGCTCTTGTCGGCCCCGCTCTTGTCAGCCGCACCCTTGTCAGCAAGAAAGGCGGAATCGCCGAACAGCGCCACCGCCATCGGATCGAGGTCGAGTTCGTCGAGCGCCAGCGCGCCGGCCAGATGCGGAACGCCGTCCTTGACATCGACATTGACGTCGCCGGACACCGCCGCCTCGTTGATGGCGCCGCTGAGATTGTCGAGCACCAGCAGGCCGTTGCCATAATCGCCCTGCGCCGCGAGCGATGCCGACATGCCGGCGCCCATGCCCGGCAGGCCGATGCCCGACGTCATCAGCCAGGGTTCGATGTCGGCGGCGTCGACGCTGAGCTTGCCCTTGGCGGTGGGCCCTTGCGGCGTGTCCGCCACGGTTCCCTCGAAGCCGGCCCTGAAGTCGTTGCCGGTGAGGCTGAAATTTGTCGCCAGGCCGCCGCTGAGCGTGCCTTTGGCCTGGATATCGGTGCTGGCCTCGCCCAGCATGCCGAGCGGCAGCGCCGGCAGGCCGTAAAGCGCCAGGAGAGCGGTGGCGTCGGGGTTTTTGGCGTTGAAGGTCAGCGTTACCGGCGCGTCGAGAAGATCGTCCATCGCCCCCTTCCCCGACAGCGAGGCCGAAAAAGCCGAGCCGCCGGCCTTGCCCTGCCCGCTCACCGCCAGGCCCGTCGTGCCATCGCCATTGTCGGCTGCACTGGCCACGAGGTCGACGCGGGCATCCTGGAACAGGTCGGGATAGGCGGCCGCACGGCTTGCCAGGCCCTTCAGCACGGCGCTGTCCGGATAATGCTGCGCGGCGACGTCGATCAGCGGCTTCAGGTCGACGGCGACCACGGAAGCGTCCAGCTTGCCGGTCGGGCTCGCCGGGAAATCCTTGATCCGGCCCGTGGTGCTGATCGAGGCGCCGGCCAGCCCGCCGACCGACAGCCGATCGATTTCGAGCAAGCCCTCGCGCAGCCTCAGCGCCGTGTCGACCGTGTCGGCGGTCAGCCCGCCGGCGCTGACCGGCCCAGCCTTGATCTGGAAATCGAGATCGCGGTCGGCGAAGCGGTTGGCGCCCTTGTCGCTGACGAAGATCGAGGCGAACGCCGCCAGCCCGTCGACATCGAGCTCGCCGCCCTGGAGCCGCATCAGCACCGAGGGCCTGGCGTCGTCGGGCTGGCTGGAATCGATGCGTCCGGAAAACTTCGCCTTGCCCAGGATCAGTTCGAGGTCGCTGAAGGATTGATGGTTTCCTGAGAGATCGACCTTGGCCTTGAAGCCGGCGGCAGGCAGGCGGCGGATCGCCTCGTCGACATCCTTGGACAGCCAGGCGGCAAAGCCCGAGGGCTGCGCCACCGCAAGCAGTAAGGAGCCGGTGAAGCCGAAATGGCTCTGTACGTTGAGCACCAGCATGCCATCGGCTTCCAGCGTGGTGCGGCCCGGCAGTGTCGCGGCAAGCGACTTTATCTTCCAGCCATCTTCGACCGGCTCGGCGGAAAGATGCACGTCGCGCACCGTCGTGTCCCCGGCGACCACCGCCGGCAGCTTGACCTCGACCGTGCCGGGAATGGTCGGCTTCGGCAGATCGAGCAGCGCCTGCTCCAGCCCGGCAATGCGCTGGTCGAGCGTCAGGCCGGTGCCGGCTTGAGCGCCCACGGCCTCGTCGAACTGCACCTGCGCGCCATTGGCCTCGATGGCGAAGCTCGGCTTCTGGCCGAGGTCGACCGAGGCCTTGCCGTCGGCGGTATAGGGATTGTCCAGCGGGCCCGTCTCGAAACGGAATTGGTCGACGCCGAGCTTCTGGTGGTCGAGCGAGAATTTGCCGTTCAGCCGAAAGCCCGGATCGGGCTTGCCGGTCGAGACCTTCACCGTCTCGCCATCGTTGCCGCGCAGCTCGGCGCTGTTCTTGTCGGCTCCGGAAATCTTGAACTGGCCCGAGTAGACGGCGGCGCCGTTGACGATGCCCGCATTGCCGTCTGTTTCGATCACCAGCGGATAGGCATCGGGGTCGGCCTTCAGGCGAATGCGCATCTGTCCGGATGGTTCGGCCTTGCCGGTCGACGCAGCGACCGTGGTGCGCAACCCGTCCAACCGCAACGTGCCGTCCAGGCGCCACGGACCGGCCAGCGACTTGGCCGAGATGGTCGAATTGATCTCGGAAAAGATGTGACTGCGCCCGCCGGCAGCATGGCGCAATTCGATCTGCCCTTCCGTCACCGTCAGCTTCTCGATCGATATCTGGCTGGGGTTGAAGGGAGAGGACGGGCGCATCGCCCAGTCGACCGTGCCATCCCTGGCGATGTCGATGGTCGCCTTCGGCCGCACCAGCCGCATATCGAAGATCAGCACCTCGCCGCGCAGGAAGGGCGCGAGTTCGGCATCCATCGAAAACGTCTCGACGGTCATCGCCGGCTCGCCATTGGGGCCACCGGCGACGGCGACGTTGGAGAAGGTCACCGAGGGAAACGGCAACAGCCTTGCCGTGGCGTCGCCCTGCACGGTCACCTTGCGGCCGAGGATAGCGCTCGCCTCGCGTTCGAAATCGGCGCGGTAGCCGGTCCAGTCAATAAAATAGGGCACCACCAGCGCCGAACACAGCACCAGCACGAACAGGCCACCGAAGATCACGAACAGGCGTGCGAGCATCAGCTCCGAACAGGTTGATTGAATTTCCGCCGCACTCTACCCGCATCCGCGTGTCGATAAAGAGGCAATTCTTCGAGTGTTGCGTCCTGTCGGGCGATCTGAAACAAATCCCGGAAAATACGGAGATTCTCGGATGTCGGGCAAGAACTGGGACCGCGTGCCGATCGACGCGCAGAGCGTCGATGCGCCGCTTTCGCGGTCGGCGATTTTTCTGGTGGTCACCGTCGCCGATGAACAGCCGGCTCTCGCCAGGGTTTGTTCCGCGCTCGGCGACCTTGACGACCTGGTCAAGAATGTCGGGTTCCGCGACCTTGGCGGCCGCCTGTCCTGCATCGCCGGCATTGGCCGCGCTCTCTGGGACCGCCTCAGCCCCGGCCGGCGGCCGCTGGAGTTGAAACCGTTCGCGCCGATCAAGGGAGCGGTCCATTCGGCCCCGTCGACACCGGGCGACCTCCTCTTCCACATCCGCGCCGAACGATCAGACATGTGCTTCGAGTTCGAGCGTATCCTGCTCGACAGGCTTGGCCCTGATGTGACCGTCGTCGACGAAGTCACGGGCTTTCGCTATTTCGATGCCCGTGACCTGCTCGGCTTCGTCGACGGCACGGCCAACCCGACCGGCCTCGACCTGCCCGCCTCGGCGCTGATCGGCGACGAGGATGCCGACTTTACCGGCGGCAGCTATGTCGTCGTCCAGAAATACCTGCACGATCTCCAGGCCTGGGCGCGCATTCCAACGCCCGAGCAGGAGGCGATCATCGGCCGCACCAAGATCGACAACATCGAAATCGACGATGACGACGCGCCACGCAAGTCGCACAAGTCGCTGGCCACCATCGAGGATGCCGACGGCAACGAATACGACATATTGCGCGACAACATGCCGTTCGGCAGGCCCGGGCAGAACGAGTTCGGCACCTACTTCATCGGCTATTCCCGGTATCTCTGGGTCACTGAAAAGATGCTGCAGCGCATGTATGTCGGCGACCCGCCGGGCGCCTACGACCGGCTGCTCGATGTCTCGACGCCGCACACCGGCACGACATTCTTCGCCCCGACACGACCCATGCTGCAGGCCCTTGTCCAGGACGCGCAGGAGCAGCCTGCGGCCGCACGGTAAAGGGCGACGGCTGACGGCCTATCCGCTGGGCTTCAGCGTGCGTCGCGCTTCGCCTGCGCCACCTTGGCCGCCTTGCGCTGCCGGCAGAGTTCCGCCGGCCGGACCAGGTTCGGCGCCCGCTGGTTCGTCACCGCACGCATGGCGCGGTCAAGACAAGCCTTTTGTCCAGCAGCCTTGCGACGACCGATGCCACACCGATCAGCGGGCGGATCGGCCACGCAGATATGCACAGACCAATTCGATGAGTTCGGCTCGCAATGCGGGTAGATCGAGCTCACCATGCCGCGCGGCGGCATGAACCACCCCTTCGACCGCCCCCGACAGCACACGCCCGGCAATGTCATCGCGCTCGGGGTCAGGCGTTCCAGAGGCCCACGCGATCACGGCCTGGTAGCGCCGCTGATATTCCGCTTCGAACTGATGTTGCGTCGAGCGGGCGGCAAGCGGCACTTCGTCGAGCAGGACGCGATGCAGGTCCTGGTCGACATTATGGGCGGCGACGACACCGTCGATCAGCCGCGCCGCTCGCTGCTCCAGCGTGGTTGCCACATTGCTCTCATTGGGCCCGGAAATTGCCGCCAGCACTCCGTCGAGATGGCGTTTGCGGATCTCCTCCGCCAAGGCCAGCTTGTTAGGAAAATACTGATAGATCGAACCGACGCTGACGCCACCAACGGACGCCGTTTCGTTGGTGGTGAAATCCGCCCAGCCGCGCCGCGCCAGAACGCGAGCCGCCGCCTCCACGATCGTGTCGACGGTCGCACGCGAACGCTGCTGCCGTGGCGCTTTGCGCACCTTTGCCTGCTCTGAGGGAATGCGAGTAGCCATGACTGGGCTTCTTCACCAAAATGCGACTGTCAGCTCACATTTATCGAGCGAGCCGTGACAAGCAAGTCCCGCCTGTCACCCAAACAAAGCGAGGCCACCATGAGCAGCAAGACTCTGCTTCACTCCCTGTTCCGCTACAAAGCCTGGGCTGATGATGGGCTGCTTGCCTTGCTGGCCGGGATCAAGAACGACGTATCGGAAGAGCAGTTCGGCACGATCCTCGAGACCATCAATCACGCGTATGTCGTCGACAAGATTTTTGCCTCGAACGTCCAGAAGCAGAGGCACGGTTTTCGCGATACAGGCACGAGCAGCACGCCGACATTCGCCGAGCTATCGAAGGCAATCACCGAAACCGACCAATGGTATGTGCGCTATGTCGAACAGCTGGGTCCCGAAGCTCTAGCGGAGAGGATCCCCTTCGTCTTTACCAGTGGTACCCCTGGGGAAATGTCACGCGAGGAGATGTTGGCACACGTCATTACCCATGGCGGTTATCATCGCGGCGAGGTCGGCAGGATCGTGACTCAGTTGTCGAAACCCACGTCTCCCGACACGTTCACCGGTTATCTTCACCAGGCCGAGCCTGCGAGTCGCGCGTGAAGCCCGAACGGGACTAGCTTCTTTGGAACGTGTCCGCGCTGGTCGACATCGAACGCCACCAATTCAGTTTTTCGATTTTCGCGGGTTGGCCCTCGCCGCTGGCCTTTATCGCCGCATCCGAGACGACAAACCACAACGTCTCCATTTTTCCCTCCCGAAGGAGGCCGGTGTAGGAAACGATCGCATCCCCGGCCGCCGTTTTCCCGCCGCCGGCAAAACTGATGCAGTCGCCGCGGTGGACGCCCAAAATCGGAATTTCCCGGCCATGGAAACCGCTATCCGGCAGCGCGGTTCGAAACGATCCCGATATACGGTTGTCCGCATCATCGGTGATCTCGACAATGGACCCGTATTGATTCTTCCAGACGCCTTTCCAGTCCATGGGAGGCCGCTCCGCTTTGACGATATCCCTTGGTTGCCGCAACGTGAAAGCCGGGAATCGGTTCCGAATGTGCGGGCAGTGTCAGGCCTCAACGTGCGGCCGGTGCAGGTGCCGTCCGAACCGAATGGCGGCGCGTTCGACAAGCCTTTTCGCGCCGACGCATTCACGGGTTGTCTTCACCAACGAGCCTGCGAGACTTTCGCCTATAACGTTCAGGCTCGCCGTCCGACACCCTCGATCAACACGGTCAAAACGGTTCCGTTGTGAAGACTGGTCGAGAAACTCTCCGCAATAAATTCCAGCATCGAATCATGAAACGTCAGGATGAAGTGCCGATAGTTTGAAAACAGTTCCGGCGTGTGTGACGGATGAACCCGATTTGTCTTTTCAAGGGACGCGATCCACGCTGAGTTGAGGACTTCGAATGCCTCATAGGGTCGCAAGCCCAGTGCATAGAGCCGGTGGCCGCCGATGGTTTCATCATTCGGCGGGCCGAACTGAAATGCCAGATAAGGATCTGCCGTCAGGACGACGACATGCTGGTTGACTGTTGCCGGTGAAACTGAGCGCGGATTCGTGCCATCGAAGGACGTATCCGGAGCATTGGCGATATAAGCGACGAGCAGCCTGCTTTCATCCGCAAACACATGAGGCAATGGCGCGCCGGGGGAAGACGGCGGCACCTCGATCGGCAGCAGGGTCTCGGCACCCGACATTTAATGGGCCTCGCTCGGCAATATCTTGCCCGGATTCATGATGTTTTGCGGGTCAAGCGCCTGCTTGATCGTGCGCATGATGTCGACGCCGTGGCCGAGTTCGTGGCGCAGGAAGCCGATCTTGCCCTGGCCGATGCCGTGTTCGCCGGTGCAGGTGCCATCCATGGCGATCGCCCGCATGTTGAGCCGCGCGACGAATTTTTCCGACAGCGCGATCTCCTTGGGGTCGTTCACGTCCATCAGCACCAGCACGTGGAAATTGCCGTCGCCGGCATGACCGACGATCGGCGCGATCAGCCCCATTTCGGCGATGTCGGCTTCGGTTTCGGTGACGCATTCGGCAAAGCGCGAGATCGGCACGCAGACATCGGTCGATAGGCCCTTAGCGCCCGGCCGCAATGTCAGCGACGACCAGTAGGCGTCGTGCCTCGCTTTCCACAATTTCGTCCGCTCCTCGGCGACGCTGGTCCACAGGAACGGTCCGCCGCCATTTTCCTCCGCGATCATGCCGAAGGTCTCGGCCTGCTCGGCGACACCGGCATCGCTGCCGTGGAATTCGACGAACAGACACGGGCTTTCCGGATAATCGAGCTTGGAATAAGTCTTCATCGCCCGCATCTGCAGCGCATTGACCAGTTCGATGCGCGCCACCGGAATGCCCATCTGGATGGTCGCGATGACGGCGTTGCAGGCAGACTCGACGCTCGGAAACGGACAGACGCCGCCGGAGATCGCCTGCGGAATGCCTTGCAGCCTCAAGGTCAGCGACGTGATGATGCCGAGCGTGCCTTCCGAGCCGACCAAGAGCCGCGTCAAGTCGTAACCGGCCGAACTCTTCTTCGCCCTTTTGCCGGTGATCACCGTCTCGCCGTCGGCCATGACGGCGGTCAGCGACAGCACGTTCTCGCGCATCGTGCCATAGCGCACGGCGTTGGTGCCGGACGCCCGCGTCGCGGCCATGCCACCCAGCGAGGCATTGGCGCCCGGATCGATCGGAAAGAACAGGCCGGTGTCGCGCAGATGCCGGTTGAGATCCTCTCGCGTCACCCCGGGCTCGACCGTGCAGTCGAGATCCTGCGGATTGACCGAAAGAATCCGGTTCATGCGCGACGTATCGACCGAGATACCACCGCCCGGTGCATTGGTGTGGCCCTCCAGCGACGAACCGACGCCGAAGGCGATCACCGGCACGCGATGGGCGGCGCAGGCGCGCACGATCTCCTGCACCTCGGCAGCCGTCTCCGGGAAAGCGACACCGTCCGGCGCCTGCGTCGGGATGTAAGTGGTGGTGTGCGCGTGCTGCGAGCGGATAGCCTCGCCGGTCTGGAAGCGCTCGCCGAGCCGCTGCTTGAGGATGCCGAGCACCGCCGCGATGCCTGCCTCGTTGCGTTCGACGGGATTGAGGTCGCTCAGAGCCATGAATTCCTCCGCGAATGGACCAGTGTCCACGCTTGTTATGCGATTATGGATGCGTAGTCTCCGTAGCCACGCTCTGTCCAGCGCCAGAACAAGGAAGTTTCCATGTCCATCCCCGCCCCGTTCGTCTCCAGGCCCATGGACATCGAAAAGGACTGGATCGATTACAACGGCCATCTCAACATGGCCTATTACAACGTGCTGTTCGACCGCTGCTCGGACGAGGCCTTCGAGGCGATGGGCATGGGGCTGGACTATGTGAAAGAGCGGCGGCTCACCATCTACACCGCCGAAGTCCATGTCTGCTACGTGCAGGAGCTGCATCTGGACCATAAGGTCCAGGTCTCCTTCCAGCTGATCGACCATGACGAGAAGCGGCTGAGAGCCTATCAGGAAATCCGCCATGTCGACGGCTGGCTCGCCGCCACTTCCGAGACCTTGTCGCTGCATGTCGACATGTCGGGACCGAAGGTCGCCCCCTTCCCCGCTGATGTGCTGGCCAAGGTCGAAGCCATGCTTTCAGCCCATTCGGTGCTGCCGATGCCGGAGCGTGCCGGCCGCTCGATCGGGATCAAGCGCAAATAAGGCGGGCTGTCACTGTCACCGCGTCCAGCGAAGTGGGCATCAAAGCCACACCGGCAGCTCAAAATGGAGGAACCTGCAAATCGGCTGGCGCCGGTTCTTGAAGCAGCCTCGCCCCGGCGTTAACCTTACCGAGGTTTTAACGGGAACAAGCCAATTGGGCCGTTGAACGACTCAGCGGAGCGGCAGAAAAGGTCCGCACGGGTTGTTTGCGGGCGGCGGGCGGAGCCGGTTCGAGGGACGTGCATGAAAACCGACATCAAGGTCGAGGTGGACAGGCTGGCCGCCGATCCGCGCATTACCGACTATGATTTCTGGCGTTCGCTCAAGAACGTCGACAACGAGATCTTCCATATCGCCAACAACAACGAACCGATTCCGTTCGACATGATCCGCTGGCGCAGCATTCTGAAGCGCGCCCGCCTGAAGCGCGGGCATGCCTAGCACCGGCGTATCGCCCCAGAACAAACCAGGCAAATCAATCGAATCACGCCGGTTTTTTGATCGCAGCGAGCGGCGAACGCGGCACCACCGGTGAAGACTGTATGATGGCCGTGTTGGTCATCGCATAGGGAATGATCCGGTCGATCACCCGTTCCAGTTCCGCCACCGAGCCGACATGCGCGAGCGCAATGAAACAATCCTCGCCGGTCACCCGGTCGCATTGCGCGATCTCCGGCAGCTCGCGGATGATGTCGGTCACCACGGACAATTGCCCCGGCACCGGCCGGATCCGCAGCCACGCCGACAGCTTCAGGCCAAGGGCGGCGGGATTGATCCTGACGCAATAGGCTTCGATCACGCCGTTCTCCTGCAGCCTCTTGATCCGCTCGGCGACACTCGGCGCCGACAGGCCGACCGAACGCGCCACCTCCGCCGCGCTGGCGCGCGCGTCGTTTTCCAGCAGGCGCAGGATCTTCATATCCGCGGCGTCGAGATCGATATTTTCGGTTCGAAGGCGTTTCACGGAAAAATCCTTGCTTCCGGTAAGGAACATGCCAGCCAGACTGGTCATCTTCCATATGAATAGGAAGAACTGCCTGCGATACTGATCCGATGAGCGATCGAACGCAAGCGCCTGCTGCCAGCCCTGCCCTCGGCGGCCCCATGCTCCTGGCGGCAAAACTGCCGCCGCATTTCTGGTTCGGCGTCAGTGCGGTCTTCCACTATCTCGGCCCGGCTTTCGCGGTGCTGCTTTTCCCGCATGTCGGCGTGCTCGGCATGGCGTGGCTGCGCATCGCCACCGCCGCGCTGATCTTCGCACCGCTGACGCGCCCGTGGCGGACCTTCGCCCGCGCCGATCCCTCGACGCGGCTGCTGTTGCTGGCCTTTGGCGCTTGCCTGGCGGTGATGAACTGCGCGTTCTACCTGGCGCTCGACCGGTTGCCGATCTCGCTGGTGGCGGCGATCGAATTCGTCGGCACCATCGGCGTCGCGCTGGTCGGCCTCAGGAGCGCCCGCAACCTCACCGCCCTTGCCGTTGCCGTCACCGGCACCTTGCTGCTGATCGACGTGAAATGGTCCAGCGATCCGCTCGGGCTGTTCTGGGCCTTCCTCAACGGCGCGCTCTTTGTCGGCTACATCGTGCTCGGCCACCGCGTCGCCCGCGCCGGCGCCGGTGACGGCATAGCGGGCCTGGGAGCAGCCATGACAGTCGCCTTCGTCGTCGTGCTTCCGATCGGCTTCACCGATGCGCTGCCCGCCTTCTTCTCGCCGCCACTGCTCATCGCCGCCATCGGCGTCGGCATCTGTTCCTCGGTCATTCCCTACATCTGCGATCAGCTCGCCATGTCGCGGCTGCCGCGTTCGAGCTTTGCGCTGATGCTGTCGCTGCTGCCGGTCACGGCAACCCTGATCGGCGTCATCGTGCTGCGCCAGATACCCGACCTCAGCGATTGTGTTGGCATCGCGCTGGTCGTCGCCGGCGTCGCCTTCCACAGGCCGGCGAGGACGGATTAGACACCCTATGCCAGTTTTTGCTTCAGGCCAATTTCTCCTTCAGGCCAGTTTCTCCTTCAGAAAAGCGATCGTCCGGCCCCAGGCGAGATCGGCCGCCTTCTTGTCGTAGCGCGCTGCCGAGGTGTCGTTGTTGAAGGCATGGTTGGCGCCTTCATAGACATAAACAGTGTATTCGACATGGGCGGCATCGAGTTCCTTCTTGAAGGCGTCGATGCCGGCATTGGTGCGATCGTCGAGCCCGGCATAGTGCAACAGCAATGCCGCCTTGATCTTCGACACGTCCGCGGCCTTCGGCTGCATGCCGTAATAGGCGACGCTGGCTGCTAGGTCGGGCGCATTGACGGCCAGCATGTTGGCGGTGCCGCCGCCCCAGCAGAAGCCGATGGCGCCGACCTTGCCGTTGCCGTCCTTGTCGGCCTTGAGGAAGGCGACGGTGGCAACGCCGTTGGCGGCGGTCTGTGCCGCGTCGAGCGTGGTGAACATGTCGCGCGCCTTGTCCTCGTCGGCGGGCGTGCCGCCGAGCGGCGACAGGAAATCGGGCGCAAGCGCCACGAACCCTTCGAGCGCCACGCGTCGGGCGACGTCGCGGATATGCGGGTTGAGCCCTCTGTTCTCGTGGATGACGATGACGGTGCCGAGCTTGCCGGCTGGCTTTGCCGGCTTGACCAGATAGCCCTTCATCTCGCCGCCGCTGCCTGGATAGGTGATGTCCTCGCCTTTCACGCGGGCGTCGTCTTCGGCAACGATCGCCGCCTGGGCGGAGTTCGCCGCCAAAAGCGGCGCGATCGCGGCCGCCGCCGCACCCGACCCGGCAAGCCTGCTCAGCTGTTCCATGAAGCGGCGGCGGTCGAGCGTCAGATGCGTGTATTCGTCATAGGCGTCGATCATCGCCTGGGTGATCACCGGTTTGACGTCGGTCATGGCGCACTCCTCGGGCCTGGACTGCCCCTGCCGTCCGCAAGATAGGGGCCAGCCTCTCATCGTCCAGTCACGGGACAGTGACATCGGTCCGCCCAGCGATCGGCGCCCGAGCGACGGATCTCATCTCTCATCACGTTTTTGTCATCGGCGACAATCTTGATGGCGCTGCCACAATAGTAGGGGAAACTGGCTGAGTGGCCGCCCAATGGCGCGGCCTGGAGGAAACGACGCCGATGACCATGCCGATCCTTGCAACCGCCTTCATGATTGCCGCCGCCGCCATGCTGGCGATGCGCGCGACAATTGTCGCGGCGAGCCACAAGTCCACGGTCAAGGTTCGCAGCCAGCGCTATCCGGCAAATATGAGAATCCAAGGTTGAGGTGAAGTCATGGACGTACAGGACATCGTGAACACCGTTTCGCAGAAGGCGGGTCTCGACCAGGCAACGACGGAAAAAGTCGTCGGCACCATTTTCTCGGTGCTCGAGCACGAGGCGGAAGGCACCAGCGCCTCGTCATTCTTCGCCAAGATCCCGGGCGCCGATGCGCTGGCGCAGAAATATGACGTCATGGCCGCCCCTGCCGGCGGTGGCGGCTTTCTGTCGTCGCTGCAGGGCGCGCTTGGCGGCGTCCTCGGCGAAAAGGCCGGCGCGCTGGTCAACGGCCTCGCCGCGCTCAAGGCATCCGGCCTCGACATGGCGCAAATTCAGAAGGCCGGCGAAACGCTGGTCCAGCAGGCCGAAGCCGCCGCTGGTCCCGATCTGACCAACCAGGTGCTGGGCTCGGTGCCCAGCCTGAAGGGCCATCTGGGGCTCGGCTAGAGCCGACGGTTTGGTGTCACTCCCCTACTTCGGCAGCGCGTAGGCCATCACGTAATCCCCCGGCTTGGTGCCGACCGAGCCGTGGCCGCCGGCGACGATGACCACGAACTGGCGCCCGTCCGCCACCGTATAGGTCATCGGCGTCGATTGGCCGCCCGCTGGCAGCCGCGCCTGCCAGAGCTGCTTGCCCGATGTCAAATCATAGGCGCGCAGATAATCGTCGACCGCAGCACCCAGGAAGGCGACGCCGCCGGCGGTGATCATCGGCCCGCCAATGCCAGGCACCCCGACCTTCAGCGGCAGCGGCAGTGGCGTCATGTCGTAGACGGTGCCGTTGCGGTGCTTGTAGGCGATCGCGCCGGTCCTGAGATCGACGCCGGCGACATAGCCCCAGGGCGGCGCCTGGCAGGGAATGCCGAGCGGCGACAGGAACGGTCCCATCACCACCGCATAGGGAGCGCCGTCATTGCGGTTCAGCCCCTGCTCGCTGCCCTTGGTGTCGTCGCCCGGCGCCGGCACGTCCGCGCGCGGAACAAGTCTCGACGTGAAGGCGAGATAGGTCGGCATGCCGAACATCACCTGCCGCACCGGATCGACCGCCACGCCACCCCAGTTGAAGGTGCCGAAATTGCCGGGATAGACCAGCGATCCCTGCAACGAGGGCGGCGTGTAGCGGCCTTCATAGCGCAATTTGTGGAAGGCGATGCGGCAGGCCAGCTGGTCGAACATGGTGATGCCCCACATGTCGGCATCGGTCAGCGGCTTCGGGTTGAAGGAGAGGTCCGACGCCGGCTGCGTCGGCGATGTGTGGTCGCCTTCGATGGCGCCGCCTGGCGCCGACACTTCCTTGACCGCGATCACCGGGTCGCCGCTGCGCCGGTCGAGCACATAGAGGTCGCCCTGCTTGGTCGGCCCGACCAGCGCCGGCACGATCGAGCCGTCAGCCTTGGTGATGTCGATCAGGGTCGGCTGCGCCGGCACGTCCATGTCCCACAGGTCGTGATGCACGGTCTGCCGCACCCATTTCAACTGTCCGGTGTTGAGGTCGAGCGCGGTGATCGAGGAGGAGAACTTCTCGACATTGTCGCTGCGGCCCATGCCGAGTTGGTCCGGCGTCTGGTTCCCGAGCGGCACATAGAGCAGGCCGAGCTTCTCGTCGGCGCTCGGCGTCGACCACATGTTCGGCGAGTTGGCGGTGTAGGTCTGGCCGGGCGCCAATGGCGCCGTCTGGTCCGGGTTGCCGGAATCCCAGTTCCACAGCAATTTGCCGGTGGCGGCATCATAGGCGCGGATGACGCCGGACGGCTCCTGCGTCGAATAATTGTCGTTGACCGCGCCGCCGACGATGATCTTGCCGCCCGTGATCAGCGGCGCCGAGGTCGAGTAATAATAGCCCGACTTCGGGTACGGCATCCCGGTCAGAAGGTTGAGCGTGCCGCCCTCGGCGAAGGCGGGGCAGACCTGCCCGTTGGCGGCGTCGAGCGCGATCAGCCGCGCGTCGGAGGTCGGCAGATAGACACGCGTCGCACATGGCTGGCCGGCGGCGCCGCCGGCATCGGCATAGTAGGACACGCCGCGGCAGGTCTGGTGCTGGCGATCCTTGTCGAGCTTGATCTTGGGATCGTAGCGCCACTTCTCCTTGCCGGTCGCCGCATCGACAGCAATGGCGAAATTGTGCGGCGTGCAGATGTAGAGCGTGTCGCCGACTTTCAGTGGCGTCACCTGGTAGGTGGTCTCGCCGACGTCGTCGGGCCCCTTCACGTCGCCGGTCCGGTAGGTCCAGGCCGGCTTCAGATTGGCGACATTGTCCGGCGTGATCTGGTCGAGCGGCGAATAGCGCTGGCCGAATTGCGTGCGGCCGTAATAGTGCCACTCGCCGGCTGGCACATCGCCGCCAAGATTGGCGTTGGGGGTCACCTTGTCGGTGTCGAGCGAACCGGCGATGTCCTTGGGGTCCGTGGTCATCGAATAGCCGGCCACCGCCAGCGATGCCAGCACCGCCAGGATCAGCGGCGCGCGCCCGTCGGGACCGGCAAGCCCTCGCCTCGCCCACGGCGTCAGCAGCCACAGCGCCACCAGCACGATGATGCCGCCGCGCGGGCCGAGTTTCCACCAGTCGAAGCCGGTTTCCCAGACCGCCCAGGCCAGCGTGCCGATCACGATCGCCGCATAGAGCCACAGTGCCGTGGAGCGGCGCCGGTAGAGCAGCCAGGCTGCAATCAGGAAGGCGAGACCGGCGATGATGTAATACCAACTGCCACCCAGCGAAGCCAACCAGATGCCGCCGGCGCCAAGCGCCAGGCCAAGCAGAAAAAGAACGAGGGAGGTGATGGTGACAGCCAAGATGATACTCCTTCGACTGTTGCGCGCCGCGCGCGGCCACGGGTAACCCCGCGTTGCGTCGCTGCCCGGAACACAACTTTCCCCTGACGGTCCCGCCTGTCAAGCACGCGCCATAAGCGCAGGCGGTAATGTTTGTTCCATCGCAATTGGGTGATAAGGCCGACGGTAGGGCGGGCGTGGGGCGGCCAAATCAGCCACTTTACCGGGAACAAAACGTAGACACTTCTGGTCTTTCCCTCCCGAATCACTACATTCGGGGGAAGATGTCCGGCTTTTCCGAAGACATGCCCTTTTTCGACGAACCCAATGCGCGGCCCACGGCCCCGTCGGGCATTGCCGCGCGCGCCATGGCTGCCCGCAGCGGCCACAACAACGCGCCCGACTATCTCAAGGGTTTAAATCCCGAACAGCGGCTGGCGGTGGAAACCACCGAAGGCCCGGTTCTGGTGCTGGCCGGCGCCGGCACCGGCAAGACGCGGGTGCTGACCACCCGCATCGCCCACATCCTCGCCACCGGCAAAGCCTTCCCGTCACAGATCCTAGCGGTGACCTTCACCAACAAGGCCGCGCGTGAGATGAAGCAGCGCATCGGCATCCTGATCGGTGAAGGCAATGTCGAGGGCATGCCGTGGCTCGGCACCTTCCACTCGATCGGCGTGAAGCTGCTCCGCCGCCACGCGGAACTCGCCGGCCTGAGATCCGACTTCACCATCCTCGACACCGACGACGTCGTGCGGCTGATCAAGCAGCTGATCCAGGCCGAGGGCCTGGATGACAAGCGCTGGCCGGCCAAGCAGTTCGCCCAGATGATCGACGGCTGGAAGAACAAGGGCCAAGGCCCGGCCGACATCGCCGAGGGCGACGCGCGCAGCTTCGCCAACGGCAAGGGCCGCGAGCTCTACAAGGCCTATCAGGAACGCCTGCAGACGCTGAACGCCTGCGACTTCGGCGACCTTCTGTGCCATCCGATCCGCATCTTCCGCGCCAATCCGGATGTGCTGAAGGACTACCACAGGCGCTTCAAATATATCCTCGTCGACGAATACCAGGACACCAACACCGCCCAGTACATGTGGCTGCGGCTATTGGCGCAGCGGCCCGAAGGCAAGCCGATCTCCCCCCTTGAGGGGGAGATGTCCGGCAGGACAGAGGGGGGCGCCTCGCGCCGACAGGCCGGTGGGGCACCGCCCCCCTCTGTCGGCTCCCCGGACATCTCCCCCTCAAGGGGGGAGATTGGGCGCTCTTCGGCGGAGGGCCGCGCCGCCGTCAACATCTGCTGCGTCGGCGACGACGACCAGTCGATCTACGGCTGGCGCGGCGCCGAGGTCGACAACATCCTGCGCTTCGACAAGGATTTTCCCGGCGCGACCATCATCAGGCTGGAGCGCAACTACCGTTCCACCGCGCACATCCTGGGTGCGGCCTCCCATCTCATCGCCCACAATGAGGGCCGCTTCGGCAAGACGCTGTTCACCGATCGCAACGATCCCGAGGACGGCAAGGTCAATGTCCACGCCGCCTGGGATTCCGAGGAGGAAGCCCGCGCCATCGGCGAGACCATCGAGGCCTATCAGCGTCAGAAGCACAACCTCAACGACATGGCGATCCTCGTCCGCGCCTCCTTCCAGATGCGCGCCTTCGAGGACCGCTTCATCACGCTCGGCCTCAACTACCGCGTCATCGGCGGTCCGCGTTTCTACGAGCGCATGGAAATCCGCGACGCGCTGGCCTTCTTCCGCGTCGTCGCCAATGGCGGCGACGACCTCGCCTTCGAGCGCATCGTCAACGTGCCCAAGCGCGGGCTGGGTGAAGCCACCATCCGCCAGATCCACGACACGGCGCGCGCGCTGCGCATCCCGATGCTGGAGGCTGCCGCCAACCTCGCCGAAAGCGACGAGCTGAAGCCGAAACCGCGCGCCGCGCTGCGCGAGGTCGCCGCCAATTTCGAACGCTGGCAGAAGGCGCTGGAAACCACGCCGCATACCGAACTCGCCGAGACCATTCTCGAAGAGAGCGGCTATACCGATATGTGGAAGAACGACCGCTCGGCCGAAGCCCCGGGCCGGCTGGAGAACCTCAAGGAACTGGTCCGTTCGATGGAGGAGTACGAGTCGCTGCGCTCCTTCCTCGAGCATGTCGCGCTGGTCATGGATGCCGAGCAGAATGCCGGGCTCGACGCCGTCTCGATCATGACGCTGCATTCGGCCAAGGGCCTCGAATTCGAGACCGTCTTCCTGCCCGGTTGGGAGGAAGGCCTATTCCCGCACCAGCGCGCACTCGACGAGGGCGGCCGTTCAGGGCTGGAGGAAGAGCGGCGGCTGGCCTATGTCGGGCTGACGCGGGCCAAGAAGAACCTGCATATCTGGTTCGTCTCCAACCGCCTCATCCACGGCCTCTGGCAATCGACCATCCCATCGCGCTTCCTCGAGGAGCTGCCGAACTCCCACGTCGAGGTCGCCGAAGCCGGCAATTCCTATGGCGGCTACGGCAATCCCTATGGCGGCGGCTCGTTCGCATCGGGCCGTGGCCAGGGAGCGGGAAGGCAGAACCCCTACGGCGCCTCGCGCTTCGACAATGTCGGCGCCAACACCGAAAAATCCGGTGCCTTCTCCAACACCTATTCGACGCCAGGCTGGCAGCGCGCGCAGGCCAACCGCACCGAGGCGACCGACCGCAACTGGGGCACGCGCTCGGGCCATCAGGTCGAGCGCATCGGCTATGGCGAGACCGACAGCGGCTATGGCGCCGGCCGCACCTCGGTCAAGGGCCGCACCATCGACGGCGAACTGGTCGCCAAATCCGTCTCCGACACGCCCTCCGCCTTCAGCGTCGGAGACCGCGTCTTCCACCAGAAATTCGGCAACGGCAACATTGCGGCCATCGAAGGCAACAAACTCACCATCGACTTCGACAAGGCCGGCCAGAAACGCGTTCTGGACGGGTTTGTCGCGGCTGTGTGAGCTATTCGCCTGTAACGATCCTAATCTAATTTAGATCAGCTTCACCAAATTGGCGTGATCTCTAAGTGGCTCGCCCGAGAATTCGTCGAGAGTTAAAAGCGTGAAATCAACACGACATTCGATCGAAAGAGACAATTCACTTAGACACCAACAAAGAGACCGATGCAGGTCCGGCAGCCTTTCGTCTGAAATTTCAGTAGTAAAAAGCATATCTACGTCGTGAAATAGTTCGCCGCGAAAGAACGATCCAAAGCCATAGACTGATATAATGTCAAGATTTAGTGCTATAGTATCGATTGCCGTCTTTATCTTTCTTTGCATAATCCCAATATTGGGTAGCCCAAATTCCCCCGGCCAGCTCAGTGGAATTGTAGAGCCCGATATGATTTTGCCGGCAATAATCTTTCGCTTGCGCCGAATAGCCATTCCAAGAGCCCCCTACACAAATATATTGAAGTGGCCCAAAATCTTGCAACGCACGCATGACCAACGCAAGGCTAAATGTATATTCGTCGCCGCCAAGTAGGCGTATTTGGTCTCCCTGTTGCTTTCGATCAAACAGAAAAAGGATATCCTTTTCTCTACGCAAATTCTCCACGTTATCGTGATTTAAAAGAATCTTTTGCAGAAACGACGTTCTTGAGAAGGGTATATTCCAAGGGTTGACGGAATCACTCATAGCCAAATCTTTCAGAAAAGATGCTTGGGAATTTTGGATAAAACTCCGTACGGCCAAACTGCTGCTGCTCATAGGCTAAGGCGTGCTTCTTGAAAGCGAGGAATGCGATCACATCTTCCTTAGACAGCAAAGAAATATTACCTCCAATGGAGTTCAAGATCTTTATATTATTTGGTAAAATTGTATCTAATATACGAGCAGTCCAAATTTCAACAGCATCGGAACCAGGATCCTCGTTCGCTATCGGCGAATTCGGGCCAACCTCCGAGAAAATTCCGTGATTCTCCGCCAATAGCAGACCAATATAGTTTCTTAATTCATCAAAATTTTCAAATCGAACATTGCGTCCCGCTTGCTCGACTTCTTCTTCTCGTCCATTTTTCCATCCCCGTAGCAGATCTTCCGAATATGCAGCTGGAGCCTTGTCAACGGCGGTGTGACAGTTTGGACACAGTAAAACCAGGTTTTCATACGTGTCGAGTCCGCCTTCAGCTTGGCCACGAGGACCATCGGCGCTGTGCGCAATAACGTGAGCCATTTCCCCAATATGAAAAGTTGGCACACCGTCAACTACTTTAGTCAAGTCAGCGCGGCACTTCGGATTTGAGCACTTCCCACCTGCTCGCCCCCACAGAATTTTTGTATCTGGCAATGCAATCGGCATAACTTAGAATGCCGCATACAATGACTTTCTACCACCCCGTATGATTGGCTGATGAACATCTTTTGTCACTGGAGGCGCGCTCGACGGATTGGTCATTGAGGTCCTAGCAACCGCCTGCCCGCAGCGTTCGTTTTTAAAGCGGTCGCGCCCCCGGGCAAAATCCCCGCCCCTCACCGGTACCTCGCCTGGTTCCACTTGTGCCCCAGCAGCGACAGGATGATGATCAGGCCGTTGAAGAACTGCACGTAGAAGCCGCTCAATCCCGCCGCCACGACGCCGGTCTGGATGAACGACACGGTCACCGCGCCGATGGCGCCGCCGGCCACCGTGCCGATGCCGCCCCAGGTCGGGGTGCCGCCGACGAACACCGAGGCCAGCACCGGCAGCAAGTAGCCGTCGCCGGCGGTCGGCCACCAGGTGAAGTTGATCATCACCGAAAACGTACCAGCGATCGCCGCCCCGATGCCGACGAAGACGAACACCTTCACCCGCACGCGCTTGACGTCGATGCCCATTTGTTGGGCGCTGTCGGGATTGTCGCCGACCACCTTGACCTGCGCGCCGAAGCGGTGGCGGTTGTAGAGCATCGCCGACAGCACGACGAAGGCGATGGCCCAGAAGATCTGCACCGGGATGCCATAGACCTGGCTGGAGAAGATCTTGTAGGCCGAGCTGTCGGCAAGGCCGGTCAGCGCCATCGACCTGCCCTCGTTGATGATCTGGATCAGGCCGCGCAGCAGGAAGTTCATGCCGAGCGTGGCGATCAGCGACGACAGCCCGCCATAGACCACCAGCGACCCGACGAGGAAGCCGAGCAGCACGCCGGTGACCAGTGCCGCGGCAATACCGAGGAACGGATCGTAGCCGACCTGCACCACCAGTGCGAACACCCAGGAAGCAAAGCCCATCGTCGCCGGAAACGACAGGTCGATCTCGCCGCAGGTGACGACGAAGACCAGCGGCACCACCACGAACAGCGCGACTGGAAGCGTCGTCAGCACGGAGCTGTAGAGATACCAGGTGGTGAACACGGTCGGGTTGGCGATCATGAACACCGCCATCATGACGATGAACACGGCGAGCGTGCCGAGCGAGGCGCGGTTGTCGATGACGAAGCCGCGCAGCCAGTGATCGGACGGGTGCCGCCATTCCTTGCCGGCGGTGTCGCCGCCTGGACTACTGAAAGGGCTTTGCAGATCGGGTTCCATGGCCTTGCTCATCGCGCTGTCTGCTCCGTCTCGCCGCCATCGTGCAGTCCGGGCAGCCCGCCCGGATGCGCCACGTCTTCCATGAAATTGATGAGCTCCTCGGCCGACTTGACCTGGCTGCGGTCAGTGGTCAGCGCCACCTTGCCGCGATCCAGCACCACGAAACGGTCGGCAATGTCGAAGACATGATGGATGTTGTGGCCGATGAACAGGATCGAGCGGCCGCTCGCCCGCACCTGGCGCACGAAATGGAAGACCTTGGCGGTCTCGGTCAGCGACAGCGCCGTCGTCGGCTCGTCGAGGATGATCAGCTCCGCCTGCTTGTAGATGGCGCGCGCGATCGCCACGCCCTGGCGTTCGCCGCCCGACAGCTGGCCGACGATCGAATGCGGCGTGAACACCTTCGAGGTGAAGCCGATCTCGCGCATCAGCCGGCTCGCCTCCTCGATCTCCTTGTTAACCCTGAGAAAGCCCATGAAGCCGGTGAGTTCGCGGCCCATGAAGATGTTGCGCACGATGGTCTGCTGCACCGCCAGCGCCCGATCCTGGAACACCGTCTCGATGCCGGCGTCGCGCGAGCGCGCCGCACTCCATCCGGTCACCGGCTGGCCGCGCACCAGTATGTCGCCGCTGGTCGGCCTGACGACGCCCGACAGGATCTTGATCAGCGTCGACTTGCCGGCGCCATTGTCGCCGATCAGGCCGACCACCTCGCCACGGTCGACGCTGAGATCGACCCCGCCCAGCGCATAGACCTGGCCATAGGACTTCTTGATGTCGCGCAGTTCGATGATGCGTTCGGCCATCGGATCCTCGCTTTTCATTGTCGCTTGCCGGCCTTGTCACCGGCGGTCCTGCCGGCCGGGCTAGACCCGGCCGGCAGCCTTGGGAGGTCAGCGCAACGCCTGCTTGGCGAGCTCTGAGACGATCTCGTAGTTCTGCGGCGTGACGAAGCCTGCGCCGGTGTCGACATTCATCGGCGCCAGACCCAGCACCACCTGCTGGCAAAGGCTGAGGATCGGCAGATAGCCCTGCATGAAGGGCTGCTGGTCGGCCGTCAGTTGCACCCAGCCGCCCTTGAAGGCCTCGACGATCTGCGGGCTGGTGTCGAAGCCGAAATTGAAGATGTCGCCGGGCTTCCTGCCCGCCGACTGCATATAGGTCGGCACATTGCCGAGCATCTGGCCGCCCGGATAGCCGACCGCCTTCACATCGGGATTGTTGAGCAGCGCCGCCGTGATCACCGGTATCGCCAGATTGGGGTCGGATGCCCATTCGCCGCTCGGCGGAGACGACAGCTGGATGACCTCGACGCCGGCTTCCTTGAGTGCCGCCACCGTGCCACGCTCGCGTGCGCCACGGGCTTCGTTCTCGAACGGGCCGATCATGATCGCCTTGTCGCCGGCCTTGAGCTTACCAAGCTTGAACGCCTCGGCGCCGAGCGCACGGCCCTGCTGCTCCTGCTGGGCGCCGATATAGCCGCCGCCGAACGCTTCCACCACCTTCGGCACCGGGACGTTCTGGTACATCATCTTGATGCCGTCCTTGTGCGCCTGTTCGGCCAGCGGCATGATCGCGGCGTCGCCGGGATGACCCATCATGGCGATACCGTTTGGCTTTACGGCCACGGCTTCGCGCAATTGCTGCACCATCTTCTCGACGTCCCACTGAGAGAAAATGTAGTCGACTTTCGGCCCGAGATCGGCCGCCGCCTGCTTGGCGCCATTGTAGACGATGGTACCGAAGGCGTCGCCCTCGGCGCCGCCGACGAAGAAGCGGATGTGGACGTCCTTGCACCATTGCGCGTCGAGCGCGTGGGCCGGCAGTGTCGAGATGGCGGCGGCGAGCGCCGTGGCGGCTGCCGCGACGGTCAGGCGAAATGTCGTTCTCTTGGCGATGCTCATGCACGTTCCTCCCTTTTTTGTCCTCGCAAGCGCGAGGGTTTCGACATTTGCTTCGGCAATGCGCCGCGCTTGGCTGGCCGGCTCCTCCCGCCGGCTTTCCTCACATCGGGTTCGGCAGGTAGCTCGCACCTCCCCGGCATTGCTTGAGATATTCCAGCGCTCGCACCTGCCCGGTGATCTCCAGGTCGCCGCGATAGACCGGATCGTGCCAGCCCTCGATGTCGATGGCGCCCTTGTAACCGGCAAGCCGCAATTCGCTGATCACCCGCGCCCAGTCGCTGTCGCCGAAGCCTGGCGTGCGCATCTGGACGAAGGGCAGCCGGCCGAACACGCCGTGCTCGCGGATGACATCCCAGCGCACCGTCGCGTCCTTGCCGTGGACATGGAAGATGCGCGGCGCCCACTTGCGGATCTGCGGCATCGGATCGATCAAGTAGACGAGCTGGTGGCAAGGCTCCCATTCCAGCCCGAGATTGTCGTCGGGCAATTCGTTGAACATCAGCTCCCAGGCGTCGGGATTGTGGGCGATGTTCCAGTCGCCGGCGGCCCAGTTGCCGTCCATGGCGCAATTCTCGAAGGCGATGCGCACGCCCTTGTCGGCGGCGCGTTTTGCAAGCGGCCCCCACACCTCGCGAAAGCGCGGCAGGCTGTCGGTCAGCTTCTTGCCCCGGATGCGTCCGGTGAAACCGCTGACCGTCGAAGCGCCGAACAGATGCGCGTTGTCGATCACCGTTTCCCAGGCCTCGAGCACGCCGCGATCGACCTCGCCGCTCTCCAGCGGATTGCCGAACACGCCGAGCGAGGACACGCTGACGTCGGCGTCGCCGATCGCCTCGCGGATCTGCCCGGCCAGCCGCGGCAAATCCTTGCCGCCAAGCGTCTGCCAGAAGAAGGGCTGGATGCTCTCGAAGCCGAGCGGCAGGATCTGCCTGATATAGGCAGCCGGGTCGTCGAGATTGGCCCGCACCATGGTGCCGATCCGGATGTCGAGAAGCGGGTTGGGCATCACTATGCTTCCTCTGCGATGGCGACGCGCCGTCCGGTCTCGGCGCTTTCGATGGCGCCGAAAACCATGGCCAGGCTCTTGATATTGTCGGCGCCATGCGTCTCTGGCTCGGTGCCAGTCTCGATGGCGTGCATGAAATCCCTGATGATGCCGAGATGGCCGCCGATGCGGTCTGACGCGTCGAGCGGCGGCACCTCGACCGGCTCGGTCTTGTCCAGCAGCCCGTCGCGGCCGGGCGCCACCATTTCAGCCTTCAGCACATCGTGACCATCCCAGATGAGGCTGCCGCGTTCGGCGACGATGCGCCAGCTGCCTTCCCAGCTGGTGCGGAAACCGGCGGCGCACCAGGAGCCGGCATAGGTGAAGACCTTGCCGCCGCCGAGGTCGAAGACGGCGCTGGCTGACGAGCCCTGCCGGTACCAGGAATTGGCCGGCTCCCATTCCTGGCAATGGACGCTGGCTGGCTCGCCGGCGACCATGTAGCGGGCGGCGTCGAATGTATGGATCGCCATGTCGAGCAGCAACACATGCGCCATCTCTTCGCGAAAGCCGCCGAAATGCGGCCCGATGAAGAAGTCGGCATGGATGCTGGTCGGATTGCCGATGGCGCCCGATTGGAGAAACCGCCGGATGCGCCTGACATTGGCGACGTAACGGCGGTTCTGGACGACGGCGTGCACGCGTCCTGCCTGTTTGGCTGCCTCGATGATGGCGCGGGCGTTCTGCGGACTGTCGGCCAGCGGCTTCTCGGTCAAGAGATGGCAATTATGCGCAAAGGCGGCAAAAGCGACATCGCGCCGGGCGGCGGGAACAACGACATCGAACACCGCATCAGGCTTTGTCTGCTCGAGCACCGTGTCGAAGCTGGTGCCGATGACGGCGCTGGTGAGATCGTATTCGCCCGCCCTCGCCTTCGCTCGTTCGGCGTCGAGGTCGACAAGGCCGACGATGGCAAGCCCGTCGATCTGCCTGGCGGCATCGAGCCACTGTCTGCTCATCGCACCACAGCCGACGAGGACTGCTTTCATCATCCGGCATTCCTCCCGTCCGGCCCCTCCAGGCCGAATGTCACGGCATCCACGGCATCACCGTAAACGTTTTTCCGTAAACGTTTACGAGAACACACCCGATAGCGTAGAATGTCAATCGGCTGCTTCTCGAAAATCATCCGGAAGCCTTGGCCTGAACGGCAGCCGGTGCTAGAGCAGTTCAGCCTTTCAAGAAACGGCGAACTGCTCTAACTCTTTGTTTTGACGCAATTCCGGGCGGAAAACCGCTTCGCACTTTTCCTGGAATTGCGTCGGCCAAGGCGGGGGAATTGTCCTTTGGCGTCCAGCATTCATGACCTTGCCCGTCACCTGAACATTTCGATCGGCACCGTGTCTCGGGCGCTGAACGGCCGTGCCGATGTCAATGCCGACACGCGCCAGCGCGTGCTCGAAGCCGCCAAGAAGCTTAACTATTCCCCGAACCAGTCGGGCCGGAGTCTCAGGCAAGGCGCCACCCATTCGATCGCCTTCATGCTGCAGCCGCATCCGGGCGACCAGCAATATGGCGAACCCTTCTTCATCCCGTTCCTGATTGGACTGCAGGCGAAGCTCGCCGAGCATGGCCTCGATCTGATGGTCGTCATGGGTGAGCCCGGCCAATATCAGCAGGAGCGGTTGCGCCGCGTGGTTGAGACGCGCTTGGTCGATGCGGTCGTGTTGGCCAATACACGAAGGGAAGACGATCGGATTGATTATCTCAGCAAGGCAGGCTTTCCCTTCGTCACGCTTGGCCGAAGTCAGTCCGGTGGCGACACCTATCCTTCTCTCGATATCGATTTCGAGAGGGCGGGTGATGAAGCCGTCGACCGCCTGGTGGCGCG
Source organism: Mesorhizobium sp. B283B1A (assembly GCF_020165735.1). Classification (NCBI taxonomy): domain Bacteria; kingdom Pseudomonadati; phylum Pseudomonadota; class Alphaproteobacteria; order Hyphomicrobiales; family Phyllobacteriaceae; genus Mesorhizobium; species Mesorhizobium sp. B283B1A. The sequence goes on from NZ_JAIUIQ010000006.1 coordinate 106,134, forward strand.
TGGACACCGGCGCATTGCCGCCATCCGCCCTTCACTTGATCTCAACTTCGGCTACCTGTTTCTCGACGGCTACCGCAAGGCGCTGAAGCGGCACGGCATCGAGGTCGACCCCGACCTGATCGCCGACGGCTTCATCAACGAGGCCGGCGGCTACCAGGTGACGCCGCAAGTCATGCGCTCCAAGGACCCACCGACGGCCATCATCTTCAACAATGACGCGATGGCGCTTGGCGGCTGCAAGGCGCTGGCCGAGATGGGAATCAAGCCGGGCCATGACATGGCCGTGATCGTCATCGTCGACACGCCGCTCTGCCGCTACTTCTCGCCGACGCTGACCGCCTTCCGTCCGGCACTGGAGGCAATGGGCCGGCGGCTGGCGGAAATGCTGCTGGCCTCGCTCCCCGCCTTCGCCGGCCCCGAAGGGCCGCGCATCATCCGCGAGGTCTGGCCGCTGGAGCTGATCGCGCGCGACAGCGATTGATGGAGGCGAAGAAGGTGCTCAGTCCACCTTCTTCTCGCCCTTCTCGCCGGCCTCGACGATATCGCCCGTGGTGAACAGGATTTCCTTCAGTTCCGCCCGCCAATCCGTCTTCTGGCGCAGCAGGAATTCCAGGTCCATGCCGAAATGCTTGAACTCCTCGCCTTGCGCGTTCTTCATGATGGCGCGAGCCTGCGGATCTTTCTCCACCGACATGCGCTGTTCGTACCAGGAGATCGCTTCCGCCTCCTCGATCAGCGAGGTGATCATGCGCGCAAAGGTCCGCACCTTCTGCGACAGTTCCTCAGGCGGTTCGTGATACTGGTCGAAACCCATGGTGTCGGTCCTCCCCTCAAAATGGCTCGCCGGTGCCGATGGGCACCGGCTGCACACCATGAATGCGCGGAAGGCACTGCAAGTTCCGGATCGCACCACAACCAGGACGATCAGCGGGAGATCGGCTTTATGACACGGGCGGCGCCCCGCCTTCCTCGGTGCGCCGGGCGATGAACTCGTCGAGCATGCCGGCCGTGGCGGCGGCCGAAGCCGGCGGCTCGAAATCGGCAAGGATGCGCCTCCAGACGCCGGTGGCGCGCTCGCTCGCCGTCTTCGATCCGCTTTGTGTCCAGTTGCCGAAATTCGACCAGTCCGCCACCAGCGGTTCGTAGAAGGCCGTACGATAGCGCGCCATCGTGTGGCCGGCCGAGAAGAAATGGCCGCCCGGCTGCACTTCGGCGATCGCCTCGAAGCCGATGGAATCGTCGTCGCCGGGCGTCGCGGCGCAGAGTTCAGCGACCGTCTGCAACGCCTCGACATCGGTGACCAGTTTCTCCAGGGAAACGCTCAAACCGCCTTCCAGCCAGCCGGCGGCATGAATGCAGACCGTGGCGCCGGCCAGAACCGAACCCCACAATGCGAATTGCGTCTCGTGCGCGGCCTGCGCATCCGAGATGTTGGCCGCGCTGCCTCCGCCGGACCGCCACGGCAGGCCGATGAAGCGCGCCAGTTGGCCGGCGCCCAGCGTTGCCTTGACGTGTTCGGGCGTGCCGAAGGCCGGCGCTCCGGATTTCATGTCGACATTGGAGGAGAAGGAGCCATAGACGACCGGCGCGCCGGGCCGCACGATCTGCGCCAGCGTCAGCCCGGCCAGCGCTTCGGCATGCTGCAGCGTCAACGCACCGGCAACGGTGATCGGCGCCATGGCGCCCGCCAGGCAGAACGGCGTGATGATAGAGACCTGCCCCGCTTTGGCGAAATCGATGATGCCTTGCGCCATCGGTATATCGAGCTGACGCGGCGAGTTGGTGTTGATGACGGTATAGCACCAGGCGTCCGAACGGAACGCCTCCTCCGAAAGGCCGCGCGCCAGCCGCAGCATCTCGAAACCGTCCTCGACCTGCGGCGTGCCGCGCGCGAACACGAAGGGAAACTTGTCGGACAGCGTCAGCTGCGCACGATTGACGGCATAGTGGCGAAACCGGTTGTCGACATCCTGCGGCTCGACGCAGGGACCGAGCATATGCAGGACATCGAAATGCTGCACCAGCTTGATGAACTCCTCGAAGGCGGCGAGCGTGCCTGGCCGCCGGCCGCGCTCGAGATCGGTGACATTGGGCGCCCCGCTTCCGGCAAGAAACGTCATCGACCCGAGTTCGAGCGTCAGATCGCGGGAAGGATCGCCGCCACGGGCATGGATCGACCTCGGCGCCGAGGCCAGCGCCGCCGCCACCATGTCGCGGCCGATTCGCACCATGTCGGTATCCAGGTCGACCAGGGCACCGGCGCGGGCGAGAACCTCGCGTGCCTGCGGCAGCAGTACCTTGATGCCGAGCTCTTCCAGCACGCGCAGCGCCGTGTCGTGGATCGAGGCGACCTGGTCGTCCGAAAAGATCGGCTGCGGCAGGAACGGGTTCTTCAGCGAGCGATAGTTGGGCCGGCGGCTGCTTTCGCTGCCGGCTTCGCCCGTGCGTCCGCGCCGGCGCTCGCGCCTGGCCTCACGTGCCGCCTCATCGATCATCGGAAATCCTCCTCATTGCCGCATCGCCTTGCCCAACGGATCGTAGGGCGAGGCCGCGATGACCCGCGCCGGCCGCTCGACGCCGACAATGTGCACCGAAAGCGCCGTCTCCTCCTTGGCAGAATCGTCGTCCACCAACGCCAGCGCGACGCTCTTGCCGATCGTGTAGCCAAATCCGCCCGACGTGACGAAGCCGACGCGCCTTCCGTCGCGCCAGATAGGCTCGAAGCCGCTGGCGTCGGCGTCGAGCGCATCGATCTCCAGCGTCACGATCCGTTGCGAGACGCCTGCCTTGCGGTCCCTCAGCGCCGCCTCGCGGCCGATGAAATCGCCTTTGTCGAAGGCGATGAAGCGGTCGAGCCCGGACTGGCCAGGCCTGTAGCCCTGCGTGAATTCGCGCGACCAGATGCCGAAACTTTTCTCCAGCCTGAGCGCATTGAGCGCGTAATAGCCGATCTCGGCCAGGCCGAGATCTTCGCCTGCGGCAAGCAGCGTCTCGCGCAGCGTCGCATGCATGGCCACCGGGCAGCTGATTTCGAAGCCCAGTTCGCCGGCGATGGATAGCCGGGCAACCCGCGCCCGCACCATGCCGACATCGAATGCCCCGCACGCCATGAAAGGCAACGCCTTGCCGGACACGTCCTGGTGGGTGGTGCGTTCCAGGATCTTGCGCGCGTTCGGCCCGGTCAGCAGGAAGCCGCTCATCGCGTCGGAAATGTCGGTGACCGTGACGCCGTCGGCCGCGTGGCTCTCGAACCAGCGCATGTGGAATTCCCTGAGATAGTAGGAGCCCATCAGCCAATAATCGCCGCCGCCCCAGTTGATCACCGTGAGGTCGCCTTTCAGCCGCCCATCTGGCCCCAGCATCGGCGCGAGCCGCGCCTGTCCCGCTTTCGGCAGCTTGCAGGCGAGCAGCCGGTCGAGCCATGCCTGGGCGCCTGGCCCCGACACCGCGTAGCGCGAATAGGCCGAGATATCGACGAGGCCGGCGGCCCGCCGCACCTGCAATGCCTCGTCGCCGACGATGTCGAAGGCATTGGAGCGCTTGAGCGTGGTGTTCTCGCGAAAACCCATCGGCGCGAAATAGGCCGGGATTTCCAGCCCCCACGACGCTGTCCATTCGCAGCCCGCGGCACTCATGCCGTCATAGGCGCCGGGCCGTTTCAAAGGCCGGCCGGCAGGCAACCGCTCGTTCGGAAAGGTCATGACGAAACGGCGCGAATAGAACTGCCGCGTCGTCTGCCTGAGATATTCCCGGTTGGCGGCGAAGGCGCCATAGCGGGCGATGTCCATGCCGAAAATATCGGCCTGCGGCTCGCCGAAAATCATCCACTCGGCCAGCGACTTGCCGACGCCGCCGCCCTGGCTGAAGCCGGCCATGACGCCGCAGGCGACCCAATAATTCTTGAGACCGCGCACCGGCCCGACGATCGGATTGCCATCCGGCGTGAAAGTGAAGGCGCCATTGACCCATTTGCGGATGCCGGCCGTCGCCAGGCACGGAAAGCGCTCATGCGCCTTGGCGAGTTCGGGGCTGATGCGGTCGATGTCTTCCGGGATGAGCTCGATGCCGTAGTCCCATGGCGCCCCATCCATGTTCCAGTGCTTCGGGTTCTGCTCGTAGACACCGAGCAGCACGCCCTTGCGCTCCTGGCGCAGGTAGGAAAAGCCGTCGAGATCGACGGCAATGCCGATTTCCCGATCCAGTGCCGCGATCTCCGGAATGTCCTCGGTGATGAAATAGTGATGCTCCATGGGCGTCACCGGCAGGTCGACGCCGGCCATGCGGCCGAGCTGCTTTGCCCACAACCCGCCGGCGTTGACGACATGCTCGGCAACGACGGTGCCCTGCTCGGTGATGACCTCCCAGTGGCCGTCGGCGCGCGACTTTAGCTCGACGACCCGGTTGCGCAGGATGATGTCGGCGCCGCGCTTCTTCGCCGCGCCAGCATAGGCATGGGTGGTGCCGTAGGGATCGAGATGGCCCTCGTTGGAATCGTGCAGTCCGCCGAGCACGCCGGAGACATCGACGATCGGGCAGAGTTCTCTGATCTCTTGCGGGCTCACCAGCCGGGCGGTCTCGATGCCGACCGATTGGAACACCGCCCAGGCCGATTTCAGCCACTCCCAACGCTGAGGATCGCTGGCGATGTTGACGCCGCCGGTCATGTGCAGGCCGATGTCCTGGCCGGATTCGGCTTCGATCTCGCGGTAGAGGTTGATCGTGTAGTCCTGCAGCGCCGCCACATTGGGGTCGGCGTTGAGCGCATGGAAACCAGCAGCCGCATGCCAGGTCGAACCGGCGGTCAGTTCGGCGCGCTCGATCAGCGCCACATCCGACCAGCCGAACCGCGTCAGATGGTAGAGCACCGAGGCGCCGACCACGCCACCTCCGATGACGACTGCGCGGTAGTGCGACTTCAAGGCTTCCCTCCCCTGTTCGAGGGCGGCACCATAGACGCACTGGACATATGTGTCTAGTGCGGGCCGTCGACTTGCCGCACTGGGCGAAACTCCGCGTGGCAAAGCGCCATCAATTCGGTCACGCGAATGCGCTTCTTTGCTGGGGCACGAACAAGCCGGCGGACACACACCGCCTGTCACGCAAGCATCATGTTCACGCCGTAGATCGCTTTCGGGGAGGCGCGCGCGGCATCATTGAGGCGACGCCTCCTTCAGCTTTCGGCCGCTCCGGCACGCTTCGTCACAAAGAGGATTGTCCATGAAACACCTGCACCGAACCGCGTCGCTTGGCGTCGCGCTGGCCTTGTTCACCGCCTTGACGCCGGCGCTCGCCGACGGCACCGCGACCGTCGGCGGCCTCGTCAACAAGGGCCCCGTCAACAAGGGCCTCGTCGGCGTCGGCCGCATCCCGGCCGCCCAGCGCGACAAGTTCGGCGAAACCTTCGGCTCGGGCTCCGGCATGTCGATCGACACATCGGATTGGACGCATGACGCTGCCGGCTACAAGGGCTCGCTCTGGCTGCTGCCGGACCGCGGCTACAATGTCGCCGGCACCACCAACTATCGCCCGCGCCTCAACACGATCGGCATCGAGTTTAACCCCGTCGCGCCGGGCGCCGCCCCAGCTACCGGCCAGGAACAGACCGGCGTCAAGGCGACGCTCGCCGACAGCATGCTGCTCACCGACGACAAGGGCGCCGACGCCACCGGCCTCGATCCGCTGTCGGACGTGCGCGCCGCCGCCGGCGACTTGCCGATGCTGCCCGCCGCCACCAACGGCAAGCTCGCCCTCGACAACGAGGCGATCGTGCGACTGCCCGACGGCTCGATGTTCATCTCCGACGAATATGGCCCCAATATCTACCGTTTCTCCGGCGAAGGCCGCCTGATGTCGGCGACCCAGCCGCCGGCTGCCCTGGTGCCGATGCGCAAGGGGACACCGAACTTCTCCTCCGACAATCCCGGCCCCGGTGCCGCCGAGCCCGATCCCAAGGATCCGGAAACCGGCCGCCAGAAAAACCAGGGCCTCGAAGGCATGGCGATGACGCCGGACGGCAAGTTCCTGATAGCCGTGCTGCAGTCGGCGACCCGGCAGGATGGCGGCGATTCTCCTGCGACGCGGCAGAACACCAGGGCCTTGGTCTATGACGCGTCCGATCTCGCCCACCTGAAACTGGCACATGAGTATGTCGTGCCGCTGCCGGTGTTCAAGGATGCCAAGGGCAAGACCAAGGTCGCCGCGCAAAGCGAGATCGTGGCGTTGTCGGACACATCCTTCCTGATGCTGGCGCGCGACAGCGGCAACGGTCAGGGCGTGAAGGGCGACACCTCGCTCTATCGCGAAATCAGCATCGTCGACGTCTCCACGGCCACCGACATCGCCGGCACGGATTTCGACAAGGACAAGCCGGTCGCCCCCAAGGGTGTGCTCGATCCGTCGGTGACGCCGGCCAAGCTGACGCCGTTCATCGACATCAACGACAATGCCCAGCTCGGCCGCTTCGGCCTGCACAATGGCGCGCCGAACGACCACGACAACCTCTCGGAAAAATGGGAAGCGATGTCGCTGGCAAGCGTGCTCGATCCGAAACTGCCCGACGACTATTTCCTGTTCGTCGCCAACGACAACGACTTCCTGGCCCAGGACGGTTTCCAGGTCGGCGCGCCCTACAAGGCCGACGACGGCGCCAATGTCGACACCATGTTCCTGGTCTATCAAGTGACGCTGCCCGGCCTCGCCAAGAAGTAGCGATCACAGCTCAGGCGGGCGGGCCTGGCGCGCCCGCCTGAGCTGCCGCGAATAATCGAGCCTTGCTAGGAACCCCGCGAAGGCGCTTACTTCAAGAACTCCGCGTCTTTCGGCACGCCCGCATCGATCGGCTCGGCTGTCCTGCTCGACACGGCCATGATCTTGCCGGCGGCCGACAGATTGGGACGCACGAAGACCTGGGCCGGACCGTTGACGCGGCTGTAGAGGTCGATGATGTCCTGATTCATGAAGCGCACACAGCCGGACGACGCGTTCTTGCCGATGGAATCCCATTCCGGCGTGCCGTGCAGCCGGTACATCGTGTCCTTGCCGTCGCGGAACAGATAGAGCGCGCGGGCGCCGAGCGGGCTCTGCGGGCCGGGCGGCATGCCGTCCTTGTATTTCGCCAGTTCCGGCCGGCGCTGGATCATTTCCGGCGGCGGCGTCCACACCGGCCACTTCTTCCTCGCCTGGACCACGGCGCTGCCGGTCCAGCCGAAACCGGCCTTGCCGAGGCTGACGCCGTAGCGGACGGCCTTGCCGCCATCTTGCACCAGATAGAGGAAGTGCTCTGACGTATCGACGACGATCGTGCCGGGCTTTTCGCCGGTCGGGTCGGCCACGACCTGGCGCACGAACTTCGGGTCGAGCTTGGTGACCGGGATTGCCGGCAGTTGATAGCCCTCGTCGGTGCGCGCCGCGTACATGCTCGCGGCGTCACCGAAAGCCGCATCGGGCGGCGCGGCGGCCACCGGCGGCGGTGGCGCGACATCCGTCGTGGAGCACGCCGAAAGGGCCATCGCGGCCGCGCCCAAAGCGGACGCACTCAGAAAGGCACGCCGGTTCAGGCGCTCGGAAAACAGCGGAATATCGGACATGAACCCCCCAGCTCAACCGCAAGATCCAACAGGAACGCGGCCCCCATCAGGATCAATATCCCATTCCGGAAGCTTTGAGAACATGATTAGATCGAGGCGCGCCAGAAGACCCGATGCCAATCTTTTCCGGCACCGCATCGACCTGTCCCGCTGAATCGGCGATCATCGCGGATCGGTCTCAAGATCAAGCCTTCGCCGGATTGCCAGACATGGACGAAAAAATGCCCACGCGCCGGCGGACCGGCGACCTGACCAGCGGACCGATCCCACGCACGCTTTTGCTGTTCGCCCTGCCGGTGCTCGGCTCCAACGTTCTGCAGTCGCTCAACGGTTCGATCAATGCCGTCTGGGTCGGCCGCTTCCTCGGTGAATCGGCGCTGACCGCCGCCTCCAACGCCAATCTGGTGCTGTTCCTGATCCTGGGCACCGTGTTCGGCATCGGCATGGCGGCGACCATCCTGGTGGCGCAGTCGGTCGGCGCCCGCGACCTGCCCGAGGCGCGCCGCATCGTCGGCACCAGCGCCACCTTCTTTTTCCTCGTCTCGATCATCTTCGCCGTCTGCGGCTGGGTCTGGGTCGACGCCATCCTGAACACGCTCGGCACCCCGGCCGACGCCTTGCCGCTGGCGCGTTCCTACCTGCGCATCATCTTCGTCGCCGTGCCGATGATGAACCTTTTGTCCTTCGTCATGACCGTGCTGCGCGGTGCCGGTGACTCGCGCACGCCCTTCATCTTCATGGCGCTCGCGGTCGTCCTCGACATCGTCCTCAATCCGCTGCTCATCCGCGGCATCGGGCCGTTTCCCGAACTCGGCATCGCCGGATCGGCGACCTCCACACTGATTGGCCAGACGGTGAGCGTCATCGCCATCCTCGTCGTGCTCTATGTACGCAAGCACCCGTTGCGGCTGGCCGGCGCCAACCTCGCCCTGCTGCGGCCAGACGCTGCCTTGCTGCGCATCGTCGTCTTCAAGGGCGTGCCGATGGGCCTGCAAATGGTCGTCATCTCGGCGGCGGCGCTGACGGTGATGGGCATCGTCAATTCCTACGGTTCGCAGATCGCCGCCGCCTATGGCATCGCCGCGCAATTGTGGACCTATATCCAGATGCCGGCGCTCGCCATCGGTGCCGCGGTCTCCTCCATGGCGGCGCAGAATGTCGGTGCCGGCCGCTGGGACCGGATCGGCCGGGTTGCTGCCTCCGGCGTCGGCTTCAACCTCGTCCTGACTGGCGCCCTCGTCGCGCTGCTATGGCTTTTCGACCGCTCGATCCTCAGCCTGTTCCTGAGCAGCGACAGCGCTGCGATCGACATCGCCGCCCACATCAACAGTGTCGCATCCTGGTCGTTCGTCCTGTTCGGCATCACCATCGTGCTGTTCGCCACGGTCCGAGCCACGGGCGCGGTGATGCCGCCGCTGATCATCCTGGTGATCTCGGTGCTGGTCGTGCGCACCGGCTTTGCCTATTTCATGCGCAGCGTGCTCGGCGAGGAAGCGCTGTGGTGGAGCTTTCCGGCCGGCTCGATCACCTCACTCGTGCTGGCAGCGGCTTACTACCGCTTAGGCGGCTGGCGCACCTTGCACATGATCGAGAACAGGCCGGCTGCCGGCGAGCCGCCTGACACCGGACTTGGGGTGCCGCGCCAGCGCGCCAACATGGCACCTGAAATGCCAAACGGCTGAGATTCGGCCGGGCCCTGGTCATCTCAGCGCCGATGTTTCAGCCCGAAAGCCAGCGCTACCACCGCGAATACGATAATCATGGCGGCGAATGCCAGGCTTGCGGCGATCGGACTGGCATAGGTCGAGACGATCCCGATTCCGATGACCGGCAAGGCGTTGCCGACGAAGCAGCAGACGAAGAAGCTGGACACAATTTCGGCGCGACGATCATCCGGCGCGATCTCGTTCACCACCTGCAGGCCGCCGCGATAGCCAAGCGCCGCCACGACGCCGCAGCAGGCGGTAGCCGCGATCATCAGCACCATCGATGCCAGCATCTGTGCCGCCACCACCAGCAGGACGCTGGGGACCATCAGGGCAAGCGCGGCCAACATGACCTTGCTGCTCTGCACCTGCTTCAGCACCACGATGCTGACCGCGGCGACGATCGCCAGTTCGAAGAACAGCGCGCCGGCGACGGCGTGGTTGGTTTCGTGCAACTGCTGCGCCAGAATGCTGGGAGCCAGGGCGGCATAGAAACCGACCAGCGCCATCGCGCCGAAGCCGGTCACCGCCGGCGCAACGAAGCGTGCGCGTATTTCCTGCGGGACGGAAAGCTGCGGCCGCATGGAAATCTGATTGACGCCACCCGGCTTCGCGATCGTTTCAGGGGTGCGCCAGACCAGGATCGTCACCACCACGAGTGCCACCAGAAAGACGATGAAGACCAGCCGCAACGGCCAGGGCTCATATTGTGCCAGCAGTCCCGAAACGAGCGCGCCGAATCCGAGGCCGAGGAAATTGGTGCTGGTGGCAATGACGCTGGCGCGCGACTTGTCGGCATTGGGGAGAAGCTCGGCGATCCACGCGGTCCCTGTCCCTGCGCCAATGCCTATGCCAAGCCCGCTCAGGATGCGTGCTATGTCGAGCGAGAGAACATTTTCGGCGAACAGGAAGACAAGCCCGCTGACGATGGCGACGCCCATCGCCGCCAGGGCCGCTGGCCGGCGCCCCACAACGTCCGATGCGCCGCCAAACACCAGCAAGGCGGCGAGATTGCCAACGACATAGACCGCATAGATCAGCGTCAGCGTGATCTGCGAAAAACCGAATTGCTGCTTGTAGATGATATAGAGCGGTGTCAGTGCCGTGCTGCCGGCAAACAGCACGGCAATCATCGCGGCGACAGTCGGAATCGCAAGAGCGTCGCCATGAGCCGCTTCTTGCGTATGCGCTAAATCGCGAAATGTCATGGCCAACCTCCCTTCCAGCCTCGGGATCGCGATCTTAACGCGTCCTCATTCCCGACGTTCCGGCCGGCTGGCAGGCTCCTGACACCACGGTGGGCTGAGAGCAATTCCAGGAAAGTGTGAAGCGGTTTTCCGGGGAGAGCGCATTTGCGCTTTCCCTTGGGAATTGCGTCAAAACAAAAAACCAGAGCCTCAACGGGAGAGCCGCCGACTGAAGAAGGTTCGGATCGAGGCCGGCGGCCTCGTGCCGGGCGCGATCTTGCATTTGCCGGGGCGCGGCCTGTGCGGCGGCCGATGCGGCGGGCGCACGATGATGACTGGCGGACGAACGACATGGGCCCGCGAGAGATAGCCGGAACTGACCCAGCCGCCGTGCCACGGTTTCCACCGACATAGTTGAGGAATTTCCCAAGCGCCGTTTATCGGCCCGGCAACATAGGCTAACAATTTACTTTCTTTCGACAATTCGTTGCGGCCAAGGGGCGGGATCATGGGCAAAGGCAGGGTCGAGGCGTTCACCGACGGCGTGGTGGCCATCATCATCACCATCATGGTGCTGGAACTGAAAGTGCCGCATGGCGAGGATGTTTCCGCCTTGCTGCCATTGTGGCCGATCTTCTTCTGCTACGTGCTGTCGTTCATCAACGTCGGCATCTACTGGAACAATCTGCACAACATGTTCCATACCGTGCAGCGCGTCGATGGCCGCGTGCTGTGGGCCAATCTCAACCTGCTGTTCTGGCTGTCGCTGATGCCGGCAACGACCGCCTTCATGGGCGAGAACCACTTTGCGCCGGTGCCGGTCGCCGTCTATGGCGCCGATCTCGCACTCTGCGCCATTGCCTATACGATCCTGGCCGCCGCGCTGCACCGCCTGCACGGCAACGACACCGCCTTTGCCAAGGCGCTGGGCCACGATCGCAAGGGAAAGATCTCGCTCGCCGTCTATATCGCGGCCGTCGTGCTGACCTTCGTCAGTCAGTGGATCGGCGTAGCGCTCTATGTGCTGGTCGCCTTGGTCTGGCTGGTGCCGGATACGCGTTTCGCGCGGATGATCGAAAAGTAGACCTTCCTGGAATTGCTCTTTGTTTGACGCAATTCCGGACGGAAAACCGCGTCACACTTTTCCTGGAATTGCTCTATCTGCGCATCGCTTTCAGCTTTTCCGCCACCGAAGCGGCCAGGTCTGCATAGCGCTCCTCCAGCCGCTCCGCCGCCTTGATGATCGAGAAATCATGGCCGAACTTTTCCAACGCCATGCGCAGTTTCTCGACGAACTCGGCCTGTTTCTCCAGCGCGGAAAACAGCGTCTTCACCTGCGCTTCGCTGATATCGGGATTGGCCAGCATCTGCGGCACCTCGCGTCCCATCTGGTCGCCGGTGGCGGTCTGTTCCTTCAGAATTGCAATCCAATCCGTCAATCGAAAAATCTCCGTTGATCCCGGCAAAAGTCTCCTTTGCCTCGACAAAAGTCTCCTTTTGCCCTGGCAAAAGTCTCCTTTTGCCGAGGGCAGCATGCGCAGCCTCGACCGGCATGGTCAACCCGAACACACGCTGACGGAGGCTTGCGCAAGCCCGTTGCGGCGCTAAGTTCGGCGCCATCGAAAGAAGGAACCCATCACCGATGATCCCCGACGCTGAAATCCAGACCGCCCTGCCCGCGCTTGCGCCGGGCAACACCGCCGTCATCACCGGCGCCGCCAGCGGCATTGGTCTGGCAGCGGCAAAGCGGCTTGCGCTGATGGGCATGAAGATCGTGCTTGCCGACATTGGTGGCGCGCGTCTTGACGATGCCTCCCGGGCGGTCTCCGCCATTGCCGGCGACGACGCCGTGCTGGCCGTTGCCGCCGACGTCTCGAAGGCCGATGAGGTCGATCGTCTCGCCGACCGGGCATTCGGCGCCTTTGGCGATGTTTCGCTGCTGATGAACAACGCCGGCGTCGGCGACAATCCCGGCAAGCCCTGGGAGAACCGTGAGGACTGGAAGCGGCTCCTCGACATCAATTTCTGGGGCGTCGTACACGGCGTCGGGGCCTTCGCACCGCGCATGCTGGCGTCTACCAGGCCGGGGCTGATCGTCAACACCGGCTCCAAGCAAGGCATCACGACGCCGCCCGGCAACCTTGCCTACAACGTCTCCAAGGCCGGCGTGAAGACCTTCACCGAAGGCCTGGCGCACGCCTTGCGCAACGAGCCTGGCGCACGCCTGTCGGCGCATCTGCTGATCCCCGGTTTCACCTACACCGGCCTTACCGAAGGCGCGACTGAAAAGCCGGCCGGGGCCTGGACCGGCGAACAAGTCATCGATTTCATGCTGGAATCGCTGGTCAGGGGCGACTTCTACATCCTGTGCCCGGACAATGACGTGGCGCGCCCGCTGGATGAAAAGCGCATGGCCTGGGCGGTCGGCGACATCATCGAAAACCGCCCGGCCCTGTCGCGTTGGCACCCCGACCACAAGGATGCTTTCGCGGCCTTCATAAAAGGCTGACCGTCAAGCGGCCTGCTTCTTCGCCCCGCGCTTTTGCGCCGTGGCCTTCTTCGCAGCCGTGGCGGCGATCTTCTGGTCATGCCGCCGTGCCGCCCGTTCGCATTTGGAGCGAATTTCCTCGACCTCGGACTCCGTCAGATGCTCGATGCCGATGAAATGATTGTGGGCACGGCTCACCCGGATCAGTTCGTCGAGCTTGGCCTGGATTGCCGCGCCGTCACGGTTCTGGGTGTTCTGGATCAGAAACACCATCAGGAAGGTGATGATGGTCGTGCCTGTGTTGATCACCAATTGCCAGGTGTCCGAGAAACCGAAATAGGGCCCGCTTACCGCCCAGACGACGATGATCGCGCAGCAGATGGCAAATGTCGGCGGCAGGCCGGCTACATGGGCGACCCAATTGGCGATCTTGGTGAAAAGCTTTTCCATCTGTCGGGATCCCTCGATTGCTGCCGCGATGAGAAACATCCGGCGGCCGTTTCGGGTTCCCGCCGGTGACAAATACGTCAGGCACAATTGAATGCACGCAAAGCATGCATGCGATAGAAAACACACCTTATCGGATTGGATGTCACAGTAACGGTGCAGGCAAAAGTGCCTGTTCCTCCGCTTCACGGCGGTTATACCTCCAGCCCCTTCCGCCGCGCCACCCCCGCATGGCGGAAGGGGTTTCAGTCCGGAGAGCGCGGAAAATGGCAGCTTGCTTCGCAGCGCCGCCCCAGTCTGCGGATTTCCTCGCTCAACGGAGCACGAAACTTCGATACAACGGCAGGATGCCGGCCTAAAAGGCCTGGTTTTCCCAGCGATCGAGGAACGCCTCGATCGGCATCGCCTGGATATCGGGAACCGCCCGGGCGAGTTTCTCGACCGGCCAGTCCCACCAGGCAAGAGCCTCGATTCGCGCCGCGACGGCAGCGGAAAAGCGTGGCCTGAGCGGCTTCGCCGGCATGCCGGCAACGATGGTGTAGGACGGCACATCATGGGTCACCACCGCATTGGCGCCGACGACGGCGCCGTTGCCGACGGTGATGCCGGGCATGATCACCGCGCCGTGGCCGATCCATACATCATGGCCGATGGTCACCGCTTTCGACTGCCGCCGATCGCGGAAGGCGGCGTCGACGCCCAGCCAGCGGAAATACTCGTTCGGCCGATAGCTGACTTTGTGCTGGGTCAGTCGCTCGATCGGATGCTCCAGCGCGTTGATGCGGCTGTTGGCGGCGATCGAGCAGAATTTGCCGATGGTGGTGTAGATAGCCTCCGAATGGCGCTCGAAATAGGAGAAGTCGCCGACATTGACTTCCCGCAGCACCACCCGTTCGCCGATCGCGGCATAGCGGCCGAGCTTGCACGCCTTCAATTCCGCGGTCGGATGGATGCGCGGCTCGGAGTCCTTCAGCACGAGATCTTGGGAACGGTCCATGAGGGCGGCTTTACGTCAGAGCAACCACGCCCGCAAGCCGCGAACAATTGTCCGTCAGGCCAATCGCGCGAATCTATTTTGGCTTGCCTTTGCTCCACACCACGTTCTGGCCGTAGAGCGGCACTGTCGTGACCGACATCTTGGCCGAGCCATTCTGCACCTGACGCGAATGCGAGAGATAGATCAACGTATCGTTGGCCTTGTCATAGATGCGGTTCACCACCTGCTTCTTCCAGATCAGGCTGATGCCTTGCTTGAAAACCTCCTCGCCGCCCTCGCCCATGTCGATGTCGCCGATGGTGATCGGTCCGGTCTGGCGGCAGGAGATCGAGGAATCGGAGGGATCCTCGAACCAGTTGCCCTTGTGCAGGCGGTCGATGATGCTGCGGTCGAAATAGGAGACGTGGCAGGTCACGCCCTCTACTTTCGGATCCTTGATCGCCTCGACGATGATGTCGTTGCCGACCCAGTCGACACCAACCTTGCCGACTTCCTCGGCGACGGCAGCGCCAGTGCCAAGCACGACGCACGCGGCCAACGCGCCGAACAGTTTTCGCCCAATCCGTCCGCGCCCAATCAGTTCGAGCAAATGGAGCCTCCTGCGGTTCGAGTTGCCGGTCTCAGGTGGGGCGAGGGCCAATGCATTGCAAGGTGCGATCAAAACGCCGGGCGCTGCCACGGCCGGTTGCGTCAACGCGGCATCTTTGCGTGTACCCGGTCGAACCGCTAAGACTGTCGGCCGAACAAGGGAGCGTGGCTTCGGCCAGCACCCGATGAAGTTACAGACGGACTATTCTGATGATGCGTTCTATCCTGGTCGGCATTCTCGTCCTCATGGCGGCCGGCATCGGCTGGCTGACTTTCGACTGGTATCGCGGCCACTATGGCGGCGAACCCTTCGGCGCCCCCTTCACCCTGGTCGACCAGAAGGGCGCGCCGATCACCGAGGCCGCCTTCCGGGGCCAGCCCAGCGTCGTCTTCTTCGGCTTCACCCATTGTCCGGAAGTCTGCCCGACCACGCTGTTCGAACTCGCCGGCTGGCTGAAGACGCTCGGCGACGACGGCAAGAACCTGCATGCCTATTTCGTCTCCGTCGATCCCGAGCGCGACACGCCGGCGGTGATGAATGCCTATGTCAGCAATTTCTCCGACCGCATCATCGGCATCTCCGGCGATCCGGACAAGGTCCACGCCATGGCCAAGTCGTTCGGCATCTACTGGAAGAAGGTCGATACCGGCGACGGCGACTACACGATGGACCACACCGCCTCGGTACTGCTGCTCAACGGCAAGGGCGATTTCGCCGGCACGATCGCCTACGGCGAAAGTGCAAGCACCGCTGTTGAAAAACTGAAGCGCCTCGCGGCTAAGGGCTAGAGCTTGATCCCGAAAAGTGGAAGCCGGTTTTTCGGACAACATCACGCTCAAAGAGAAACTTAACCTGATGACCCAGACACGGCTCCATTTCACCACCGGCAAGGTCGAGGCCGAGCGCATTTTCGCGGCCCTTGAGATGGCCTTCGAGGATGAAGGCCTGCCGATCGCGGTGCTGAAGGTCGACGAAGACAAGGACATCCACGAAGTCTCGCTCTATGCCGACGGTGACGTCGACGCGATCGAGGCGCGGATGAAGGACATTCTCGCCGGCCTCACTCTGTCGAAGGCCGTCGAGCGCGAGGCGCTGCCCGACATCGACTGGGTGGCGCGTTCACTGGAAGGGTTGAAGCCGGTGCGCGCCGGGCGTTTCTTCGTCCATGGCGCGCATGACCGCAGGAAACGCCATAGCGGCGAACTCGCCATCGAGATCGAGGCCGGCCTCGCCTTCGGCACCGGCCACCACGGCACCACCTCGGGCTGCCTCGAAATGCTGGAATGGGTGGTGCGGCGCGAACACCCGCGCAATGCGCTCGATCTCGGCACCGGCAGCGCCGTGCTGGCGATAGCCGTCGCCAAGCTGGCGCATATCCCGGTGCTCGCCACCGACATCGATCCGGTGGCGGTGAAGGTCGCCGCCGCCAATGCGCGGCTCAACCACGTCAAGGCCCTCATCGAAACGGTGACCGCGCCGGGCTTTCACCATCCGATCTTCGGCAGGCGCGCGCCCTTCGATCTCATCATCGCCAACATATTGGCGCGGCCGCTGATGCGGCTGGCGCCGGAAATGGCCGGGCACATCGCGCTTGGCGGCTCGATCGTGCTGTCAGGCATTCTCGAGCGCCAGCGCGACGCGGTCATCTCGGCCTATGTCGGCCAGAATTTTCGCCACGTGCGCACGCTGCACCGCGAAGGCTGGGTGACCATCCACCTCAAGCACTGAGGCACGCTCTTCGCGCGGCCGCTGGACCAAGCCCACTCGGTTGTCAGCCGGTTGTCAGCCAAGCGAGGCTGTAGCAGTTTGCGCCGCGGGAAATCGATTCCGATTTCCCAAGCCATAAGCTACGCTCGCACGTGCAAGGAGGCCCATCATGTTCCAGACCTTCGATTCCGCGGGCGACCCGGCAGTCGGCAAGCCGCGCGTGGCGCTCCTGCGCCAATGGCTGAGCGGCAATGGCCTCGACGGCTTCATCGTTCCGCGCGCCGACGAGCATCAGGGCGAATATGTCGCCGATCGCTCGGCGCGGCTGAAATGGCTGACCGGCTTCAGCGGCTCGGCCGGAGTCGCCATCGTCCTGCGCGACCGCGCCTTCATCTTTGTCGACGGGCGCTACACGCTGCAGGTGCGCAGCGAGGTCGATCTCGACATCTTCTCCGTCGAAAGCCTGGTCGACAACCCGCCCCCGGTCTGGCTCAAGGACAATATCGGCAAAGGCGCGCGGCTGGGCTTCGATCCCTGGCTGCACACGGTCGGTGAGGTCAAGGCGCTGCAGGCAGCCGCCGACAAGATCGGCGCCGTGCTGGTGCCGCTGACCAAGAACCCGATCGACATCATCTGGAAGGATCAGCCAGCGGCGCCCGTGGCTCCGGTCGAGCTGCACCCGATCGGCTTTGCCGGCGAACTTGCCAAGGACAAGCTGGCGCGGCTGGCGGCGGCGATCGGCAAGGACGGCGCCACCCATGCGGTGCTGACCGACCCCTCCTCGATCGCCTGGGCCTTCAACATCCGCGGCGGTGACGTGCCGCACACGCCGCTGGCGCTTGGCTTCGCCATCCTCGGCGCCGACGGATCGCACCAGCTGTTCATGGACAAGCGCAAGTTCTCGCGCCAGGTCGCCGCATATCTGACCCAGCTCGCCGAATTGCATGAGCCCGGCGAATTCGAAGCCGCCATCGTGGCGCTTGCCAAGGGCGGCGCCAAGATCGCGCTCGATCCGGTGCTGGCGGCCGACAGGCTGCGCATGCTGGTCGAGGACAATGGCGGCACGGTGATTGCAGCGCCGGATCCGGCCCGCATCCCGCGCGCCACCAAGAACCAGGCCGAGATCAACGGTTCGCGCGCCGCGCATCGCCGTGACGGCGCGGCGGTAGCGAAACTTTTGTGCTGGCTGGAGCGCCAGAAACCCGGCTCCCTCGACGAGATCGCGGTCGTCACCCGGCTGGAGGAAACGCGCCGGCAGACCGGCGAGGAAACCCAGATGCCGCTGCGCGACGTCTCCTTCGACACCATTTCCGGCGCCGGGCCGAACGGCGCCATCATGCATTACCGCGTGTCGCGTGCCACCAACCGCAAGCTCAAGGCAGGCGAGCTGTTCCTGCTCGATTCCGGTGCGCAATATCAGGACGGCACCACCGACATCACCCGCACCGTGCCCATCGGCCAGCCGACCGAGGAAATGCGCGAACGCTTCACGCTGGTGCTGAAGGGCATGATCGGCATTTCCACGCTGCGCTTCCCCGCCGGCACGCGCGGCTCGGAGATCGACGCCGTCGCCCGTATGGCGCTGTGGAAGCACGGCTGCGACTTCGCCCACGGCACGGGACATGGCGTCGGCTCGTATCTCGCCGTACACGAAGGCCCGCAGCGCATCGCCCGCACCGGGACGGAGAAGCTGCTCGAAGGCATGATGCTGTCCAACGAACCCGGCTACTACAAGGAAGGCTCCTACGGCATCCGCATCGAGAACCTGATCCTGGTGACGCCGGCGGCAGAAATCGAGGGTGGCGACATCGCCATGCACGGCTTCGAGACGCTGACGCTCGCGCCGATCGACATCAGGCTGGTGCGATCGGATCTGCTGACACGCGACGAGTTGCACTGGCTTGACGCCTACCATGCCCGCGTGCTGGCCGAAATCGGCCCGATGCTCGATGGCGAAACGCTGGCCTGGCTGGAAAAGGCCACAGCCCCGCTGCCGCACGATTTCAAGCAGTAGCCGCGACGGCAACCGTGCTTGGCATTGGGGAGCTTTGCTCTACAAGCAGATCCCGCAGAGCCTGGATATTGGGAGAGCTGGCGCCCTTGCGCCAAAACAACACTGTCAGGGCACTGTCCTCGTCCGAACGCAGTTCATGCACGTGCAGCTTGCAACTTTCAGGGAAACCCTTGAGCACGCTTTTGGGCAACAGCGCTATGCCCATGCCGGCCGCCACGCAACCGAGCATCGCATGATATGAACCGAGCTCAATGATTTGCTCGGCCATGAACCCTCGGCGCGCATACCATTCTTCCAGCCGCTTGCGATGTGGACAGCCATGCTCGAAGGCCAGCATGGTTTTGGGCATATCGCTGCGGTCTTCAACCGAAACGCGCGATGCCGCCGAGACAATGACCAACTCCTCGCGAAATGCAGCCTGCTTCTCGATCGGAGCGGCCGCGAGCGGCTCGGCCGCGAGTGCAGCGTCGAGTTCGCCGGCGAGCATGGCGGTCGCGAGAACCTGCGGGTTGCCGGTGCGCAGTTGGATCTCTACGTTGGGATAGCGTGCGTGGTATTCGGCGAGCAGGCTGGGAAGCCGAGCTGCGGCGGTGCTTTCCATAGCGCCAAGTCGCAGCGTGCCGCGTGGGTGAGGATCGAGGACCGCCGTTCGCGCTTCCTCGGCAAGCGCCAGCAGCCGGTCCGCATAGACAACCAATCTTTGGCCGGCGGGCGACACCTGCAGCCGCTTGCCTTCGCGGATGAACAGCCGCACGCCCAAGTCCTCTTCAAGCTGCCGGATGCGTGTGGTCACGTTGGACTGCACGCGAAACAGCTTTTCCGCCGCCCTGGTGATGCCGCCCTCGCGCACAACCATGCGAAAGATGCGCAGGTCGGTCAAATCCATACATCTCTCCCAGAGAATAAAACGATCTTAATAATTCATTTTATCTGATGATAAACGGCGCGTAAATCGCCTGTTTATTGACGCCGATCCAGCGATCGACCGCGGAGATGGAAAAATGTCACCGGAACCTCTCGGCCGCCGACCGAACGATCTTGGCGCATTGACGCCCGAGCGTCGCGACATCCTTTACACCGACATCGTGCGTCGCGCCCATCAGGAGAGATCGGAGGCAATTCGGCTGAGTGCGGTGTGGATCGCTTCGATACTCAAGAGGCGCCTGACCGGAATTATTGTCTCGACCACCACGTTCGTCGGCGCTGCGGTAGCGCGTGTGCTCGGGGCCAACTAAGACAAAAAGTCAGCCGACAAACTGCCGCGCCACGATCAACGCCGCCGCGCCGGCCAGAAACATTGCCATCAGCCCGCCGCGCAGCGAAACCACCGCAGTAACGACCAATGCCGCCCATTCCGCGGGTCCGGCGTTCAACAGTTCGGGTGCTACCAGCGTCGTCAGCACCGCCGCGGGCACGGCATTGAGGCCGGCCTCGACGCGAGGATGGATGTTGTCGAAGCGGGAGATGACCAGATGCCCGCCAATGCGGGTGAGATAGGTGGCGATCGCGCCGGCGATGATGATCCAGAACGTCGTGCTCATGGCCGCTCTCCCACACCGCTATGGTGCGGCGGCAGGATGACGGCGAGCAGCACGCCGGCAATGGCGCCGATCGAGACGTGCCAAGGCGAGCCGACAGTCTTGTAGGCGATGATCGAGGCGGCGGCGCTGGCGATCACCACCGGCAGCCACAGCGGCCGCTTGCGGAAGCCCATCACCAGGCCGAGAAAATAGATCGGCAGCAGGAAATCGATGCCCAGCGCATGGGTGTCGGGGATGAGCTTGCCGAACATCGCGCCGAGCCCGCTTTCGATCACCCAAAACACGTAGACGGGCAGGCCCAGCCCCAGGTACCAGGCGAAACCGACCGTCTGTCCGGATTGCGCCCTCGCCTCGGCCACGGCGAATTGCGGGTCGGTGAGGATGAAATAGCCAAGCGCCTGTTGGACGATCGGCCAGTGCGCGATGCGCCGGCCGATGCCGGCGGAATAGAGCACGTGACGGAAATTGACGGCAAAGATCGACAGCACGATCAGCCACGGTGCGACGTGCTGGCCGAACAGCTGGATGCCGACCATTTGGCTGGCGCCGCCATAAACCAGCGCGCTCATCAGGAACGCTTCGAGGACCGAAAAGCCCTGGTCTACGGCAAGCGCCCCAAACAGCACCGCGAACGGCGCTGAAGCGACCACGACAGGGATCGAGAGCCGCACGCCCTGCCAGAAATCGCTTCGATCGCCGCCCTGCGAAATCACGTCCGTCGCCATAAACCACTCCTGATGCATGTCGCCCAAAAGTGCGTAGCGGTTTTGGGATTACGACATGCACAACAACTAATGCATGTCGCCCAAAAGTGACCCGGTTTTGGGGGAACGACATGCACAAAAACAAAGACCTAAAGCGCGTCGCATGAATCCGCTTCAGCGCGACGCGCTTTAGGAGTGGCGGTATGTAGGTGGCATGCCCAGCCTTGTCACACGAATTCGCTTGAGCCAAACGATCAGCGGAAATGATCGTGGCGGCGTTCGAGTAACGCTTAATCCCTCTCGGTTTTGCCCTCGATCGCCCTGCCCCAATCGAGCAGCGGCTTGGCGCGCAACGTGAAATCGACGAGCTCCTCGACCAGTTCCGGTCCGTGAATGCCGGCCGGATCGATCACGTGGCGAACGACGAAATGCCGGTTGCGAATGGCCGCGGCAAGGTCCTTGTCGATGACGTGTTCGAAGCCGCGCGGCGTGCGTTTCATGGCGCCTTCGGTATCGAGTTCGAGGCCATTCTTGTTCAACGCCTTCACCATGGCGCGAAACCTCTCTGGCCATGTCTCGATGGAGCGGCGTATCGCCAGCAGCAGTGCCGCCTCCGGCTGCCACCAGGCGATGCCGGCGAAGCAACCCTCCAACCCGATATGCACGTAGAACACACCTTGTTCCATCTTGGTGCCGTCCGGCGACAGGATGGCCGACAGGTGGCGGTTGTAGGGTCGCTTGTCCTTGGCGAAGCGCACGTCGCGATTGATGCGAAACAGCGACTTCTTGCGGTCGCCGCGCAAACCCAGCCCCGCCTCCGCAAAACGCGACGTCAGCGTGTCGACGAGATCGCCCAGTGGATCGCGCAATTCCGTTTCGAACAGGTCGCGGTTCTCCAAAAACCATTCCCGGCTCTGGTGGAAATCCAGCGCCTTCAGGAACGGAATAGCCTTTTGGCCGAACCCCTTGAAGGTGCTTTCCATCAGGACTTGCCGACCCGCTGCAGCCAGGTGTCCTCGTCGATGACCTCGACGCCGAGTTCGCTGGCAAGCTTGAGTTTCGAGCCCGCACCAGGCCCCGCCACCAGCAGGTCGGTCTTCGCCGAAACCGAGCCGGCGACCTTGGCGCCGAGCCGTTCGGCCATCGCCTTGGCTTCGGAGCGGGTCATCTTCTCCAGCGTGCCGGTGAACACGATCGTCTTGCCGGCGACTTCGCTGTCGGCCGAGACGGTGACGATGTACGGCTTCGGCTTGACCTGCTCGAGCAGCTTCTCGAGCACGTCATCGTTGCGCTGATTGCCGAAGAAATCGCGCAGCGCGTCGATCACCGTGTCGCCAATTCCGTTGATCGACGGGAACACGGTGTGCGGATCTTCCGCCGCGGCCGTCTCCTTGCCGACGCGGATCAGTTCCTCGATGGTCGAGAAGGTGCGGGCGAGCAAAGCGGCCGTCGTCTCGCCGATATGGCGGATGCCCAAGGCGAAGATGAAGCGGTCGAGTTCCGGTTCGCGGCGCGAATCGATAGCTGCGAAGAGCTTGTCCAGGCCTTCATAGTTGCGGTCCTCGACGCTACGCACATTCTTGCGCGTCTTGCCCGATGCCGCCTCGCGCTGCCTGGCCTGCTCCTCGCGCCGCTCGGCCAGCGCCTTGGTGACGGCGGGCCGGCGATCCCTGAGCGTGAAGATATCGGCGGCCGTCTTGATCAACCCGGCATTGAAGAAGGTATCGATGTTTTCCGCGCCAAGGCCTTCGATGTCCAAGGCGCCGCGCGAGACGAAATGGCGCAATCGTTCCACGGCTTGCGCGGCACAGATCAGTTCGCCCGTGCAGCGTCGCCGCGAATCCTCCTTGCCGGTCTTTTCGTTGATTTCGCGCGTCGCCGGCGAACCGCAAACCGGGCAGGTGTGCGGGAACTCGTAAGGGGTAGCGTCGGCCGGACGCTTGTCGATGACGACGCTGACGATCTGCGGAATGACGTCCCCTGCGCGCTGGATCACCACCGTGTCGCCGATGCGCACGTCGATGCCGTCGCGGATCGGCTGGCCGTTGCTGTCGAAACCCTTGATGTAATCCTCATTGTGCAGCGTGACGTTCTCGACCACCACGCCGCCAACCGTCACCGGTGCCAGACGCGCCACCGGCGCCAGCGTGCCGGTGCGGCCGACCTGGATGTCGATCTTCTGCACGGTCGTCATTGCCTGTTCGGCGGGGAATTTGTGCGCGATAGCCCAGCGCGGTTCGCCGGTGACGAACCCCCACCGGCGCTGCAGTTCCAACTGGTCGACCTTGTAGACGACGCCGTCTATGTCGTAGCCCAGCGAGGAGCGCTGCTCTTCGATCCGGTGATAGTGCGCTACCAGTTCCTCGACCGACTTCGCCCGCACCATCAACGGGCTGATCTTGAACCCCCAATCGGCGAACTTCTGCACGGCACCGTACTGGGTCGGCGCCGGATCTTCCGTCGTATAGCCCCAGGCATAGGCGAAGAATTTGAGGTTACGGCTGGCGGTGACGGAGGCGTCCTTCTGGCGCAGCGAGCCGGCAGCCGTGTTGCGCGGATTGACGTAGTCCTGGCCACCGGCCGCCGCCGAGCGTGCTTTCAGCGCTTCGAACTCGGCATAGGTCATGTAGACCTCGCCGCGTATCTCGATGATTTCCGGCCAGCCCGAGCCTTTCAGCTTCGCGGGAATGTCGGCGATGGTCCTCAGATTGGCGGTGATGTCCTCACCTACGGTACCGTTGCCACGCGTGGCGCCTTGCACGAATACGCCTTTCTCGTAGCGCAGCGATGCCGACAGCCCGTCGATCTTCGGTTCGGCGGTGAAGGCGATGTCGAGGTCCTTGTCGCGGTCGAAGAACCGCCGGCCGCGCTCGATGAAATCGGTGACGTCCTCGTCTGTATAGGCCTTGGCTAGGCTGAGCATCGGCACCGCGTGGCGCACCTTGGCGAAGCCTTCCGCCGGCGGTGCCCCTACCCTGAGCGACGGCGAATCCTCGCGTACAAGGCCGGGAAAGCGCTCCTCGATGGCCAAGTTGCGACGTCGCAGCGCATCATATTCGGCGTCCGTGATCGTTGGCGCATCTTCCGTGTGATAACGCCGGTCATGCTCGGCGATCACCTCGGCCAGCCGCTGGAGCTCGGCTTCGGCCTCGCTTTCGCTGAGCGAATCGACAGGTTTTTCGGCCATGTTTTTTGTCCCCGAACGATGCCGCGTCACAATAGAACATGATCCCGAAAAGTGGGAACCGGTTTTCGGAAAAGATCATTCCTGACCAGCAGGATGGAGCCATATCCTGACTCGATCCATCACGCCGGATATTCCTATGCCGCGTTTGTGTTTTCGCGCAACAACCGCTCGGCGGCGGCGCGTGCCTCATCGGTGATCGTGGCGCCGGCCAGCATGCGGGCGATCTCTTCCTGCCGCGCCGTCCTGTCCATCTCGGCAATGCCGGTCGCGACGCGATCGGTGCCTCCCGATTTGGAGATCAGGAAATGCGTCGCCGCGCGCGCCGCCACCTGCGGCGCATGGGTGACCGAGAGCACCTGCACGCGCTTCGACAGCCGCGCCAGCCTTTGGCCGATGGCGTCCGCCACGGCGCCGCCCACGCCGGTGTCGATTTCGTCGAAAACCAGCGTCGGCGCCGAGCCACGGTCAGCCAGCGCCACCTTCAGCGCCAGCAGGAAGCGCGACAGCTCGCCACCGGACGCCACCTTCATCATCGGGCCGGGCCGCGTGCCGGGGTTGGTGCGCACCCAGAACTCGATCTGGTCGACGCCCTCTTCCATGCGGGTCTCGGCCTCGCTCTTCATCTCGACAATGAAGGCGGCGCGTTCGAGCTTCAGCGCCGGCAGTTCGGCCATGACGGCCTTGGTCAGGCCGATCGCCGCCGCGTGGCGCAGCGAGGAAAGCTGTGCGGCGGCGATGTCATAGGCCTCGCATGCGGCAGCGGCCTGCTTTTCCAGCCCGTGCAGGCGTTCCTCGCCGGCATCGAGATCGGCAAGATCGGCAACCATCGTGTCGCGCAACTGCGCCAGGTCATCGACGGCGACGCTGTGCTTGCGTGACGCGGCACGCAGCGAAAACAGCCGCTCCTCCGCCTTTTCCAGCCGTTGCGGGTCATATTCGGTGGCCCGCAATGCGGCCTCGACGCCAGACTGCGCCGCATCGAGCGACAGCATCGCCTCGTCCAGCGACTTGACGACGTCCTCGAGCAGGCCGGGCGCCTCCGTCGCCTTGCGTTGCAGGCGCCTCAGCAGGCTGGCCAGTTGCGGCAAGGGCGAGGACGGGCCGGACAGTACGTCCTGCGCGTCATTAATTTCGGACGCGATCTTCTCGGCGCGCATCATGTGGGCGCGCAGTTCGGCAAGTTCCGTTTCCTCGCCGGGCTGTGGATCGAGCCTGGTCAGCTCAGTGACCGCCGCGCGCAGATAGTCGGCCTCGCGCGCCGCCGCCGCCACCTTGGCGCGGTGGCGCGTAAGTTCCTGCTCGCAAGCGCGCCAGTGCCGCCATGCCTCGCCGGTCGAACGAACGGCGCCGAGATGGCCACCGAAAGCATCGAGCACGTCGCGATGGGCACCGGGATCGACCAGGGCCCGTTCATCGTGCTGGCCGTGGATCTCGACCAGCGCGTGGCCGACATCGCGCATCAAGGTCACGCTGGATGGCTGGTCGTTGACGAACACCCGGGTGCGGCCGTCCGCCGTCTGCACGCGGCGCAGGATGATGTCCCCATCATCCTCGATGGCGTTTTCGGCAAGCAGCGCGCGCACCGGATGGTTGCGCGGCACATCGAACACGGCGATGACCTGGCCTTGCGCCGCGCCATGGCGCACCAGCGAGGCATCGCCGCGCGCGCCGAGCGCCAGCGACAAAGCATCGAGCAGGATGGATTTGCCGGCACCGGTTTCGCCGGTCAGCACGGACAGACCGGGCTGGAAGTCGATATCCAGCTTCTCGATCAGGACGATATCGCGGATCGATAGTCTGGCAAGCATCAGAACCCGGACCTCAAGCAATTCCAGGAAAAGTGCGTAGCGGTTTTCCCACGGGAATTGCGTAGAAACAAAAAGTTAGGACGGCTCAGCGCTTCAATCAAACCACCGAACCGCTGTGAAGCGGCACGCGACCCGGTTGGAGTCGCAGCGCCGCACTATCTTTTTGTTTCAGCGTCGGATCAATCCAAAAACGCGCGCTTCGGTCCGAAGCCTGGCGGTCAGGCGCCGGTGATCAGTTTTCCGGCCTTGGATATCCACGATCCGGCATTCTCGCGCGGCGCAAGCCCGTTGCTCTGCAGCAGCTTGTAGGAATCCTTGTACCACGGGCTGTCGGGATAGTTGGTGCCGAGCACCGCGGCGGCCGTCTGGGCCTCCGAGGTCA
Source organism: Mesorhizobium sp. B283B1A (assembly GCF_020165735.1). Classification (NCBI taxonomy): domain Bacteria; kingdom Pseudomonadati; phylum Pseudomonadota; class Alphaproteobacteria; order Hyphomicrobiales; family Phyllobacteriaceae; genus Mesorhizobium; species Mesorhizobium sp. B283B1A. The sequence continues at coordinate 132,477 of NZ_JAIUIQ010000006.1, forward strand.
ACCCCATCGCGTAATAGCTCTCGGTGAGGCGGGCGAGTGCTTCCTCGACATGGCGCGTGTTGGAATAGTTCTCCACCACGGTGCGGAAGCGTTTGACGGCGGCGATGTATTCGCGGCGCTCCAGATAATAGCGGCCGATCTGCATTTCCTTGCCGGCGAGCTGGTCGTTGGCGAAGCGGATCTTCTCCTTGGCGTCGTCGACATATTCCGAAGTCGGCCAGCGCGTGACCAGATCCTGCATCGTCTGCAAGGTCTGGCGTGCTTCCTTCTGATCCTGCGTCACGTCCTTGATCTGGCGGTAGTAGCTGAGACCAATGATGTACTGCGCATAGGGCGCGTCCTCGGTGGACGGATAAAGCGCCAGATAGCGCTTGGCCGACGAGATCGCTTCGTCGTAGCTGCCTTTGCGATAGTCGGCGAAGGCGCCCATCACCATCGATTTGCGGGCCCATTCCGAATAGGGATGCTGGCGGTCGACAGCGTCGAACTTCTTGCTCGCCTCGTCCAGGCGGCCGGCATTCAGATTGGCGAGACCCTGGTTGTAGAGAACATCGGCCGGCTCCGTCTGGTCGACATAGGTCGACAGGTCGATGTCTTTCTCGGACGACATGCAGGCCGACAGAAAGAGCGATGGAACAACCACCGAAAGCGCCAGGAAAACAGACCGCTGCGGCGCTTTCGATTGACCGACTCGCTTGAAAAACATGATTGGATTGCGCCCTTTCGGCGTTATTTTAATGCCTCTTGCATGCTGTTGTCCCAAAACTGGTCCCCACTTTTGAGCGACATGCACTAATCGACGGCAGCAGCCATAGACCATAACCGCCTTGCCCGGCAACGCTATGTCCAGCCAATCGCGCATTTTTGTGGCGGCCGGACCGAGTCGGAGTATAGCTGCGATTTCGCCGGCGGATGGTGCATTCATGCAACACTCACCGTCCCGAAAACGTCGAGGAATTCAGATCATCCAGGGTGCGTAGAGCGGCGCATTGACGGCGCTCATCTCGGCGGCGCGGCCGCGCTCGCGGCGCGTCGTCTCGACGATTTCGAAAGCCGTGCGGTCCGACAGCAGCCGCCGCAGCGCCGCGGCGTTCAACCTGTGGCCGCCGCGATAGGAGCGGAAACAGCCGATGAAACGGGCGCCGGCCAGCGCCAAGTCGCCCATGGCGTCGAGCGCCTTGTGGCGCACGAATTCGTTGGGGAAGCGCAAGCCTCCCATGTTGATGACGCGGTTGTCGTCACCGATCACCAGCGAATTCTCAAGCGAGGATCCCAGCGCATAGCCGGCGGCCCACAGCCGCTCGACATCCTTCATGAAGCCGAAGGTGCGAGCCCGCGCGATGTCGCGGCGAAAAATGTCCGCATTGATGTCGGAAGCGAAGAGTTGGCGTCCGATCGCCGGGCTTTCGAAGTCGATCTCGACCTCGAAACGGGTGCCGTCATAGGGCCTGAACTCGGCCCAGGAAGCACCGTTTTCGATGCGGACCGGCTTGACGACCCTGATGTAGCGCCGCTTGACCGGCAAGGTCTCGATGCCCGCCTGGTCGATGGCTTCCACGAAAGCCATGGCGCTGCCGTCGAGGATGGGAACCTCGTGACCGTCGATCTCGATGAGGACATTGTCGATGCCGAGACCTAACAAAGCGGCCATGATGTGCTCGACGGTGGCGATATGCTCGCCTGCCGGATCGCCAAGCATGGTGCACAGGTCGGTGGCGCCGATCTCGGAAAACAGGGCGCGGAACTCACGGCCCTGCCCCTCCTCGCTGACAAGCTGGAACACGATGCCGGTATCGGCATCCGCGGGCACGAAACTGACGGAAACTTCTTTGCCGCTGTGAACGCCGGTGCCCGTAAGCGACGCGCGCGCCTTCACTGTCGTCTGGTAGTCGTGCAAGACAATCCCCATAAGCCCGTAATGCCTAGGTCCGCTTCTCCAGCCCGAGGGCGCGGCTCTTGTTGAATCGGCTAGCAGGGCGACTTCCCCCGAAATCCCGGCAGACCGACTGTGGTAGGCAGCGAAGATAGTGTCCCGGCAGGGAGACTCCAAATCACGGTTTCTTACTCTTTGTAACCGCGAATAGGAATTCAAACGGCGCCATAAGCCGTTGTTTTTGCGGTATTTTAAACGTTAACAGGCAAGCAATTTCTTGCTTGCCTGTTAACAATTGTTACAGTCCGTCAACCGCTCAGTTGGCCTGGCGGCGCAGGAACGCCGGAATCTCCAGCTGATCGTCGTCCTGAGTCGCCCGCGTCTGCGGCGTCAAGCGGCCCTGGTCGTCCAGCTGGCCGCGGCGCGGCGCGTAGAGCTGGGCGTCCTGGCTGGCGAGACGGCGCACTTCGGGGGCGGCCTGGCGCAGCTTGGGCTCGCGCGGTTGCGCCGGCTGCAGCCGTGCGGGCTCCTCCTCGCGGCGGGTCAGGCCGTTGGTCAGGCGCTTCAACAGGCCCATCGGCCCGCTGTTGTTCTCATGGTCGGCCGGGCGGCTCTTGGCGTCCACCTCGGCCTTCACGACCGGCGGAAAGTCCTCGACGCGCGGCATGCGCTGCGGCGCCATCGCCACCGGCTGTTGCACCTCACGCAGCATTTCGCGCGGCTGCGGGGCCGGCTGCATCGTCTGCTGGACCACCGGCTGTGCCATTGGCTGCGGCTGTGCCGGCGGCGCCTGGAAGATCTTGCTCTGCGGGCGGAAATCCTCCGCATGGGCGACAGGAGCCGGACGAGCCTGCGCCATCGCCGCGGCGTTTGCCTCGGCAAGCTGGATGGCTTCGGCGACCGGATCCGCGGCGCGCGGCTCGTAGGCGGTCTGCTGGACCGGCGCCGGGCGGCTTTCCACCGCTGCCACCGCCGGACGGGCGGCCGGCTTCTGCGGCGCGGTGCGGATCGCGATCGGCGCGGCGGCGATTTCAGCCGCCGACTTGTCGATGCCGGTGGCGACCACCGAGACGCGGATGACGCCTTCGAGTTCTTCGTCGAAGGTGGCGCCCAGGATGATGTTGGCGTCCTGGTCGACTTCCTCGCGGATACGGGTCGCCGCTTCGTCGACCTCGAACAGGGTGAGATCGCGACCGCCGGTGATCGAGATCAGCAGGCCCTTGGCGCCCCTCATCGACGTCTCGTCGAGCAGCGGGTTGGCGATCGCTGCCTCGGCGGCGGCCATTGCACGGCCCTCGCCCGAAGCTTCGCCGGTGCCCATCATGGCTTTGCCCATTTCGCGCATCACCGAACGCACGTCGGCGAAGTCGAGGTTGATCAGGCCTTCCTTGACCATCAGGTCGGTGATGCAGGCAACGCCGGAATAGAGCACCTGGTCGGCCATGGCGAAGGCGTCGGCGAAGGTGGTCTTGTCATTGGCCAGCCGGAACAGGTTCTGGTTGGGGATGACGATCAGGGTGTCGACGCATTTCTGCAGCTCCTCGATGCCGAGGTCGGCCGTCTTCATGCGGCGCTGGCCTTCGAAATGGAACGGCTTGGTGACGACGCCGACGGTGAGGATGCCCCTTTCGCGGGCGGCCCGCGCCACGACCGGAGCAGCACCGGTACCCGTGCCGCCGCCCATGCCCGCGGTGACGAAGCACATATGGGTGTTGGACAGGTGATCGATGATCTCGTCGATGCACTCTTCGGCCGCCGCACGGCCGACTTCAGGCTGCGAGCCGGCGCCGAGACCCTCGGTGACATGCGCGCCAAGCTGGATCAGCCGATCGGCCTTCGACATGGTCAGCGCCTGGGCGTCGGTGTTGGCGACTACGAACTCGACACCGCGCAGACCGGCGGTGATCATGTTGTTGACGGCATTGCCGCCGCCGCCGCCGACGCCGAACACGGTGATGCGGGGCTTAAGCTCGGTGATGTCCGGCTTCTGCAGATTGATGGTCATTGTCTCCGTCCTTTGCCTTTCACGCCGCTTCGCCGCCGCGGCCGCCTATGGGGCTGTCCCCGTCAATTAGAAACTGTCTCTCAACCACTGACTCATGCGATGCAGTTTTCCGCCCGTCCCGGTCATCCTGAGACCGGAAATTCCTTTCGCCGGATGGCTCTCGAAGCTCGCCATCTGCGGATAGATCAAAAGCCCGACGGCGGCCGAAAAGGCTGGCCCCTTTGCCGCCTCGGGCAGGCCCGCCACGCCGAGCGGGCGGCCGATGCGCACATTGCGCCCCAGGATGCGGCGCGCCGCTTCCGGCAGGCCGGCAAGCTGGCTGGCACCGCCGGTCAAGACGACGCGCTTGCCCACCGCATTGCCGTAGCCGGATTTGTTCAGCCGGTCGCGCAGCAGTTCGAGCGTTTCGTCGATGCGGGCGCGCACGATGCGCGTCATCACCGAACGCGGTATCTGCAGCGGCACGTCGCCATCGTCCCCGATCGGCTGGATCGAGACCAGGTCGCGGTCGTGGGGGGGGGGGGGGGGGGGGGGGGGGGGGGGGCGAGACCAGGGCGCGGGCGGCGGCGCGGCCCGGCAGCGCCGAGCCATGCATCACCTTCAGCCGTTCGGCGGCATCGAGCGAGGTCGAGAGCCCCTTGGCCATGTCGAGCGTGACATGGTTGCCGCCGATGGCGATGGCGTCGCCATGGACGAACTTGCCTTCCGAAAACACCGAGATCGTCGTCGTGCCGCCGCCCATGTCGATGCAGGCAGCGCCAAGCTCCAGCTCGTCGTCGACAAGTGCCGCCAGCCCGCTGGCATAGGGGGTCGCCACCATGCGCTCGACCGACAAATGCGAGCGGTTGATGGAGAGTTCCAGATTGCGCATCGGGGCGGCGTCACCGGTCAGCACATGCATGTCGACGCCAAGCGCGTCGCCGATCATGCCGCGCGGGTCGCGCACGCCGCGCTCGGCGTCCAGCGAGAAGCCGACGGGCAGCGAATGGATCACCTCGCGCTCGGCCTTGAGCGCCTGTTTGGCGCCGGCGCCGAGCACGCGCTTGATGTCGGCTTCGTCGGCCTCGTGGCCGCCAAGATTGATGGTCGCGGCGAAAGCTTCGCTCTTCAGCCGGCCGGCGGTCATGTTGACGATAAGCGAATCGACCGTCAGCCCCGCCATGCGCTCGGCAGCGTCGACGGACAGCCGGATGGCATGCTCGGCCCGGTCGAGATCGACGACCACGCCAGACTTCACGCCTTGCGATTTCTGATGGCCGATACCGATCACCTGGATCCGGTGCGAGCGGCCGCGCAGCAGCTTGCCGTCATCGCACGGCTTCAGCTTCGCCACCATGCAGCAGACCTTGTTCGAGCCGACATCCAGCACCGTCAGGGTGCCGGAACGGCGCGACGAAGCATCGCCATGACCGCCAAGCCAGCTCATATCTTCGTCTCCGGCTTGCGCTTGAGGGTTTTCGGTTTCTCGCTGAGTGCGGCCTCGCGCTGCGTCACCGCCTCGGGCGTCAGCTGCACGACCAGCCGATCGGTGAGGCGCATGTCGACAGCGGCGATGTCGCGCGACAACAGCCCCTTGTCATGGTCCATCTTGACGAGCTCGGCGAGCGCCTGGTCCTCGTCATCCTCGGGCAGCTTGACGGTAATGCCGTTGTCCAGCTTCAGGTCCCAGCGCCGCTCACCGACACGGATGTAGCCTTTCACGCGGGAAGCAAGATCCGGAAACTTTTCGATCTTGGCCAGGAAGTCCGGCGCCTTGGCCGGCGCACCGGTCCCGATCAGCAACGGCAGCAGCACCTGCTTGCCGCCCGAGAACGGCGCGATGACGGCGCCATCCTTCTCGATGACCGAAAGAGCATCGCCCTGCTGCCAGAGCGCGAACGCCTCGCGCTCCCCAACGCGCACTTCCAATGTGTGGGGATAGACCTTGCGCACCGCTGCGACCTCGATCCACGGCAGGCCCGAGATGCGCTCGCGCGCGGCCTCCGCGTCGAAGCCGATCAGCGACGTCCAGCCATCCAGTTCGAGCCGGTCGAGAATATCGATCTCCGAGGTCTGTCGGTTGCCGACCACCTTGACCTGATCGACGGCAAAACCGGTACGGGCGGTGATGCTCTGGATGATGCCGTCGGCATGGCCGCCAAGATAGGCGCCATAGGCGCCGCTCGAAGCGAGCAGCACGGCGGACATCATCGCGGCTGAGAAACGCGGCGCCTGGAACTCGCCGTCACCCAGGCGCGCCAGGATGCGCACCGGGCGGCGAAGCATGCGCGGCAGGACGAAATGGTCGAACGAAAGCGACAGGCCAAGCAGCGACGGCCCAGCCGCGCCCTTCCCCTTGCTCTGTCCCCATTTCAACGCAGACACGAAGCGTCCTCCACCATCCAACTCAACAGATCGCCAAACGAGTGCCCGGCATGGGCGGCGATTTCAGGCACCAAGGACGTCGGTGTCATGCCCGGTTGGGTATTGACCTCGAGCCATACAACCTCGCCATTTTCGGAGTGACGATCGTCATAACGGAAGTCCGACCGGGAAACGCCCCGACAGCCGATCACTTGGTGAGCCTTGAGCGCCAGTGTTTGTATTTTTTGGTAAATATTCGGTGAAACTTTTGCGGGGCATTCGTGCTTTGATCCGCCAGCGACATATTTTGAATCATAGTCGTAGAAGGAATGGCCGGTCGGGATGATCTCGCAGACCCCGAGCGCGACATCGCCCATCACCGCGCAGGTCAGTTCCCGGCCGTGGATGTAGCGCTCGACCATGACCGTATCGCCATATTTCCACTCGGACGAACCGATGACCTGCGGCGGATGCGACTGGCCCTCGCTCACGATGACGACACCGAAGCTCGAGCCCTCGCTGACCGGCTTGACCACATAGGGCGGCTTCATCGGATGCTTGTCCTGGATGGCGAAGCGGCTGGTGACCTTCGATTCGGCGACAGGCATGCCGATCGATTTGGCAACCCGCTTGGCCTGCTCCTTGTTCATGGCCAACGCCGAGGCGAGCACGCCCGAATGGGTGTAGGGAATGGCGAGATATTCGAGGATGCCCTGGATGGTGCCATCCTCGCCGAACGGACCATGCAGCGCATTGAAGGCGACATCGGGCTTGAGTTCGGCGAGCACCGAGCCGACATCGCGCCCGACATCCACGCGCGTGACCTGGTAGCCTTCTTTCTCGAGTTCATCGGCGCAAGCCTTTCCCGAAGACAGGGACACGGGCCGCTCGGACGAGAAACCTCCCAGCAGTACGGCCACATGCTTGCTCTTCATTCCCCGTCATCCCCTCTCATGGCGGACCAAAACCAGGATTTCCGCAACATTGAGTCCGAGTCTCCCGGCAGGTTGCCCCCCCAGACGGAAAACGCGGGTAACGCGTCGAACGACTCAAATCAGGAAACGCTTTCGAGCAGAGAATCAGAGAGTTGATTCACTGGCAAGTGCTTATGATTCCGAGAGATTCACTTTCTGAGAAAATCGCTGCGAAAACCGCGTCGGTGAGTCCTGGGAGCAACGGTTTTGCGCGTTTGGGGAAGACGTTGAAGTTCATGCATCACATGAACTTCAACGGCGGCTACAGGAGTTGACCGAGAAACTCCTGCACGGCATGCCCGGAGCGGAAATTGCCGATGCGCTTGATCTCCCAGTGCAGGCGGATGCCCGAATGTTCGAGCACGCGGGCACGCACGGTCTCGCCGAGATATTCGAGATCGTAACCGGTCGCAGTGCCAGTGTTGATCATGAAGTTGCAGTGCATCGGCGACATCTGTGCACCGCCGATCATCAGGCCGCGGCAGCCTGCCTTGTCGATCTCCTTCCAGGCCGACGTGCCTTCCGGATTCTTGAAGGTGGAGCCGCCGGTCTTTTCGCGGATCGGCTGCACGGTCTCGCGGTGGTTCTGGACTGCATCCATCGCCGCCTTGATCACCGCCTTCTCCTCGGCAAAGCCTTCGAACACCGCCGAAGTGAAGATCAGCCCGGACGGGGCTCCGGAATGGCGATAGGCATAGCCCATCTCGGCATTGCTCAACGTCAGGAGATTGCCCTTGCGGTCGAGCCCCCGCACCTCGACGACGCGCTCGCGTGTCTCGACACCATTGGCACCGGCATTCATCCTCAGCGCCCCGCCAATGGCGCCTGGGATGCCGTGGTAGAAATGGAAGCCGCCAATGCCTGCCTCGAGCGCCGCCGCGGCTACCCGCTTGTCGGGCGTGGCCGCGCCGGCCTTGATCCTGATCGGCGAAATGACTTCGGCCTCGCCAAAGCCCTTGGCTGAAAGCCGGATGACAAAGCCGGGAATGCCGCCGTCGCGGACCAGCAGGTTCGAACCGACGCCGACGATGGTCAGCGGCACCTCTTCGGGAACCGCCTTGAGGAACGCGGCCAGGTCCTCCTCGTCGGCCGGCTGGAACAGCGCCTCGGCAAGGCCGCCGGCCCGGAACCAGGTGATCTTGTCCATCTCGGCATTCGGCGTGATGCGGCCGCGCAGGCCGGCAAGCCGGTCGCCAAGTCTGTCGATCAAGGCCTGGCCGTGCATCATGAAACAGTCCCGCCGAGCTCCTTGGGCAGCGCATAGGCCCATTGGGTAATGTTGCCGGCGCCGAGGAAGACGACGAAATCGCCAGGTTTGGCCAGATCGCGGATAACCGGCGCGATCGCCGTCGGCCCCTCTATGTAGCGGGCATCGCGATGGCCGCCGGCACGGATGCGAGACACCAGCTCGTCTGACGTGACACCGTCGATCGGCTCTTCGCCGGCAGCGTAAACCGGGGCGACCATCACCGTGTCGGCGTCGTTGAAGCAGGCGGAGAACTCGTTGAACAGATCATGCAGCCGGGTGAAGCGGTGCGGCTGGGCAATGGCGATGACGCGGCCCTTGGTGGCGCTGCGCGCCGCCTTCAGCACCGCAGCGATTTCGACGGGATGGTGGCCATAATCGTCGAACACATCGACGCCGTTCCACGAGCCGGTATGGGTGAAGCGCCGCTTGACGCCGGCGAAGGACGACAGGCCCTTCTTGATCGCCTCGGCCGACAGGCCAAGTTCGTGCGCGACCGCGATCGCGGCGGTGGCGTTGGAGACGTTGTGACGGCCGGGCATCGGCAGCCGCAGGTCCGATATCGCTGTCTGGCCGCCCGTCTTGCGGTTGCGGATCACCACGTCGAATTCCGAAATGGCGCCGGCCATGCGGTGGTTGGTGAAGCGCACGTCGGCCTGCGCGTTCTCGCCATAGGTGATGACGCGGCGGTCCTCGATCCTGCTGACCAGCGCCTGTACTTCCGGGTGGTCGGTGCACATCACGCCAAAACCGTAGAACGGCACGTTCTCGACGAACTGGCGGAACGCCTCGCGCACCTTGTCGAAGCTGCCATAGTGATCGAGATGCTCGGGATCGATGTTGGTGACCACCGCGATCTCGGCCGGCAGTTTCAGGAAGGTGCCGTCGCTCTCGTCGGCCTCGACCACCATCCACTCGCCATCGCCCATACGGGCATTGGTGCCATAGGCGTTGATGATGCCGCCATTGATGACGGTCGGGTCGAGCCCGCCGGCTTCCAGCAGCGTCGCGACCATCGAGGTCGTCGTCGTCTTGCCATGCGTGCCGCCGATCGCCACCGCCTGGCGGAAGCGCATCAGTTCGGCCAGCATCTCGGCGCGGCGCACGATGGGCAGCAGCTTTTCGCGCGCGGCCTTCAACTCCGGATTGGATTTCTTGATCGCTGTCGAAACGACCACCACCTCGGCCTCGCCGAGATTCTCGGCCTTGTGGCCGACGAAGCATTCGATGCCCTTGTCGCGCAGCCGTTGCACATTGGCGCTGTCGGCCTGGTCGGACCCTTGCACCTTGTAGCCGAGATTGTGCAGCACTTCGGCGATGCCGCTCATGCCGATGCCGCCAATACCGATGAAATGCACAAGGCCGATGGTCTGCGGCATCTTCATGCGTGCGTCCCCTTCCTGAAATCCGAGACGGTTTTTTCGGACGCAATAGCCTCTGTGAGATCGGCGAGCAACCGTGCCGCGTCCGGTTTGCCGGCCGATTTCGCGCCTGCAGCCATCGCCGCCAGCCGCTCGGGATTGTCCATCAGCCCACCAATGAGCGCCGCGATGCGCTCCGGCGACAGCGTGGATTGCGTGTGCACCTCGCCGCCTCCGGCAGCGGCAAGGGCCGCCGCATTCGCCGCCTGGTCGTGGTCGAGCGCGTAGGGATAAGGCACCAGCAGCGCCGGCCGGCCGATGACGGCGATCTCCGAAACGGTCGAGGCGCCGGAGCGCGAGATCACCAGATGCGCGGTCGCCATGCGCGCCGCCATATCGGTGAAGAAGGGTGAGACCTCGACGGCGACGCCAAGAGCGGCATAGGCGGCCTTCACTCGCGCCACATCATCCGCCCGCGCTTGCTGCGTGATCACAAGCCGTTTGCGCTGCGCATCCGAAAGCAGTGCGACGGCCCCCGGCATGGCGTCGGAAAAGAACTGCGCACCCTGGCTGCCGCCGAACACCAGGAGGCGGAACGGCTGTTCGCCGGCCGATGCCGCATAAGGCGTCCTGGCCGCTTCCAACACGGCCGGCCGGACCGGATTGCCTGTCGTCACTGTCTTGGCGCCCGCGGCACTCGTATCCTGCGGCAGGAAGCCGCCGGCGATCGCATCCACGCGGCCGGCCAGCGCCCGGTTGGCGCGCCCCATCACTGCGTTCTGTTCATGAATCAGCGTCGGCACCTTGCGCCGGGTCGCCGCATAGAGCGGCGGCAAGGTCGGATAGCCGCCGAAGCCGACGACCGCATCCGGCTTGATCCTGGCGATGACGGCAGACGCCTGGCGCACGCCGCGCCAGATTTTCCAGAAGGCGCCGAGCATGGCGATCGGGTTCTTCGAGCCCATAGTCGCCGACTGGATGGGATGGATGGCGGCGGCCGGGAAATGGCCGGCAAACCGCTCGGCGCGGTCGTCGGTCGCCAGATGCACCGACCAGCCGCGCTCGTTCAGCTCATGCGCCAGCGCCTCTGCCGGAAACAGGTGCCCGCCGGTTCCGCCCGCCGCAAGAAGGATGACGCCTCTCGCCATGTCACTCCGCCGGCATGGCGCGCTGCGGCAGCGTAAAGCCCATTTGCTTGCGCTTTTCCGGCCGCTTGCGCGTCAGCGCCAGCACCATGCCCATCGAGATGGCGATGGCGATCTGCGAGGAGCCGCCATAGGAGATGAAGGGCAATGTCATGCCCTTGGCCGGCACCAGCTGCAGGTTGACGCACATGTTGATGACCGCCTGCAGGCCGAACACGGTGACGAGACCGCCGACCGCATAGCGGGTGAAATCGTCATGTTCCTTGAGCGCCGTGTTGAGACCGCGCAGCACGATGAAGGCGAAGATCGACATGATGAAGAAGCACATGATCAGCCCGAATTCCTCGCCCGCGACCGAAAACACGAAGTCGGCATGGCTGTCCGGAATGACCCGCTTGACGGTGCCCTCGCCCGGCCCGACGCCGAACCAGCCGCCATTGATCAGGGCGTCGCGTCCCATGTCGACCTGGAACGTATCGCCTTCGCCGGTGAGGAACTTGTCGATGCGCAAGGCAACGTGCGGGAACACCGTATAGGCGGCGAAGACGCCGCCGACGCCGGCCGCGCCCAGCACGATGATCCACAGCCATGGCAACCCTGCCATGAAGAACATGATGCCCCAGGTGCCTGTCGTCAGCATGGTCTGGCCGAGATCCGGCTGCGCCACCAGCAGCGACACGACCAGCACCAGGAGCAGCATGGCGAACAGATTGCCGGGAATGTCGGGCTGACGCTTGTGTTCGGCGAACAGCCAGGCGCACATGATGACGAAGGCCGGCTTGAGGAATTCCGACGGCTGGATCGACAGGCCGGCAATCGACACCCAGCGCCGCGCGCCCTTCACCTCGATGCCGATGTAGAGCACCGCCACCATCAGCACCAGCATCAGGCATAGCATGATCAGTGCCATGCGCCGGATCTGCCGGGAATCGAGGAAGGAGACGGCCAGCATCACGCCGAGCGCCGGCACGGTGAAGATGATCTGCCTGGTGGCGAAGTGGAAGCTGTCGAGACCGATGCGTTCGGCCACCGCCGGGCTGGCGGCGAACGACAAGACGATACCGAGCCCCATCAGCGACAGGAATGCCGCCAGGAACCAGCGATCGATCGTCCACCACCAGGTTGCAACCGGGCTTTTGTCGAGACGGCTCTGCATTATCGTGCCCCTCCGATGGGTTTCACGCCCTCGATAGCATTCGCAGCTTGCCTGAAGGCTTCGCCGCGGACTTCGAAATTCTTGAACTGGTCGAAACTGGCGCAGGCCGGCGACAACAGCACCACAGCCTCGCCGCCGTCGTCCCTAGCCGCATCATGCGCGGCGTGTTCGACCGCGGCGGCCAGCGTGCCCGATATCTCGTAGGGCACCGCCTCGCCCAGCGTCGCCGAGAAGGCGGGCGCCGCCTCGCCGATCAGGTAGGCCTTGGCGATACGCGGGAAGAAGCCGCGCAGCGGCTCGATGCCGCCTTCCTTGGGCAGTCCGCCGGCGATCCAGTAGATGCGGCTGAAGCTCGACAGGGCGGGCGCCGCCGCATCGGCATTGGTCGCCTTGGAATCGTTGATGAACAGCACATGGTCCTTGCGGCCGACCTGCTCCATGCGGTGCGCGAGGCCGGGGAAGCTCTCCAGCCCCGACTGGATCTCGCCAAGCTCCAGCCCGACCCTCAGGCATGCAGCGACCGCGGCAAGCGCGTTCTGCGCATTGTGCTGGCCGCGCAGCGAACCGATGCCCTCGAGGAAGGCGACCCGGCTGTAGCGGCCGTGCACGGCTTCCATCAAATTGCTGCCGTCGGCGAAATAGCCGTCGGTCAAAGGCAGCCGCTTGGAGATGCGGATGACCTGCCGCCCTGCCCGTTCCAGCCGTTCGGCGATCTGCGCGCACCAGGAATCGTCGATGCCGATGATCGCCGTCTCGCTGCCCGCCACCAGCCGCTCCTTGATCGAGGCGTAGTGCTGCATGGTGCCGTGGCGGTCGAGGTGGTCGGGCGTCAGGTTGAGCAGGATGCCGGCCGTCGGGTTGATCGAGGGTGCAAGGTCGATCTGGTAGGACGAGCATTCCACGACATAGTGGCGATCGGGCTTCGGCGGATCGAGCGTCATCACCGCGCGGCCGATATTGCCGCCCATCTGCGTGTCGCGGCCCGCCGATTGGAGAATATGCGCCGTCAGTGCGGTCGTCGTCGACTTGCCGTTGGTGCCGGTTATCCCGATGAAGGGAGCTGCCGGCGCACTGAGCGTGCGTTCGCGGCAGAACAGTTCGATGTCGCCGATCACCTCGACACCGGCGCCGCGCGCCAGCTCCACCGTCCAATGCGGCTTGGGATGCGTCAGCGGCACGCCCGGCGACAGCACGAAGGCCGAGAATTTCGCCCAGTCGGCGCCGCGCAGATCGGCGGTTTCAATGCCGGTGGCGGCCGCCTTGGTGACACTGTCGGGATTGTCGTCCCAGGCCAGCACCTCCGCGCCACCCTCGATCAATGCCCGCGCGGTCGCGATCCCCGAGCCACCGAGCCCGAAGAGCGAAACGCGCTTGCCTGCGAAAGATGCGGCGGGGATCAAGGGTTCCTACCTGAGCTTGAGGGTGGAGAGGCCGACCAGCGCCAGGATGACGGCGATGATCCAGAAACGGATCACCACCTGGCTTTCGGTCCAGCCGAGCTTTTCGAAGTGATGGTGGATCGGCGCCATCAGGAACACCCGCTTGCCGGTCATCTTGAAGTAGCCGACCTGGATGATGACCGACAGGATTTCCACGACAAACAGCCCGCCGACGATGACCAGCACGATCTCGTGCTTGGTGGCGACCGCGACGGTGCCGATCAGGCCACCCATGGCCAGCGAGCCGGTATCGCCCATGAAGATCGCCGCCGGCGGCGCGTTGAACCAGAGGAAGCCGAGGCCGGCGCCGATGACGGCGCCAAGCACGACCGCCAGTTCGCCGGTGCCCGGCACGAAATGGATCTGCAGATATTCGGCGAACACCGCGTTGCCGGAGAGATAGGCAATGACGCCGAAGGACGCCGCCGCGATCATGATCGGCACGATCGCAAGTCCGTCGAGGCCGTCGGTCAGGTTCACCGCGTTGCCGGCGCCGACGATGACGAAGCAGGAGAACGGAATGAAGAACCAGCCGAGGTTGATGATGAATTCCTTGGCGAAGGGGAACGTCAGCGACGACGAGAACGGCGCCTGGCCGTTGTGCATGATCGCCCAGGCGGCGATGCCGGCGATGACGAATTCCAGCGCCAGCCTTGCCTTGCCGGAGAAGCCGAGATGCGACTGCTTGGTCACCTTCAGATAGTCGTCGTAGAAGCCGATCGAGCCGAAGCCGAGCGTCACCAAAAGCACCACCCAGACATAGATGCTCGAAAGGTTCGCCCACAGCAGCGACGAGCCGATGATGCCGGACAGGATCATCAGGCCGCCCATGGTCGGCGTGCCGGCCTTCTTGAAATGCGTCTGCGGCCCGTCGGCGCGGATCGGCTGGCCCTTGCCCTGGCGCAGCCTGAGCGAATTGATGATCGTCGGCCCGAAGATGAAGACGATCAGCGCCGATGTGATCAGCGCGCCGCCGGTACGGAAGGTGATGTAACGGAAGACATTGAAGACCGAGATCTTGTCCGCAAAATCGACGAGCAGTGTGAACATGCGCTTTCGTCCCCCGACTTGGTCTAGGTCTGTTTGCTGGTTGTGGATTCCGCCGGGAATTTGCCCAGCAGCGCATCGACCAGTTTTGCGAAACCGATGCCCTTCGACGATTTGATCATCACCACGTCGCCTGGCTTAAGCGCGGCAAGCAGCACCGGCTTCAGCTCCGCGGCGCCGGCGCGGTATTCCGTCTGGATCTCGGCCGGAAGCGCTTCCGCCAGCGCTTTCATTTCCGGGCCACCGAGAAAGACGGTCTGCGTGCCGGTACCGACGATGAGGTCGGCAAGTGCGGCATGCAGCTTGGCCGAATGATCACCGAGCTCCAGCATGTCGCCGAGCACGGCGATGCGACGCCCCTCGCCCGTCACCGGCGTCGTGTTGAGCAATGCCATCGCGGCGGCCATCGATGCCGGATTGGCATTGTAGCTCTCGTCGATCAGCGTGATCGGGCCACCGGGATGGCGCAGCACGTGGCGCTTGCCGCGCCCGCGCTCGGCGGAGAGATCGGCCAGCGCCAGCACCACTTTGTCGAGGTCGGCGCCGACCAGATGCGCCGCGCCCAGCACGGCCAGCACGTTCTGCACCATATGACGGCCGGGCGCGCCGATACGGGCGATCATATCATGACCGCCGATCCTGGCTGCGATGTCGGAATGGTCGGCGTGGAGTTCGCATTTGGTGAGCTTGAAGGTCGAGCGCGCATTCTCGCCGAAGCCGTAGACATGCTCGACACCGGCGGCATGCGCCATCTTGTCCAGAAGCTTGAAGCGCGCGTCGTCGCGGTTGAGGATGGCCGCGCCACCGGGTTCGATGCCCTCGAAAATCTCGGCCTTGGCCTTGGCGATCTCGTCAAGATTGCGGAAGAAGCCGAGATGCGCCGCCGCGATCATGGTGACGATGGCGACATGCGGCCGCACCATTTTGACCAGCGGCCGGATCTCGTCGGGATGGTTCATGCCGATCTCGAACACGGCGTAATCGCAATCCATGGGCATGCGCGCCAAGGTCAGCGGCACGCCCCAATGGTTGTTGAAGGACTGCGCCGAGGCATGCACCTTGCCCACCGCCGACAGCACGTGGCGCAGCGCCTCCTTGGTGGTGGTCTTGCCGGCCGAACCCGTCACCGCGATGATTTTTGCCTGCGAACGAGCTCGTGCCGCGATACCGAGTTTTTCCAATGCGACCAGCACATCCTCGACGACGACAATCGGCGCCGTCAGCCGGCCGAGCGACGGCAGCTTGCCTTCCGCCACCACCAATACGCCGGCGCCGGCCTTGATCGCAGCGGTGGCGAAGTCGTGCCCGTCCATCGCCTCGCCCTTGATGGCGAAGAAGGCATCGCCGGGCTGCAGGCTGCGGCTGTCGATCGAAATGCCCGATATGCCTTCCGGCATCGGACCGAGCGGCCGCCCGTCCATGGCGGTAACCAGCGCTTCGGAAGTCCACAAGAGGGTCATGCAGCACGCTCCCGCAGCGCGGCGCGGACTTCCTCATGATCGGAGAAATGCAGCGTCTCGGAGCCGATCGTCTGGCCCTCCTCATGACCCTTGCCGGCCACGATCAGCGTGTCGCCGGCATCAAGCATCGCGACCGCATCGTGGATCGCCTTGCGCCGGTCGCCGATCTCGATGGCTCCAGGCGCCGCAGCCATGATGGCGGCGCGGATCGTCTCGGGCACTTCCGAACGCGGATTGTCGTCGGTGACGATGACGACATCGGCGAGCCGGGTCGCGATCTCGCCCATGATCGGCCTTTTTCCCCGGTCGCGGTCGCCGCCGCAGCCGAACACGACCATGACGCGGCCCGTGGTGAACGGCCGCACCGAGGTCAGCACGTTTTCCAGCGCATCAGGCTTGTGGGCATAATCGACATAAACGGGCGCGCCATTGGCGGTGGTCCCGACGAGGTCGAGCCGGCCCGGCGCGCCCTTCAATTTCTCCAACGACATCAAAGCCTTGGCAGTGGGTATTCCCGTGGAAATGGCAAGCCCCGCGGACACAAGCGCGTTCGAAATCTGGAAATCGCCGGCCAGCGGCAGGTCGATTTCATAAAGCACACCGTTAGCCTCGACCTCGGCGCGCTGGCGATGACGCTCATGCTCGACCCGTTTCAGCCTAAGGAAATCGCCATGGCGGCCAACGGTCAGCACCTCGAGCCCGGCGGCCCGCGCGGCCTGGATTGTCGGCGCCGACCACGGATCGTCGGCAAAGATGACCGCCGGCGCGCCTTTCGGCAGCAGCGTGTCGAACAGGCGCAGTTTGGCGCGGTGATAATCCTCGACCGTCGGATGGTAATCCATGTGGTCGCGGCCAAGATTGGTGAAGCCGCCGGCGGCGAGCTTGACGCCGTCGAGGCGGCGCTGGTCGAGCCCGTGGCTGGAAGCCTCCATCGAGGCGTGGGTAACGCCGGCGTCGGCCAATTCCTTGAGCAACTGGTGCAGGGCGACCGGATCGGGCGTCGTCAGAGAACCATATTCGTTGCGGCCCGGCGCCACCACGCCGGTGGTGCCGATCGAGGCGGCGGCGTAGCCCGCCTGCTCCCAGATCTGCCTGGTGAAGGCGGCAACCGACGTCTTGCCGCTGGTGCCGGTCACGGCAACCATGGTTTGCGGCTGCTTGCCGAAAAAGCGGGCGGCACCGAGCGCCAGCGCCAGGCGCGGATCGTCCACCGCCAGCAATGGAATCGGATGCCCGCCAACGGCGGTGCCCTTGGCTGTCACGATCGCCACGGCACCGCGCTTGGCGGCATCGGCGGCATAGGCCGAGCCGTCGGCTTTGCTTCCCGCAAGCGCGAAGAAGATGACGCCGGGTTTAACCTGCCGGGAATCCGACGAGATGCCGGTAACCTCCAGATCGGCGGAAGCTGTTCCTTCGACTGGCAGGATACCGTCTAGATCTCTGAGCTTCATCGAGTTCCGTTCACCGCAACAAAATAGCGCGCAGTTACCGGCGCGCCCCAAGAATCACTGATAGGACACCAGCGTTGCACCATTTTCATGGCTGAAATCTGGCTTCACGCCAAGCATGGCCGCTGAACGCCTGATGATATTGCCGGCTATAACCCCAGCATTCGCGGCCGCGACGTCGGTCATCCCGGGCTTTTCGGGGTGCGGGGCGTCGGCGATCGTAAACACCAGGTATTGCGGATCGTCCATCGGGAAGGCGGCGACGAAGGTGTTGAAATTCAAATCCTTAGAATAGCGGCCGTTGATCACCTTCTCGGCCGTTCCGGTCTTGCCGCCAACGCGGTAGCCGGGGACCCTGGCGTTTCTGGCCGAGCCCTTCTCGGCGTTGAGCGTATAGAGATAGCGCATGCCTTCGACGGTTTTGTCGTTGACCACTTTCTTGGCCGTCGCCATCGCTTCCTGCTCGCTGCGGACCAGGAACGTCGGCTCCATCAAGTAGCCGCCATTCATTAGCGCCGCGCAGCCGACAGCCGCCTGCAGCGGCGTCGTCGACACGCCATGGCCAAAGGCGATGGTGAACGAATTGACCTGTTTCCAGACCTTCGGTTCCGTCGGGCGGGCGACTTCCGGCAGTTCGGTCTGCATCTTGTCCAGGATGCCAAGGCGATGCAGGAATTCCCGGTGCCCCGCGATGCCGACCAGCTCGGCCTCTCGGGCCGACCCGATGTTGGACGAATAGAGGAACACCTCCGGCAACGACAGCACACGGTTCTTGCCGTGGAAATCGTGGATAGCCTGATGGCCGACCCGGATGGGATGCGAAGCGTCGAAGCGGCTCGCCATCGTCGCCTTGCCGGAATCGAGCGCCATGGCCGAGGTGAAGCTCTTGAAGGTCGAGCCCATCTCATAGAGCCCCGCCGACATCCGGTTCAGCCGGTCCTTTTCCTGTGCATTGTAGGGATTGTTCGGATCGAAATCCGGCACCGAAGCCATCGCCACCACTTCGCCGGTCTTGACGTTGAGCACGACTGCGCCGGCGCCCATGGCGCGATAGCGCTCCAGGCCGGCGGCGATCTCATCGCGCACCACATGCTGGACGCGCAGATCGATCGAAAGCTTCACCGGCTTGAGATCCTTGGCCATCGCCAGGCCCGACGCCTGCAGGTCGCTCAGGCCCTGCTCGTCGATGTACTTCTCCATGCCGGAGATGCCTTGGTTGTCGATGTTGGTCAGGCCGACAATGTAGGACGAGGTCTCGCCGCTTGGATAGAAACGGCGCTTCTCGGTGCGGAAGCCGAAGCCGGGAATGCCGAGCTGCATGATGTCGGCCTGCTGCTTGGGCGTCAGCTGGCGCTGCAGCCAGACGAAGCCGGCACCGCTCTTGAGCTTATGGTAGGTCTGCTCGTAATCGATCTCGGGCAGCACGGTCGACAGCTTCTCGATCGCCTCGTCGGCATCGACGATGCGGCGCGGCTCGGCGAACAGCGACGCCGTCTTGATGTCGGTCGCCAGCACTTCGCCATTGCGGTCGACGATGTCGGGCCGCGAGGCGGTGACCCGGCTCTGCGGGCCGCCCGACAGGTCGGGTGTCTGGAAGCCGAGATAGACCAGCCGCCCGGAAATGACCGAGAAGATACCAAAGAACACGGCCATCGTCATCACGATGCGCGCCTTGCCCTTGCCGCCGGTCGCCTTGCGGGCGCCATCGACGACGATGGACCCGTCCTCGACCGTCCTGGCCCGGCGCTTCAGCAATTTGCCGATCATTGGGCGATGCCTCCGGTGACGACGGGGTCCTTGTCGCCCGGGGGCGCCTTGTCGGAATTGTCGGCCATGCCGCCTTGGCGGCCGTTCAGTATGTCCTGGATGTCCAGGGCTTTGGCCGGCAGGTCGCTCAGGCCCACGATCTGGCGCGCGCTGACCGGCTCGAGGGCGAGCTGCGCCTTGTAGAGTTCAGCAAGCTTCTGCAGCCGCGACGGCTGGGTGAGCAGGCTCCAGTCGGCTTTGAGCAGGTCGATCGTCTCCTCCTCGTAGCGTATCTGGGTATGGATCTTCTGCACCGCCGCCAGTTGGTCCTCGGCCTCGCGCTTGATCTTGTAGGTCAGGGCTGCCGCCGAAACCATGACGGCGATCAGGACAATGTCGCTGGTACGGAACACGTGCTTACCTCTCCCCCTGCCGGTCGATACCGGGAAGCTTTGGAAGGCCGAAAATCGAAAAATCGCCGGGGCGCGCCGGCGCCTCGGTGCGGATCGCGGCGCGCAGCCTCGCCGAGCGGGCGCGTGGATTGGCCGCGATCTCGGCGTCACCAGGTGTCACGCCGCCGCCTGCCTTGCGGAAGGTGGCGGTGCGCGCCTGCGCCTCGGGCATGTGGCGAGACCCCGTCACGGCATCGGCGCGGTCGGCTATGAAGCGCTTGGCGATACGGTCTTCCAGCGAATGGAACGTCACCACGACGAGGCGTCCGCCCGGCTTCAGCGCGCGTTCGGCGGCGAACAGGGCCTTGGCCAGCTCGCCAAGCTCGTCGTTGACGAAAATGCGCAGCGCCTGGAAGACGCGGGTGGCCGGATGGATCTTGTCCTTCGGCGCGCGGCCGATATGTGTCTCGATGGCGTCGGCGAGTTCCAGCGTGCGTTCGAACGGCCGCTTTTCGCGGCGCGCCTCGATCATGCGGGCGATACGCCCGGCGTGACGCTCCTCGCCGAGAAAGCCGAAGATGCGGGCAAGGTCGCCCGGCTTGAAGCTGTTGACGACATCGGCGGCACTGAGGCCCGCCTGCGCCATGCGCATGTCGAGCGGCCCGTCGGAGCGGAAGGAAAACCCGCGTTCGGCCTGGTCGAGCTGCATCGAGGACACGCCAATGTCGAGCACGACGCCATCAACGCTTTCGGCATGCTCGTCCAGCGTCGAGAACGGCGCCTGCACCAGCCTCAGCCTGCCGCCCGACTGTGCCTCGAGATCGCGTCCGGCGGCGATCGCGTCCGGGTCGCGGTCGATGGCCACCACCGAAGCCCCCGTCGCCAGGATGGCTTTGGTGTAGCCGCCGGCGCCGAACGTGCCGTCGATGATGATGTCGCCTTCCGCCGGCGCCAGTGCCTCGAGCACTTCGCCAAGGAGGACCGGAATGTGGCGGGCCGGTCCGCCAACGGCGTGGATGTCATCGCCGTGGCCCGCCGTCATTCCGGCCGCTCCCCAGGCTTCGTCCCCTGCCGAAGCTGCAAAAGCCGGGCCCGCGCCTGCGCGCCATAGGCAGCAAGCCGTCCCGGCTCCCAGATCTGAAAGAAATTGCCGCGGCCGACAAAAGTCACCTCCGCCGAGATGCCGGTGTGCTCGCGAATGAAATCGGTCATGGTGATGCGGCCATCCTGGTCGAGTTTCAGGAATGCGCCATCGCCATGGCAGAAGAAGGACATGTCGTCCGCCGTCTGCAGGAAGGGATCCTCGAGCGCGATGCGCTGCTCGTACCGATCGAGCAGGTCGAGCCCACCGACATCCATCGCCGGCAGATCCAGGCAACGCAGCGCGTAGAGTTCCGAATAGCCGCGCTTCTGCACGACGGCACGGAAATGCGCCGGAACGGACACCCGTCCCTTCGCATCGATCCTGCTCACCGTGTTCGACAGAAACCGGTCCATCACGCGTTACAGCCGCTTGCGCCGCCGCACCCCTCTTTATCGTGTCGCACGCGCCGCCGCAGCACGTTCCCTGCCTCGCACCCACCTCGTTTACGCGGGCAAAAACCGGCAAACGCGCAGCCGCCGCGGCTGCCCGATTGGCGTACGCTTTACCCTGACGCGGAACGAAGGCTTGAGTATCGAAATGGGATATCATGGGGCACTATGGGCGTCAACGGGAATAGGCTTCACAAACACGCGCATCGCGACCGATGAGGGCAGCCGTTCCGGCACGTCTCGTCTTTATGGATCATTAAGCCTAACGAAGCGTTTAGAGCGCTTGGCCCAACCGGAGGCGGCTTGCTGGGGCGCGTTGCCGGGCATAGCGTTTGCTCGCGTCCGACCGGTCACCAGGAGGGTTTGAGAATCGATGCCTGAATCAGCGAACACACGCGCTGCAGCACTTCCCCATCTGCGCAACAGCGGACTTGCCAAAGGCGACCCGATCCCGCTGCCGCTGACCATGGCCGCGATCTACCATGCGCCTGGCGATGCCACCGGCTACGATCAATATGGCCGCTTCAGCAATCCGACCTGGGACGCGGTCGAACATATGCTGGCGCATCTGGAAGACGCGCCCTGCGTGGCCTTCCCTTCCGGAATGGGCGCGATCTCGGCCGTGTTCTTCGGACTGCTCAAGACTGGCGACCGTATCCTGCTGCCGTCGGACGGCTATCACACGACAAGGGCACTGGCCGATCGTTTCCTGAAGCCTTTCGGCGTCAGCTACGATGTCCGCCCGACCTCGACATTCCTCGATGGCGGCTTCGATGGCTACCGGCTTGCTTTCGTCGAAACCCCGGCCAATCCGGGACTGGATATCTGCGACATAGCGGCCGTTGCCGCGGCGGTTCACAAAGCAGGTGCGCTGCTGGCGATCGACAACACGACGATGACGCCGTTCGGCCAGCGCCCGCTCGACCACGGCGCCGATATCGTCGTCGCCGCCGACACCAAGGCGCCGAACGGCCATTCCGACGTGCTGTTCGGCCACGTCGCCAGCCGCAACGCCGACATCATCGCCGCCGTGACCGGCTGGCGCGAAATTTCAGGCAGCATTCCCGGACCGTTCGAAGCCTGGCTGGTGCACCGTGGCCTGGAGACACTCGATGTGCGCTTCGACCGCATGTGCACCTCCGCGGAGGTGATCGCGCGGCGACTGCAGGGCCACCGGGCGATCAGCGGCCTGCGCTTTCCCGGACTGGAGAGCGATCCGTCGCATAATCTTGCCTGCGCCCAGATGGAGCGCTTCGGCTTTCTCATCTCGTTCGAGCTCGCCTCGGAACAGAGGGCCGAGGATTTCATCAACAATTGCGACCTGATGCAGGCAGCGACATCCTTCGGCGGCGTACACACCTCGGCCGAGCGGCGTTTGAAGCGAGGCGACGCGGTGCCGCCCGGCTTCGTTCGCCTCTCGGTCGGCTGTGAACCGGTGGAAGAGCTTTGGAAGGCGATCGAAACGTCGCTGGACGGGATCAGCGGCTGAAACCTGGCTGTGATATCCTCGAGATTGACCGGCATCAGCGCCGCCCCTCAATGTCCTGCCGGACATTTCTCCCCGTGGAGAACGGGGAGAAAGGCGCTGTCTTTGACGGTTTGGCCAGTTTTCCAAACTGCAGAAAAAAGCCCCCTTTTTCCCCGTCACTATACGGGGAGAAGGTCCCGGCAGGGGGATGAGGGGCAGCACCAACATCTGAAGCGACAGCTATGTCTCATTTCTGAAAGTCGCCTACATCGGACGCAGCAATATATTTGGCCCGCAAGCGCTCCATAAATAAAGGCCCGTCCACTATCCTCCCGCTCTCAGGGCCATCGGACAGCCTGTACTTGCGCGCCTCGGCTTTGATTTCGTCCATCGATGCGAATCGACCAGGCCCGCTGTCGATCCCTTCCTGCACCAGCTTGCGCAGTTCCTCGACCGTATAGCCGAGCAGATCGCGGCGGTCCTTCCATTGCCGCAGCGCATCGCGGATCACTTCGCTCGCCGAAGCATATTCGCCGGCGGCAACCACATCGTCCACCGCTTGCGCCAGTTCCGGCGACAGCGTGATGCTGCGTTTATCGACATGTCCCATGATAGGCTCCCGATGCCTTGCGTCGATCCTATGGTACGATTTAATCGTACCAGCTTCAAGCAATGGCTTGGTGTCGATCCAGCCGGCAAAAGCCGCACCGACTTGAATCGGCAGGCGCGCTGGAGGGCGCAACCTGCTGATCTCAAGCGTTTTTCTTTCGAAGGAAAACTGCCAGCCGGCCTGTAAGCCGGGTTTTGTATGGCCCTCGCCCCTTGCGGGACGAGAACGTGGCGGCCATTCATCTTGGGCGCATGTCGCCATGCGCCTCACGCAACCTACCCGGACGGTGAGCCGGAAACAGCCCTCGAGGGTTTCCCCTCGCACCGCCCCTATTCGGTCTTGCTCCCGGTGGGGTTTGCCGTGCCGCTCCTGTTGCCAGTCGCGCGGTGGGCTCTTACCCCACCCTTTCACCCTTACCACGGTGAAACCGTGGCGGTTTGCTTTCTGTGGCACTTTCCCTGGGGTCGCCCCCGCCGGCCATTAACCGGCACCGTGTCTCCATGGAGCCCGGACTTTCCTCACCCGCGGCCTTTCGGCGTTTGCGAGTGCGGCCGCCCGGCCAGCTGGCAAGGCGTATAAAGGGGTTCAGCCCAGAAAACGCAACCGAAAAAGCCGGTTGCGGCCAGCTCTTCTTACGCCAACTCTTCTCAGGCAGGCGCACCAACGGCGGCCAACTGCACCTTGACCTTGCTGCAATAGGCGGCCGAGACAGGGTTCATCCGTGTCGCGCCGTGCCCGGCATTGTATTTCAGGATCGTGCCGCAGGTCGTGCCGCCGCCGAGATCCCGCGCCATGGCGAGATACTTCATGCCGTATTTGATGTTGGTGTCGGGATCGAAGAGGCCCTTGGCCGAACCGTTGTAGCCCATCATCCGCGCCGTTGCCGGCTTGATCTGCATCAGGCCGATCTCCCCGGCGCCGCCGACCATGTTCGGCCGGTAATTGCTCTCGATCTTGATGACGGCATTAGCCAGTGACACCGGGATGCCGTAGCTCGCCGCATAGCGGGCGACGATCGCGGAATACTGGCCGCTGCTGGCCACCGCTGCCGTCGACGCGGCTGCATTCCCGAGGCCGATCGATGCCGTCGTCATCATGTCGACGGTCTTGCGTCCGCGCTTGGTCTGCTTTTTGGCGGTGGATTTCTTCGCCTTGGTCCAGCTTGCCTTTTCCACTTTCGCGGAAGCCTGCTTCTTCGCCGTCTTCACACTCCTGCTGCTTTTGGCCGAAATGGCCTTGCCTTTGGCGGTTGCCACTACGAGCCCTTGATCGGCCCGTGGGCTTAACGGCGCAGCATTGGCCGCACCAAAGGCAAAAGTCATTACGCCGGCAGCAAGAGCTGCCGTTACAACGGTCAATTTCTGCATGTGATCCTGTTCTGTTTGGACCACGCGAAGATCATCGCGTGGCACGCCTTGATTAATATCGGAACATCCGGGGGGATAGACGTCCGACAAACTGTACGAATTGCCCTTTGAAGTCCGAATTGGCGCCAATGAAGGCGGGGCAAGTCACTTTAAGTGACAGTTTGTAACCTGAAAGGCGGAAAGGATTACTTGGGCAGGGCCTTGACCTGGGTCAGCGGCTCATGGAGGCAAGCAGTTTTTGCAGCGTACGCATCGTCGAGCCGTCGGCCAGCCCGTCAACCAGGCGGGGACGGAAATGCCGTTGGAAAGCCTCGACGACAATCCGTGTCTGATGATCGAAAACGCCCGATATCTCGACACCATAGCCATAGAGCGCGAGCATCGACTGCAGTGCCTCGACATCGGCGCCGCTGTCGCCGGGGTTCAGCGCGGCTCCACGCCTCACGGGAGCGGCCGGCACGAGATGGCCGACGCCGGCGTCGAACAGCGCGCGCCACGGAAACTTCTCGCCTGGATCGACTTTGCGCCCAGGCGCCACGTCCGAATGCGCCAGCACCCGCGTGGCGGGGATCGCATGCCGCGCGGCAATGCCTTTGCACAGGCCGATCACCGCGTCGATCTGGCGCTGGGGAAATCCGCGATAGCCCAGCGAATGTCCTGGATTGACGATCTCGATGCCGATCGAACAGGAGTTGATGTCGCTGCGTCCGAACCAGGAACTCTTGCCGGCGTGCCAGGCGCGGTCGCTTTCCCTGACCATCTGCACGATGTGGCCATTCTCATGCACGAGATAATGCGACGAGACTTCGCTGGCCGGGTCGCACAGCCACGCCTCGGCCCCGGCACCCGTCGCCATGCCGGTATAGTGCAACACGATCATATCGGGTTTCAGCGTGTCGCGCCTTGGCCCGAAATTCGGCGACACCCTGACCTCGGCGCGCGGCTCGTCGGGCAGGAAGCCGCTCATACGTGCCGCAGGCCTCGCTCGATCATCTCATAGGCGGCGTTGATCGCCGCGACCCTGGTCGTCGCGATCTTGATGAATTCCTGCGGCAGGCCGCGCGCGATCAGCCGGTCGGGATGATTGTCGGAAACCAGCTTGCGGTACCGCTTCCTGACCTCCTCGAAGGGCTTGCCGCGCTCGATGCCGAGCACGACATAGGGGTCGCCAGCGCCAAGATTGACGTGCCGCGCCAGAATGGCCTCATAATGTGCCTCGTCGATGCGGAAAATCTCCGCGATCCGATGCAAGAAGGTGCCTTCATGCTCATGCACCAAGCCGTCGGCCTTTGCGATGTGGAACAAGCCGTCGAGTATGTCTTCCAGCATCACGCAGTTGGAATGCCCAGAGCCGCACATCTGCGCCATCCGTTCGGCATAGGTCTCGAAACCGGCCACGTCGCGCTGCGCCAGATCGAACAGCCGCGCCACATTGCGCGTCTCCTTCGGGGGCACTTCGAAGATTTCCTGGAAAGCGCGCACCTCGTCCTGGGTGACGATGCCGTCGGCCTTGGCCATCTTGGCCGAAAGCGCGATCATGGCCACCGAGAAGGCGACGCGGCGGCGCAGGTCCGCGTCGCCGGAGAACACCGTGCGCACGGCTTCGGCCCGCCGTCGTCGAAGACGAAACCCGTGTTATGAATTCGCCAAGGCGGTCCCAAATCGACATGGCCAGCTTCATAGAGCCAACCGGACCCCGCTATCAAGCCAATAACGGCCACTGTCCGGGGTCGGTGAGGAGAGCGCCTCTTCGGTTCCGATGGCCGCCTCCACAAGAAAAGGCCGGCATGACGCCGGCCTTTTCTCCCAAGACACTTACTGCTTACAAGCTACTGCGCGGGCGCAGGAGCAGGCGTTGCCGGAGCCGGCTCGGCAGGCTTGGTCGAATTATCAGCCGGGGCCGCGGGTTTCATCGGCTCGGAGGCCGGCGGATTGGTGCTCTGCGTGGTGGTGTTGTCAGTGCCTGTGCCGCTGTCGCTGCAGGCGGCGAGGCCCAGCAGGGCAAGCGCGGACACGGACGCAAGAATGAGCTTTTTCATGACATCTCTCCTTCAACACACGTTCACGTTGCAGTGAACGGTCGAAGGGGAAATGCATCACATCGCCATGAGTTTCGTAACGTTGCGTTTCCGCGTGTAACATCAACGGGATGCGTTGCCGCTGATGCCTTGGCGCATTAACAACGAAAGCTGGAAACGAAAAATGCCGGAGACAGCCGCCATGGCCGCGAAATGGGACTTCTGGATCGACCGCGGCGGCACCTTCACCGATGTCGTCGGCCGAGACCCGCAAGGGGGGCTGCATCCGCGCAAGCTCCTTTCGGAGAACCCGGAAGCCTATGGCGATGCCGCCATCCAGGGCATCCGTGACCTGCTCGGGCTTGAACCTGGGGTCGCGCTTCCGCCCGGCCGGCTCGGCGACATCAAGATGGGCACCACGGTGGCTACCAATGCGCTTCTGGAGCGCAAGGGCGACCGCGTGCTCCTGCTCATCACCAAGGGGTTTCGCGATGCGCTCAGGATCGCCTATCAGGCGCGCCCGGACATCTTCGCCAAGGAGATCATCCTTCCCGAACAGCTTTATGAGCGCGTCATCGAGGTCAACGAGCGTGTGCTGGCCGATGGCTCCGTCGAACGGCTGCTCGACATCGCCGCTTGCCGGCCGGCAATCGAACAGGCCAAGGCCGACGGCATCGATGCCGTAGCCATCGTCTTCATGCATGCCTGGAAATATCCCGATCACGAGAAGGCGGTGGCAAAAGTCTGCCGCAAGCTTGGGTTCGGCCAAGTCTCGGTCAGCCACGAGGTTTCGCCGCTGATCAAGCTGGTGGGCCGCGGCGACACAACCGTGGTCGACGCCTATCTGTCGCCCATCCTGTCGAGGTATGTGCAGCAGGTGGCAAGAGAACTGGGTGCGGCGGGAGAGACTGACCAATCCCCCCGCCTGATGTTCATGATGTCCTCTGGCGGTCTCACCGCCGCCAATATGTTCCAAGGCAAGGACGCGCTGCTGTCGGGTCCGGCCGGCGGCGTCGTCGGCATGGTCGAGACAGCGAAATCCGCCGGTTTCGACAAGGTCATCGGCTTCGACATGGGCGGCACATCAACCGATGTCGCCCACTATGACGGCGAGTATGAGCGCGCCTTCGACACCGAAGTCGCCGGCGTGCGGGTCCGCGCCCCGATGATGCGCATCCACACCGTCGCCGCCGGCGGCGGTTCGATCCTGCATTACGAGGCTGGCCGCTTTCGTTCCGGCCCGGACTCCGCCGGCGCCAATCCCGGCCCCGCCGCCTACCGGCGTGGCGGACCGCTCGCAGTCACCGACGCCAACGTCATGCTGGGCAAGCTGCAGCCCGATTTCTTCCCGGCGATATTCGGCCCCGACCAGGATCAGCCGCTCGACGTCGAGGCCGTGCGCGCGAAATTCAGCGCACTTGCCGCCGAGATCGGTGACGGCCGCTCGCCCGAGGCGGTCGCGGAAGGCTTCATCACCATCGCCGTCGAGAACATGGCCAACGCCATCAAGAAGATTTCCGTGCAGCGCGGCTACGACGTCACCGAATACCTGCTGAACTGCTTTGGCGGCGCCGGCGGCCAGCACGCATGCCTGGTTGCCGACGCGCTCGGCATGGAGGCGGTGCTGATCCACCCCTTCTCCGGCCTGCTTTCGGCCTATGGCATCGGCCTAGCCTCCGTCTTTGCCTCGCGCCAGCAGGCGCTGCTCAAGCCGCTTGTG
The DNA here is from genome assembly GCF_020165735.1 of Mesorhizobium sp. B283B1A. Classification (NCBI taxonomy): domain Bacteria; kingdom Pseudomonadati; phylum Pseudomonadota; class Alphaproteobacteria; order Hyphomicrobiales; family Phyllobacteriaceae; genus Mesorhizobium; species Mesorhizobium sp. B283B1A. Next base: position 160,828 of record NZ_JAIUIQ010000006.1, read on the forward strand.
GAGGAGTCCCGAACCGAGATCGGTAGCCTCATTGCCAATTTGAGAAACACCGTCATCGCCGAACTCGCTGCGCAAGGCATCGCCGAGGACGCGGTTGCCGCAAGGCCGGTGCTGCACATTCGCTACGACGGCACCGACGCGACACTGCCGGTGAATTTCGAAAGTGACTCGATTTTCCGGGCGAAGCGCGATTTCGAGATCGCCCACAAGGCGCAATTCGGTTTCGTCTATGACGACAAGCCGATGATCGTCGAGACGGTCGGCGTCGAGGGCACCGACACCGGCGGCGGCGGCCGCGACGAAAGTGATTCAGAAACCGAGGATCTCGCCTTAAGCCCTTCGCAGAGCCGCGAAATCTTTACCGAGGGAGAATGGCGTGCATCCGGCATTTTCCGCCGGGAGGCGCTGAAGCCGGGCAACAGGATTGCCGGTCCCGCCCTGATCATCGAGCCGAACCAGACCATCGTCGTCGAGCCGGGCTGGCAGGCCGAGATCACCGCTAGGAACCATGTGCTGCTGCGCCGCATCGCAAGAAAGCGGCGGCAGGCAGCGCTCGGCACCGAAGCCGACCCGGTGATGCTGGAGGTCTTCAACAACCTCTTCATGTCGATCGCCGAGCAGATGGGGGTCACGCTGCAGAACACCGCCTACTCCGTCAACATCAAGGAAAGGCTGGATTTTTCCTGCGCTGTCTTCGATCACACCGGTGCGCTGGTCGCCAACGCGCCGCACATGCCGGTCCACCTCGGCTCGATGGACCGTTCGGTCGAGACCATCATCCGGCTGAACTCCGGCGACATCCACCCCGGCGACGTCTTTGCCCTCAACGCGCCCTATAATGGCGGCACGCATCTGCCCGACATCACCGTTGTGACGCCGGTGTTCGAGGAAGCGCGCCCGATCTCCCCCCTTGTGGGGGAGATGTCGGCGAAGCCGACAGAGGGGGGCGCTGTCCCGCCAACGTCTCGTTCTGTCACGCCCCCCTCTGCCCTGCCGGGCATCTCCCCCACAAGGGGGGAGATTGGCCAATCGCCCAGGATCCTCTTCTACGTTGCGTCGCGCGGCCACCACGCCGATATCGGCGGCACCGCGCCTGGATCGATGACTCCGCTCGCCACCACGGTCGACGAGGAAGGCGTCTTGTTCGACAATTTCCGCATCGTCGACCGCGGGAAATTCCGCGAGACGGAATTGCAGACGCTGCTCACCGACCACCGCTATCCGGCCCGCAACCCACACCAGAACATAGCCGACCTCAAGGCGCAGATCGCCGCCAACGAGAAAGGCGTCGCCGAACTGCGCAAGATGGTCGCGCATTTTGGCCTCGATGTCGTCGAGGCCTATATGGGTCACGTCCAGGACAACGCCGCCGAAAGCGTGCGCCGCGTGCTGGAACGGTTGCCCGACACGTCGCGATACGAATACCCGACCGACACCGGCCAGATCATCAAGGTGAAGATATCGGTCGACCGGCAAAAACGCGAGGCGACCGTCGACTTCACCGGCACGTCACCGGTCATGAAGAACAACTTCAACGCACCCGAGCCTGTCGCCCGTGCGGCGGTGCTTTATGCCTTCCGTGTCATGGTCGAGGACATGATCCCGATGAATGCCGGGTGCCTCAGGCCCATCAACATCATCATTCCCGATGGCTGCATGCTGAAGCCCGCCTACCCCGCCGCCGTCGTCGCCGGCAATGTCGAGACCTCGCAGCATGTCACCAACGCGCTGTTCGGCGCCATGGGCGCGATGGCCAATGCGCAGGGCACGATGAACAATTTGACCTTCGGCAACAAGCAATACCAGTATTACGAGACGATCTGCTCCGGCTCGCCGGCAGGCCGTATGAACTCCGGCCGCGGCTTTGCCGGCACGTCCGGCGTCCACACCCACATGACCAATTCCCGCCTCACCGACCCGGAAGTGCTGGAACTCCGTTTTCCCGTGGTGCTGGAGGATTTCCACATCCGCGAAGGCTCCGGCGGCACGGGCAAATGGAATGCCGGCGACGGCACCAAACGCACCATCCGCTTCCTCGAAAAGATGGAATGCGCAATCCTGTCCTCGCACCGCAACCGCCCGCCGCAGGGGCTGGACGGTGGTGGTGATGGTGAGGTCGGCTCGACCCAGGTTCGCCGCAAGGACGGTCACGTCGACACGTTGAAGGCCTGTGATCAGACGGTGCTGGATGCCGGTGAAGCTGTTATCCTGACGACACCGACGCCGGGTGGATTTGGCCGCGCCTGAGGAAGCTTCGAGAATTCGCTGCGGCGAGTCAGGTGACGTGACTTTCGAGAACCGGAGCGGAGCGGACATTAAGTCCGTGAGCACCGGAAGCGCAGAAAGCCGCGTTAGATGACCGCCGCAGTAGAATTATCGATGCTTCCGACTGTCACCGGCCTGTCATGACCCTGCGCTACCCGCTTGCGGCAAAGCAAATGGGGAATCACTTTGCCATGACGGACGTCTCCTCGGATCTGGTTTTTCGCCGCGGCAAGGAAGTTGGAAGGGCCGTCTACCAGAACCGTGCGCTTTCGAAAGCCGGCATTTCCGAGCGGCTGTTCGCCTTCCTGTTTTCCGGCCTCGTCTATCCGCAGATCTGGGAAGACCCCGATGTCGACATGGAGGCCATGCAGCTTGGCAAGGGCCACCGCGTCGTCACCATCGCCTCGGGCGGCTGCAACATCCTGGCCTACCTCACCCGCTCGCCGGCAAGGATCGACGCCGTCGACCTCAACGCCGCGCACATCGCGCTGAACCGCATGAAGCTGGAGGCGGTGCGCCGTCTGCCCTCGCAGGGCGATCTGTTTCGTTTCTTCGGTGCTGCCGACACCAGCCACAATTCGCAAGCCTACGACCGCTTCATCGCGCCGCATCTCGATCCGGTCAGCCGTCACTATTGGGAGCGCCGCAACTGGCGCGGCATCAGGCGCATCGGCGTTTTCGACCGCAACTTCTACCAGACCGGCCTGCTCGGCCTGTTCATCGCCATGGGCCATCGCACGGCGAAATTCTTCGGCGTCGACCCAGCGGGCATCATGCAGGCCCGCAACATCGGCGAACAGCGCCGGTTCTTCAACGAGGAACTGGCGCCGGTCTTCGACAGGAAGCTTCTGAAATGGGCGACCTCGCGCAAGGCCTCGCTGTTCGGCCTCGGCATTCCGCCGGCGCAGTACGATTCCCTGATCACCTCCGGCGACGGCACAATGGCCAGCGTGCTGAAGGCCCGGCTGGAAAAACTCGCCTGCGATTTTCCCTTGGAAAACAATTATTTCGCCTGGCAGGCTTTCGCCCGCCGCTATCCCGAGCCCGGCGAAGCCGCCCTGCCCGCCTATCTGGAAAAGCATAACTACGACACCATCCGCGGCAACATCGATCGCGTCGCCATCCACCATGCCAATCTGATCGAGTTCCTGGCCGGCAAGGATGCCGGCACCGTCGACCGCTTCATCCTGCTCGACGCCCAGGACTGGATGACCGACGACCAGCTCAATGCACTGTGGTCGGAAATCACCCGCACGGCCTCCACCGGCGCCCGCGTCATCTTCCGCACCGCCGCCGAGCCCAGCCTGTTGCCGGGCCGCGTCTCCACTTCGTTGCTCGACCAATGGGACTACCAGAACGAGGCATCGCGCGACTTCTCGGCCCGCGACCGCTCGGCCATCTATGGCGGCTTCCACCTCTATGTGAAGCGTCCGGCATGAGCACGACGGAACTGCCGGCCAGCCCCGAATTCAAGGCCAACCATGCCGAACTGATGGACGGCGTCTACCGCTGGCAGCGCCACATCTACGACCTGACCCGCAAATATTATCTTCTCGGCCGCGACCGGCTGATTTCAGGGCTGGATGTTCCAGCAGGCGGCAGCGTGCTGGAACTCGGCTGCGGCACCGGGCGCAACATCATCCTGGCCGCCCGTCGCTATCCCGATGCCCGCTTCTTCGGCCTCGACATTTCGGCCGAGATGCTGGAGACGGCCGGCAAGGCGATCGACCGCAAAGGCCTGTCCAGCCGCGTCACGCTGGCAAGAGGCGACGCGACCGATTTCGATGCCGGCGCGCTCTTCGGCACCGAACGCTTCGACCGCGTCTTCGTGTCCTATTCGCTGTCGATGATCCCCGGCTGGGAGAAGACAGTGTCGGCGGCACTGGCAGCACTTGCCCCCAACGGTTCGCTGCATATCGTCGACTTCGGCCAGCAGGAGGGGCTGCCCGGCTGGTTCCGGACGTTGCTGCGCGGCTGGCTCAGAAAATTCCACGTCTCGCCGCGTGAGTCTCTGCGCGAAGTTCTGGAATCGGAATCCCGGCGAACAGGCGCAACCTTCCGTTTCCGCACGCTTTATCGCGGCTATGCCTGGCTTGGCGTGGTCGGGCCGCGCAATCCCACCTCCCCCATCGAGGGGGTAGGAGCTAATGCAATGCCTTCACCAGCGCTCCCACCATCGTCCGCGGGCGGTAGCCGAGCTTGGCCGGCGTCAGGCCGAGCCGGACCACCACCAACTGCTCGGACGGGATGATGGTGACAGTCTGCCCGTCATGACCTTGCATCCAGTAAGTGTCCTTGGGCAGGCCCGCTGCGACACCAGCGCCAGGCTTCTCCTCGTCGCCGGGTGCTTCGATCCACAACTGGCCCTTGCCGTAGACATTGGACGCCGGTGCTGGTTCGCGCATCCAGTCGACGAAGCCGGCCGGCAGGACCTGGTTGCCGTTCCAGACACCGCCCTGCAGCAGGAACTGGCCGAAGCGCGCCCAGTCATGCGCGGTGGCGTAGAGATAGGACGAGCCGACGAATGTGCCCTGCTCATCGGTTTCGAGCACCGCACTGTGCATGCCGAGCGGCTCGAACAGCGCGCTGCGCGGCAATGTCAGCGCCTTGGCCTTGTCGCCGATCGCATCCTGCCAGAGCCGCGACAGCATCACCGCCGTGCCGCTCGAATAGGAAAACACCTTGCCGACTTCGCCAGTCAGCGGCTTGGATTCGGCAAAGCTTGCCATGTCGGGTTCGAGATAGAGCATGCGCGTGACATCGGCGACGTCGCCGTAATCCTCGTTGAATTCCAGCCCGCTCGACATCGCCATCATGTCGGCAAGGCTGATCGCGGCGCGGCCATCTGTCTTCCACGGCGCGAACAGGCCCTTGTTGTCGATGGTCATCTTGCCGTCCTTGACCAGCGTGCCGATGATGGCGGCATTCACCGTCTTGGTCATCGACCAGCCGAGCAGCGGCGTCTTGGCGGAAAACCCCTCGCCATAGCGTTCGGCGACGACGCGACCGTTCTTGACCACCACGATCGCCCGCATGCCGGCGCCGGTCAGCGCCGCATCGTCGAGCAGCTTTGCAATCACCGGATCCTGTGAAGCGTCGACCCGCTCGCCCTCCGGCCACAGCGTATCCCGGCTGGTCGCGACAGGCTCGACATGGACTGCCGTGCGCCGCGCCTTGCCGACGTCGCCGTCGGGGACCGAGGCGCAGCCCAGCCCGTCACGGGCGACGGCGACGCTCTTGCCGAGGAAGCCGAGCAAACCAGCGGAAACGGTACCGCGGTTCTTGTCGACCGAAACCCGCATCAGCCGCAGCAGTGGGTGGCCGGGAGCCTGTACGTCGACGGCAAGCACCTCGTTGGGGTCGCGCCCGGCTATGAAGACATTGGAGCAGACGATCTTGGCCGAATAGCCCGAGCCGACGCGGATCAATTCCGGCGGCGCGATATAAAGCCAAGCAAACAAAGCGGCGACCGCCAGCACGATCAGGCCAAGCAGCCATTTGACGATCTTGACGACGATCCGCATCTTTTCGGTCCCTGCTCTTCAGCTGCCCGGTCACTTCCGGCTCGATCTATGTCATCGATTTGCCGCCATTGCTTCGGCAAAATCGAGGTTCTTGTCGAGCGCCATCAACCTGTTATCAACCATGATCGGCGATCACTGGAGAATCAGGAGATGCTGTGGGGCGATCTCCTGAGGGCTGACACGTGCCGACCAAGGCACTGAGGTCACCCCGCAACAACAACCCATCAGCGACCGGCTGAATCCGGCTTGGAAATTGTGATGCGCCGTCTTGCGGCTCTTTTCATGCTGACGCTGCTTGGCGCCTGCTCGACCGTGGACGATCTCTCGCCGCTGTCGCCATCTTCGTCCAGCAGTGGGACGGTTGCCGTGCGCGCGCCGCGCTTCGGCGATTCCAAGCCGCATGAATGGGACAGCGGGGCGCCATGGAACTATGCCGTCCATGGCACCGACGTCTCCAAGTACCAGACCTCGGTCGATTGGCCGGCGGCCAGGGCGAGCGGCATTTCCTTCGCCTTCATCAAGGCGACCGAGGGCGGCGACCGCTTCGACGAATACTTCAACGAGCATTGGGCACGCACCAAAGCCGCGGGCGTTCCGCGCGCGGCCTATCACTTCTTCTATTTCTGCACGCCGGCGGCCGTCCAGGCGCGCTGGTTCATCCAGAATGTCCCCGTCGACCGCTCCTCGATGCCGCCGGTCCTCGACATGGAATGGAACCCGAAATCGCCGACCTGCAGGCTGCGCCCCGACGCGGCCACGGTGCGCGCGGAGATGGCCACCTTCCTCGAAATCATCGAGCGGCACTACGGCAAGAAGCCGATCATCTACACCTCGGTCGATTTCTTCGACGACAACGAACTGTCGACCTTCCGCGGTTATCCCTACTGGCTGCGCTCCGTCGCCGGCCATCCGCGCGAGAAGTACGGCAGCCATCCCTTCACCTTCTGGCAGTACACCGGCACGGGCATCGTTCCCGGCATGACCGGCAAGTCCGATATCAACGTGTTCAACGGCAGCGAGGCCGCCTGGAACAAGTGGCTGCGGCAGAACACCCGTTGATATCGGGTTCAACGGCAGCACCGCCTTAGATCAAATCACTCCAGCAGAGTTTCCGTTGAACCGGTTCAACGGCAGCACCACTTGGATTGATCACTCCTGCAGAGTTTCCGTTGAACCGGGTTCAACGGCAGCACCGCCTTAGATCAAATCACTCCAGCAGAGTTTCCGTTGAACCGAGTTCAACGGCAGCACCGCTTGGATCAAATCACTCCAGCAGAGCTCCCGTTGAACCGGTTTCAACGGCAGCGAATCCGCCCGGATATGTGGCTACGGCAGAAGAACCGTTGACACCGGGCCTGCCGCCTGCTTTTCGACACAGCCAGCGGTAATGAGTGCAACCGCCGGTAATTCAGGGCGTTGGGCTTACCGGCAAGCCACCACATTGCCCTTCTTCGTTTCGAAAGGAAGCCGATGCGACTGCGTTCTCAAGCCCTCGCGGCGCTGCTCCTGTGCGCCACGGCCTTGCCGGCGGTGGCGCAGGAATGCGGCGGCGACTTCGAAACCTGGAAACAGGGCGTCGCGGCCGAGGCCAAGGCGGCAGGCGTCGGTCCTGTCGGCCTCGATGCGCTTGAAGATGCCAACTTCGACGAGAGGGCGCTGGCGCGCGACCGCGCCCAGGGCGTCTTCACCCAGACCTTCGTCCAATTCTCCAACCGCATGATCTCGGCCTACCGGCTGAAGCAAGGTGCGGCGAACATGAAGAAATACGCCGATATCTTCGCCCGCGCCGACCAGCAGTTCGGTGTCCAGGCGCCGGTCATCACCGCCTTCTGGGCACTGGAGACGGACTTCGGCGCCGTGCAGGGCGATTTCCACACGCTGAGCGCGCTGGTCACACTGTCGCATGATTGCCGCCGCCCGCAACTGTTCCGGCAGCAACTCGTACCACTGCTGGAACTGATTGATCGCGGCGTATTGCCGGCCGATGTCACCGGCGCCTGGGCCGGCGAGATCGGCCAGACCCAAATCCTGCCTTCGGACTATCTGGCGCGCGGCGTCGACGGCGATGGCGACGGCAAGATCGACCTGCGCGGCAGCGTGCCCGACGTGATCATGACCACGGCCAACAAGGTGCTGTCGCGCGGCTGGAAGCGTGACGAACCCTGGATCCAGGAAGTGCGCGTGCCCGACGAGATGCCGTGGGACCAGACCGGGCGCACCAACAAACTGCCGCTGACACAGTGGGCGCAGTGGGGCATCACCAATCCCGACGGCTCGCCGCTTATCGACAAGGGCCTGAAGGCTGGCCTCGCCTTGCCCATGGGCCGCAAGGGCCCGGCCTTCCTCGCCTATGACAATTTCGACGTCTATCTCGAATGGAACCAATCCTTCACCTATGCGCTGACCGCGGCCAACCTCGCCGCCCGTCTCGCCGGCGCGCCGCCGCTTGACCCACGCAACCCCGAACCGGGCCTCGACAACGACCAGATGAAGGCACTGCAAACCAAGCTCGAAGCTAGGGGCTACGATGTCGGCACGGTCGACGGCATCCTTGGCACCAACACCCGCGAAGCCGTCCGCAAGGAGCAGATGCGGCTGGGGTTACCCGTGGACGGTTGGCCGACACCGGAGCTTTTGGCGAAACTGTGAAGGGAGCGAGTACTGAGTGAACTACTCACTACTCACTCATTCCTCCTCGCCCGCAGGAAATCGATGAACACCCTCAAGGCTGGCGGCACGTGCCGCGTGCTTGGGTGATACAAATAGAAACCGGGAAAGCTGGGCGACCAGCCTTCCAGGAACCGAATCAGCTTGCCATTTTCCAGCCAGGGCCGGACCTGGTAGTCGATCATGTAAGCGATGCCGGCTCCATCCAGCGCGGCGTTGAGCATCAATTCGGTGTCGTTGACGGTCAAGATCCCCTCGACCGCGATTTCCAAGGCCCGTTTGCCGCGCGCAAATTCCCATCGATAGAGGTTGCCGCCGCCGGGCCACTGGAATTTGATGCATTGATGCCGGTGCAGCTCCTGCGGATGACGAGGTATGGGCCGGTTCTCGAGATAGGCAGGAGCGGCCACAGCGGCCATTTGCAGATCCCCGCTCAGCTTCACCGCCACCATGTCTTTCTCCAGCCGCTCGCCAAGCCGTATACCGGCATCGAACCGTCCTCCGACAATGTCGGTCAGCGTGTCGTCGACGATGACGGTCAGCGCGATATCGGAATAGGTGCGCTGGAAGTCGCCGAGGATCGGCGCGATGAACCGCATCGCGGCGACACGCGGCACATTTATGCGCAGCGAACCCGCGGGCCGGTCACGTGTGGCATGAACGTCCGCGACGGCGCCCTCCAGCTCTTCAAACGCAACGGCAAGTCGCGCAAACAGCGTATCGCCGGCAGCAGTGGGTGAAACGCTGCGCGTCGTGCGGTTCAGCAGGCGGACGCCGATGCGAGCCTCCAATTGCCGGATCGACTGACTTAGCGCCGGCGGAGACACGCGCAGCCGGGCGGCGGCGCGAACGAAACTGCGCTCTTCCACGATTGCCGCGAATGCCTTGAGTTCGGCGAATTCGGACCCACGCATTGTGTATCCCTGGATTAACAAGCCACTCAGATAATAGGCCATTATCTGATCAGTTGCATGTCGCTATCTCTTCGCCATCAGCCCGTCACGAATATCGACGCGGGATAAACGGTTGAAGGAAATTGATCATGTCCCTGCAAGGCAAAACCGCACTCGTCACCGGCAGTTCGCGCGGCATCGGCCGGGCCATCGCCGAAGGGCTCGCGGCCAAGGGCGCCGCCGTCGCCGTCAACTATGTCGGCAACCAGAAAGCCGCCGATGAGGTCGTGGCCGCCATCGCCGGCAACGGGGGAAAAGCCGTCGCCATCCAGGCCGATATGTCCAGCGTTTCGGATATCAGCCGCCTGTTTGACGAGGCCGAGCGTGAGCTGGGCACGATCGACATCGTCGTCGCCAATGTCGGCGTCGCCGTCATCAAACCGCTGACCGAGGCAACCGAGGCCGATTTCGACCATGTCTTCGGCACCAACGCCAAGGGCACCTTCTTCACGCTTCAGGAAGCAGCGCGCCGCGTGCGCGACGGCGGCCGCATCATCGCTGTCTCAACCGGCGGCACGAAGATGTTCTTCACGCAGACAGCGCTCTATCTCGGCAGCAAGGGTGCTGTCGAACAATTCGTCCGTGTGCTCTCGCGTGAACTCGGACCGCGTGGCATCACCGTGAATGCGCTGTCGCCGGGCTTCACCGACACGGACCTGCTTCCCGAGCGCGATCGCGCCGTTGCGGCCGGCATGTCTCCATTCGGCAGGATCGGTGCGCCGCGCGACGTTGCCGATATCGCGGTTTTCCTGGCCAGCGACGAGGCTCGCTGGCTGACCGGCGAGAACATCCAGGCCGGTGGCGGCGTGGCCTAATCCGCCATCGTCTCCAAACTGGCGAAGCCCTGCGGCGCGTCGCCCTCGTCGAACGGCGTCGCCACCTCGACGAAGGTGTCGGGATAGAACCCGTTGAAGCGGGTCCTTAGCGACAGCGAATAGGCGCCGATATGGCCGATCTCGATCCAGTCGCCGGTGTCGACGGTTTCCGGCAGCCAGAACGGCCGGGACAGGATGTCGACGGAATCGCAGGTCGCGCCGCAGACCTTGAACGGCACGATGTTCTTTTCCTCGCCATTGCGCGAACGGATCGCCGGATCGGGGATGAAGCGGGCCGGCAGCGTGATCTTGCCGGTCCATGAATCAGACAGCGAAGCCCAGATGCCGTCATTGATGTAGAGCCGCTTGCCCTTGCGCAACAGCACCCGCACGATCAGCGACAGGCAGCGCGCCACGATCACCCTGCCCGGCTCAGCCACCAATGGAATCTGGTCGAACTGGTACTCCTTCAGGTCGCCGGAAAGCCGCGACATGATCTGGCCGAGCGACGGCATCTCGATCTGCTTGCGGTTGGGATCGTGCCCGTATTCAGCGGGAAAGCCGCCGCCGACATCCAACCCGGCAATATCGAAGGTCAGGCGGTTGCGCACCCAGTCGGCCGAGGCAAGCGCTCGCTCATAGGTGTCGGGGTCCTCGATCTGGCTGCCGACGTGGAAGCAAAGCCCAACCTTGTAGCCGGTGCGGTTCAGCCGCTCTGCGAGTTCAACGGCATAAGCCGGTCCGGCGCCGAACTTCTTCGACAGCTCGTAGGCGGCCGATCCTTTCGTCTGGATGCGCACGAACACGCTGATTGCACCCGGATCGATATCGAGCGCCCGCACCACGCGCGTCAGCTTGGTGATTTCGTCCTCATGGTCGAGCGAGATGACGCGGATGGCGTATTTCTCAAGCGCCAGCTTGATGTCCGACTGAGCCTTGACCGGGTGCATGTAGAGCATCTCGGCATCGGGCGAGACCGCGCGCACGGCGGAAAACTCGCCCGGCGATGCAACGTCGAAAGCAGTGACACCGGCCTCGACCAGCGCCTTCAGCACGATCTGCTCGCCATTGGTCTTGACCGCATAGGCGGTCTTGCCGGGAAACATGCCCATGAACTGTCTGGCGTCAGCCTTGAGCACCTGCGGGCGGAAGCAATAGACCGGATCGTCCGGGCGAAGCGCCAGGGCTGCCTCGCGGGCATTCTCGAATCGCTGCATTGACGAATCCTCGACTTCAGCCTGCGCACAATTAATCCAAGCTAGCGGCCAATGAAAACAATTCTGTGTCTCGTGCGCCCGGCGCAGCCACTCTAGTTTTGGGGCAGCGTTTGCCATCGATCAGGTTTCGGGTGGCCCTTGCCGCCGAACCCGATATGCCATCTGCCTGACCGGTCGGCATTTCAGCCCGTCTTGGAGGAGGATGATTCACATGGCAATGGCCGCGACAGCACCACCACGCGGACCGATGACGCTCACCGACTGGGGGCAATTGCTGCTGCTCGGTGCGATCTGGGGCGGCTCGTTCTTCTTCGCCCGCATAGCGGTGGCGGAACTTCACCCGCTGGTGCTGGTGCTGTTTCGCGTCGCCATCGCCGCGATCGCGCTGCAGCTTTATCTCGGCCTGCGCGGCCCCTCCTTCCGCCTCGCCCTGCCCCACGCCGGCCTGTTCTTCCTGCTGGCCTTCACCAACAACGTCATCCCCTTCTCGCTAATCTTTGCCGGCCAGACGAAGCTTGGCGCCGGTGTCGCCTCGGTGCTCAATGCCACCACGCCGTTCTGGACGCTGATCCTCGCCAATGCGCTGACATCGGACGAGAAGCTCTCCTGGAACAAGCTTGCCGGCATTGCGCTAGGCGTTGCCGGCACCGCGGTGATGATCGGACCGGGCCTGCTCGCCGGGCTCGGCGGCCCGGTCTGGGCCAAATTCGCGCTGATCGGCGCTTCGCTGTCCTATGGCGTCGCCCTGATGGTCGCACGCCGCTTCAAGGGCGTGCCCTCGCCGGTCATCGCCACCGGACAGATGACCGCCTCGACCATTATCATGATCCCGATCGTGCTCTTCGCCCATGGCCCGGCCGGCCTGTTCTCGGCCTCGCCGCCGGTATGGACGGCCGTCTTTGCGCTGGCGCTGCTGTCCACCGCCTTCGCCTACATCCTCTATTTCAATCTCGTCGCCTCGGCCGGGGCGACCAACGCCTCGCTGGTCACGCTCATCGTGCCAGCCAGCGCCATGCTGCTCGGTTTCATGTTCCTCGGCGAACGGCTGGAACTGTTCGAGATCGGCGGCGTGGTGCTGATCGCGCTTGGCCTTGTCACCATCGATGGGCGGCTATTTGTCAAAAGGTAGCGCTGCCATGACACAGCAACGACACGCCGTCGCCACAATTTATTCACAGGCCTGAAGCGGGTTTTTGCGCAGGAGTTTCAAAGCCTAACGGCAAAACCGGGGTCGCAAATTCCACAATCACGTCGCAATGCAGCACATTTTCCGCTTGCCTGTGGCACAAATGAACCTAGACTCCCACTCATAGCTCTTTAAGAGGAGGCTATGTCATGGGACTTACGAGGCCAATCAACGCATTGATGATCTGTGCTGCGTTTGCTTTCATCGGCGCCCTCATTATGGGCGTCCTTCCCTGAACCCGCCAAACCGGGGAAGACCAGCACCAAATAGTCCAGACAGTTCGAAAGGCCGGGTTTTACCCGGCCTTTTGCTATCCAGCTTGCCTATGCCGCGGCCGACCCGGCCACCTCAGCCTCGTGCGAACGGATGCCGATCATGTGGCAGATCGCGAACACCAGGTCGGCCCGATTCATGGTGTAGAAGTGGAAGTCGCCCACCCCGCGCTCGACCAGGTCCAGCACCTGTTCGGCGGCCACGGCTGACGCCACCAGCGCATGCGTCTGCGGGTCGTTCTGCAAGCCGTCGAAGCGCTCGGCCAGCCATGCCGGCACCAGCGCACCGCAGCGCGCCGAGAAATTGGCGACCTGGGTGAAATTGTGCACTGGCAAGATCCCGGGAACGATCGGGATGTAGATGCCGGCGCGGCGCGCACGCTCGACATAGCGCTCGTAGAGATCGTTGTCGAAGAAGAACTGGGTGATCGCCCGCGTTGCGCCATTGTCGACCTTGCGCTTCAGCATGTCGATGTCGGTGGCAAAGTCAGGGCTTTCCGGATGCTTTTCCGGATAGGCCGAGACCGAGATGTCGAAGTCCCCGGCGCTCTTCAGCGCCCCGACCAGCTCAGCCCCGTTGGCATAGCCGTCCGCATGTGGACGGTAGGCGGTGCCGACGCCCGCGGCCGGATCGCCGCGCAAGGCGACGAAGCGCTTCACGCCTATATCGGCAAATTCCTGGATGACTGCATCGACCTCATGGCGGGCGGCATCCACGCAGGTCATGTGCGCGGCCGGCGTCAGGCTGGTTTCCTGCAGGATGCGGCTGATGGTGCGCGCGGTCCGCTCGCGCGTCGAACCGCCTGCGCCGTAGGTCACCGATACGAATTTCGGCTTCAGCGGCTCCAGCCGCGTGACCGTGTCCCACAGCCTTGCCTCCATCTCGTCGGACTTCGGCGGGAAGAATTCGAACGAAACCCGGACCTTGTCGCCAATGTCGGGGCGGCGGGAAAAACGGAACTGGTTCATCAGGCGATTTCCCCTATCGAGGTCATTTTGGTCTGCTGGCTGTCATTGGCGGGATCGGCAATCAGCAGGCGACGGTCGCGGCCAAGCCAGAGTTTTACCGTGAGCCTGGCCTCGTTGCCGCCGCGCGGCTCGAACTCCTGGGCGTCCTCGAGGTCGAGGCCGGCCTCGGCAAACCACTCGCCGATCTGCCGGTCGGAGAAGCCGAGCCGCATGTGGGCATGCTCTTCGCGCAGGAACTCCAGCGTGTGCGGTGCAAAGTCGACGATGACCAGCCTGCCCGCCGGCCGCAACAGCCGCGCCGCCTCATAGATGGCGCGGGCCGGATCGTCGAGGTAATGCAGCACCTGATGGATGGTGACGAGATCGAAGGCGTCGCGCTCGACCGGCGGCGAAAAGATGTCGCCCTGCCGCACCTGCGCATTCGAAACGCCGGCCTTGTCGAGGTTGGCGCGCGCCACGGTCAGCATCTCACGCGACATGTCGATGCCGATGCCGCGCCGGTAGAGCGGCGAGAAGATCTCGAGCAGCCGCCCGGTGCCGGTGCCGAGATCGAGCATCGACTGGAACGGCCGCTTGCCGACCAGCTTCAGCATGGCGGCCTCGACGGCACGGTCCGGCACGTGCAGCGAACGGATATGGTCCCAGCTCGCCGCGTTCACCGAAAAATACTCGGTGGCGCGATCCTGCCGCTTGCGCTTGACCGAGGCCAGCCGCTCCAGATCACGCTCGACCTGCGGATCGGCGCCGCGAATGCCGGAAACCAGCCCCATGACGAAGTCACGCGCGGAATCGGCATCCGAGAGCCGGAAGAAGGCCCACGAGCCTTCCTGGTAGCGGCCGATCAGCCCTGCCTCCAGCAACAGCTTCAGGTGCCGGGAGACACGCGGCTGCGACTGGCCGAGAATTTCGGTAAGATCGGAAACCGTGAGGTCGCCGCGCGACAACAATGCCAGTATGCGCAGGCGGCTGGATTCGGCCGCCGCCTTCAATGTGTCCACCATGGTGTCGAGCGAGACGTGCATCAGCGTATTCTTTTCAGCCTATTCACTTTGAAAAAGATATAAACATATGTTTATGTCGATTTTCAAAACCTTGCAAGCGCTATGTCGCTTCCGGACAAGAAAATGCCGCATGCGTGATTTTCCGGTGCATATCGCCCAAAAGTGCGCAACGGTTTTGGGGCGATGACATGCACCAGCAAGAGATGGGCAGAATGACCGGACCGCGTGAGATGTTCGAGGCACGCGAAGGCGAGCGGAGGCTGGACCATGATCCGGCAACAATGCCGCCCGATGCCGGCGTCGTCTTCATCGGCCGCATCGCCTCGCCGTGGACGACGCGGGAAAGCTGCCCGAAGAACATGCGCGCTGCGCGCGAGGCAGGACAGCCCGCCATGCTCACCATCGATACGCCTTATCGCGAAGGCCTGCGCGGCCTGGAGCGGGCCAGCCACGTCGTCATCCTGTCCTGGCTGCATCACGCGCCGCGGAATCTGATTGTGCAGAAACCGCGCCATGCGGCTGAAGCCAAAGGCGTATTCGGCCTGCGCTCCCCTGCCCGCCCGAATCCGGTCGGCCTGCATGTGGCGCGGCTCGTGGGACTCGACATCACCACCGGGCGCGTCGATCTCGACGCCATCGACGTGCTCGACGGCACGCCGGTTCTCGACATCAAGCCTTACTTCGCCTCGACCGATGCCATTGCCGAGGCGACCATTGAGGGACGAGAGGAATCCGATCGGAGTCAGCGATGACCGCGCCGACAGGCCGCCGCCGCGCCATCGCCAAGGCGCTGACAGCGCTTCTGCCGCTGGCGCCCTACGCCGACATGGAGAAGATCCGCACGGATGCCGGCTCGGTGCATATGAAAACCTTGCCGCCGTCGATCGCGGTGTGGCTGGCCGCGATTGCCCATATCCGCCATATGCACACCGATTACGAAAAACTGCTGACCGACGGCTATGACCGCGACTCGGCGCGTTTTTTCGTCATCGAGCAGACCAACGTGGTGCTGACCCGCTGGCGCGCCACCCGCCTGCTCGACGCCGACGACGAGGACGAATGAGACCGGCTATTGGCGCGTCAGCACGGCGACGGCATTGTATGGTCGGCCATCGGCGTGGCCGACCCATGTCCAGGACAGTTTTGCCTTGAAGAACCGGACGGTAATGTCGCCGCCGTCGATGCACTTGTCCTGACCATAGGTGATGCTCTCATGGAACTCCGCTGAGCTGTCGTCCCTGGAAGTCTGAGATAGTGATCCGCCGCAGCCGAGCGACGGATAGTCGATCGACCCGCTGCCATCGCCGATCGTCATGGCGATCGACCAGTCGGCGCCGGCGTCACCCGCCGGAGTCTGGTGGCCGCTGCCGGCCCAGGTGCCGGTCAGCGTCGGCGCCGGCATGTTCACCGCGCAAGGCAGGTTCTGGAAGATCGGCGTCAGTTCGCTGCCCGTCTTCTCACAGCGATAGGTCTGGCCACTTTGGCAGAGCTCGTCGCCCTCTTTCACGCACTGCGCGCTGGCTTCGCCGGCTGCGGCGAAAATCGACAAAGCCGCAACAACGATCTCAAGCCTGCTCATCTCCCCCTCCATCTCAGCAACGCGACCATAAGGCAATTCCAGCCTGATGTATCGGCCACGTCCCCCTTGAGGACGAACAGCGCCGGGCGCCTGGCTCTATGCCTTCTGACCGAGGCCGATAGCCTGCGGACCCCGCCTTGCGCGACAGGAGACCCCGATGCGACAGACGACGGCAATAGAGAATTCAAAGCCGCTGCCTGCGGTCAGCGAGCATCACGTTGACCCGCATTCCTATCCCGACGGCATCGCCTTCCTCGACGGCCAGTATCTGCCGATGTCGCAAGCCAAGGTATCGGTGCTGGACTGGGGGTTCCTGCATTCCGACGCCACCTACGACACGGTGCATGTCTGGGACGGCCGCTTCTTCCGCCTTGATCTGCATCTCGATCGTTTCTTCGGCGGGCTGGAAAAACTGCGCATGACGATACCCTTCGACCGCGATGGCGTGGCCAAAATCCTGCACGATTGCGTGGCCTTGTCGGGCCATCGCGCCGCCTATGTCGAAATCCTGTGCACGCGCGGCGCCTCGCCGACCTTCAGCCGCGACCCGCGCCAGGCGATCAATCGCTTCATGGCGTTCGCCGTGCCGTTCGGCTCCGTCGCCAATGCCGAGCAGTTGCGGCGCGGCCTGCGCGTCGCCATCAGCGACAAGGTGCGCATTCCGCCGGCCTCGATCGACCCGGCAATCAAGAATTACCACTGGCTCGACCTGGTTCAGGGGCTTTATGATGCCTACGACCGGGGCGCCGAGACTGCATTGGTTCTCGACTTCAACGGCAACGTCGCCGAGGGTCCCGGCTTCAACGTCTTCTGCGTCAAGGACGGCAAATTGTCGACGCCGGCCATCGGCGTGCTGCCCGGCATAACAAGGCGCACCGTCTTCGATCTCTGTGCCGAGGCAGGTCTCGCCGCGACGGCCACCGATGTCAGCGTCGCCGCGCTGCGCGAAGCCGACGAGGTCTTCATCACCTCGACCGCCGGGGGCATCATGCCGGTGACGGAGATCGACGGCGCGGCGATCGCCGGCGGCAAGGTCGGGCCAGTCACTAGCCGGCTGATGGCGCTCTATTGGCAAAAGCACGACGATCCGGCGTGGTCGAGTGCGGTGAATTATCGCTGACGCCAGACATCTCATTCAAAAAGTTTTCCCCCCGCCTCTGGAAAATCGCGGGATAGGCCGTATATGCCCGAAAGCGGAGAAGCCTCCGCTTTCACCTGAAAATTGCGCCCGCAGGGGCAAGGATTCCACATCATGACAAACAAGGTTTGGTTCATCACCGGATCGTCGAAGGGCTTTGGCCGCGTCTGGGCCGAGGCCGCGTTGGCACGTGGCGACCGCGTTGCCGCAACGGCCCGCGATGCCGGCACGCTCGCCGATCTCGTCGAGAAATATGGCGACAACGTCGCCGCGATAAAGCTCGATGTCACCGACAAGAAAGCCGTCGATGCCGCGATTGCCGAAGCGCACAAGCGCTTTGGCCGGCTTGACGTCGTCATCAACAACGCAGGCTACGGCCATTTCGGCGCCATCGAGGAAGTCAGCGAGCAGGAAGCCCGCGACCAGATCGAAACCAACGTGTTCGGCGCGCTCTGGGTCACGCAGGCCGCACTGCCGATCATGCGGGCGCAGCGGTCGGGCCACATCATCCAGATCTCGTCGATCGGCGGCGTCAACGCCTTTGCCTCGCTCGGCCTTTACCACGCCTCGAAATGGGCACTGGAAGCCTTCAGCCAGTCGCTGAGCATCGAGGTCGCGGAATTCGGCATCCATGTCACGCTGGTCGAGCCGGGTGGTTTTTCCACCGACTGGGCCGGCCCGTCGGCCAGGGTCTCCCAGGCGATCGAAGCCTATGCGCCCGCTCGCGCCAGGATGGCCGAGCGCCGCGCCAACTCGGTTGCCGGCGATCCCGAGGCGACCGGCCCGGCGATGCTGGCCATCGTCGACGCCGCCGAGCCGCCGCTCAGGGTATTCTTCGGCGACGGCGGCCTGCCGATGATCCGCCAGGAATACGCCAACCGCCTCGCCACTTGGGAAAAGTGGGATGAGGTTTCCATCATGGCGCAAGGCGCCAAGAAGAACCGCAAGGCTGCCTAGACAGGTCTTCGGCTGCGCGGCCTTGGCTGCGCAGCCGCACCGTTCCCGATCTGATTTAGGTGGGATAGATCCATTGCTCCGGCACCCGCGCCGAAATCTCCTCGCCGGCCTTGATCGTTCCGGGCTTTTCCACCCAGGCGACCACGCCGCGCAGGCGCTTGGCAACCTTCGGGAACAGCAGCGCACCGGCTTCGATGTCGGCCATCCCGGCATGTTCGGCGATCGACCTGCCGGCGATGCGGCACGGTCCGTTCTGTGCGTCGACCTTGAGGGTCACGCCGCCCTTGAAGAACAGCAGCGTGCCGGCCGGCAGCATCGACAGATGCGGTACGCCTTCGATCACCAGATTGGCGCCGATCCATTCCGGCTTGATCTGGGCCAAGCCCATCCGTTCGGCGACGATGGCGAGTTCGTCCACGGCCACGATCGACAGCTGCCGTTCGTTGCGCATTTCGGTGCCGCGTGGATACCAAGGCTCGCGGCCGCCCGAGCGTCGCGTCGCGCCTGCGTGGAAATCACCCGATATGCCGTCGAAGCCCAGCCGCAACTCCTCCACCGCACGCGTCTCGAAATGATCTGACGGCGCTACATAGAGAGCGGCCGCGTGTGCGGAAAGCTTCTTTGCCGGGATGATTTCGACCGGCTTTTCGGCCTCGGGGAAGAGATCCAGCATGGCTTCAGTCCTTGGATGACACGCCCTGGTTTTGCCCTTCGGCCGGCAGAGCCGCAAGAGCGGTTTGGGCCAAAATACGCAACTCTTCGACCGATGCGCCATCCCGCGCCTGGATCGACATGCCGTTCATGACACCGGCGAGGTATTTGGCAAAGCCCTCGACCGAGAGAGCTTCCGCGAAGTCACCCATCGCCCTGCCCTTGGCCAATCGCTCCGCGATCGCCGCTTCGCTCGCCTTACGATAGGCCCTGAGTTCATCCGCAATGGCTTGCGCTTGCGGCGAGGCCGCCAGCGCACCGCTGACAAACAGGCATCCGCCGGGTTTGCCGGGCCTGGAATAGGCCTCCGCCGCGCCGAGCAGCAACCGCCTGATCGCCTCCCGCGTCGGCACCGGCGCGCTCAGCGCATCCAGCGCAAAGCCGATCTCGGTCTGGTGGTAGCGCGTCAGCGCCCTGCGGAACAAGGTCTCTTTGTCGGTGAAGGCGTTGTAGATCTGCGGCGGCGTCAGCCCCATAGCCTCGCGCAGCATGGCCAGCGACGTCGCCTCGTAGCCATGCTCCCAGAACAGGTGCATCGCCGCATCCAGTGCCTGATCGGGATTGAACGCACGCGGCCTGCCCCCGCGCGGCTTTTCCAAATTATCCATAGTGATCGATACGAAACCTATTGACTCATCTCCGACGCATAACGTACCAATCGATACGAAACATGGCAAGCCGTGAAGACAACCCGACCGGCAAGGCCCTGCAACCCGAGGATAAAGGAGAGCCCAAATGCCAATCACCGTGACCTCCCCCGAAGGCGTACTGACCCCGGCCGGAGAGCGCCAAATCCTGCCGCGCCTCAGCGCCGCCCTCATCGAAGCCTCCGGTGCCACCGGCAATTCCTTCTTCACTGCGATCGTCGGCGGCACGGTCCACATCCTGCCGCCTCACCACATCTATGCCGGTGGCGCCAATCGGCCGGTCGTCATGGTCGAACTGAAATTGCCGAACATCGGCCTGGCCTCGGTCGAAGCCCGCAAGGACTTCATCTCCGCTGCCGCCGCGATTGTCGCCGAGTTCTGCGTGCCGGACCACAGGCCTGAAAACACCTGGATCAACATCGTCAACGCGCCCGACGGCGGCTGGGGCATTGGTGACAGGCAATATTCAGGCGACGCGCTCATTGCAGCCGCCACCGCCGCCGCGCACTGATCTGGCAAGGAGCGGTAGGATGCGGCTCTCCCCTTCGCTGTTCTTCACCACCGGCTGCGAACCGGCATTGGCCTTCTACGAACAGTGCGGTCTTGGCCGGGGGACGATCTTGCTGCGCTGGGGCGACAACGACATGCCGGTGCGGACCGAGGCGATGCGCGGAAAAATCCTGCATGCGCGGTTCGAAGGCCCGGGCGTGCTGTTCCATGCCTCCGACAATGACGATGCGGAGCCGATGAAAGGCTCCGCCATGATGCTGGAGTTCGATGACCTGGCGGCCATGCGGGAGCTGTTCGCCCGCATGGCCGTAGGCGGACGGATCACCGTGCCCCTGGCAAGGCAATATTGGGGAACCTTTTTCGGCATGCTGGTCGATGCCTTCGGCGTGCAGTGGATGTTCAGTTGTTCGGGTGAATGAGGACGAGGATCACGATCTTCTTACTGAAAATGGAACCAGCGCTGCATTGCTGCCGCGCCGAGCCGCCTTCATGGTAACGTCCAGACAAATTGACGGAGGTTCGTGATGCGCCCCGGCACGGCAATCGCGCTGCTTTGGCTGATCTGGGCGGTATCGTGGGCCGGCGCGGCGTTCTGGGCCGCCCCGGCAATGAAGCGCGCCGGCTTTCAGGCGGAGGCGCCGTACCGCGCGGTGCTGATACTCGGCACAATTCTGCTGTTCATTCCGGCGCATAACTATGTCGGCCGTTTTCGCCTGTGGTTCCCCAACCTTGCCGTGGCCTGGACCTGCGTCGCGCTGATCGCCATCGGCCTCGCCTTCTCATGGTGGGCGCGGCTGCATCTTGGCCGGCTGTGGTCGGGAACGGTCACCGCCAAGGCCGAGCACCGCGTCATCGACACCGGGCCTTACGGCTTCGTTCGCCACCCGATCTACACCGGACTGCTCCTGGGAATCCTGGCCACCATGGCGACGAAAGGCACCGTCTGGGGCGTCGTCGGCGCCATCCTTTTGACCCTCGGCATCGTCATGAAGGCCAAGCTCGAGGAGCGTTTCCTGCGCACAGAACTCGGAACCGCCTATGACGATTACGCCGGGCGAGTGCCGATGCTGGTGCCATTCGCACCAGCCTGACGCGGCGGAGCGCCCCAGACGTCAGAGCATCCTGATCAGCGCGCCGCCTATCGAATAGCCCGCGCCAAACGCGCAGATCAGGCCGAAATCGCCGGGCTTCATGTCGGCATGGTTCTCCGACAACGCCACGATGGCGCCGGCGCCCGCCGTATTGCCCAGCCGCCCCAGCACCATCGGCGCACGATCGTGATCGACATCGTGGCCGAAGGACAGCTTCAAAATCATCGCGTTCATGCGCGCATTGGCCTGGTGCAGCCAGAAGCGCCTGATCGCCTGCGGCGTCAGCCCGTGCTCGGCCAGGAATTCGACGATGAACTTTTGCCCGGCGACGGTGACTTCCTTGAACACCTTGTTGCCGACCTGCTTGATCAAATTGCCTTCCAGGTTGATCATGTAGGGATCGTCCTGGGCGGTGCGGGTGTGATAGCCGAGATTGGTGCGGATGTTGTTCGACATCTGCGTCCAGATGCGGGTGTCGAGCACCTCGAAGCGTCCCGGCCGCTTCTCGCCCTGGGCAAGCCCCTCCACCACCATCGACACCGAGGCGTCACCGAAGATGAAGTGCGTCTGCCGGTCGCGGAAATTGAGATGGCCGGTGATGATTTCCGGCGTGGTCACCAGAATGCGCTTGTGCGCGCCCGAGCGCACCAGATTGACCGCCATGTGAAGCGCCGCCGCGGCGGACGAACAGCCAAGCCCCATGTCGAAGCCGGCGCCCTTCGTACCCAGGGCCTCCTGCATTTCGATGGCGATCGCCGGATAAGGCCGCTGGTGATGCGAGGCCGAACAGATGATCAGGTCGATGTCGGATGGCTGCAGCCCGGCATGGTCGAGTGCCTTCCTGGCCGAGGCGATGCCGAACTCGGCCTCCAACGACAGCGCATCGTCCGGACGTGCCGGAATGCGCGGCGTCATGCGGGTCGGATCTAGGATGCCTTCGCGCTCGATCACATGACGGGAGCGCACGCCGGAGGCATGGACGATGAAATCGCTGTCGGATTTCTGCAGCAAGGTCTCGCCGGTGCTCTCGCGCCGCGCGTTCTCCGTATCGACCCAGCTGTTGAAGCTCTCGACCAGCTCTTCATTCGTGATGACAGCTTCAGGGATTTCAGCGCCGATGCCGCTGATGATGACGCGATGCATATTTCAGTCCGTCCCATCCGCAGGCGTTGCGGCTTCATGTGGGCGCCGAAGCGCCTCGGCGCCCCCCCGCAACCCTTTTCTCATCGGCGGGTTTACGCCGGCTTAAACCGGCTCGATTTCACAGGCCCACAATTTGGTGTTGGTCTACGGATAGCCCTAGCCGGCCCGCTTGGCGACGATGAAGATGCGCGGGAAGCGCAGCAGCACCTTGCCATTCGCGGTCTTCGGATAGGCCTTGGCGATCTTGGCCGTGTAACTGTCGAGGAACATCTTGCGCTCGTCCGCCTCAAGTGGATCGAGGAACGGCTTCAGCCCGGTCGACTTCACCCATTCGACGATCGCCTCGGCATCGGCCAGCGGATGGTTGTAGACGGTGTGCCAGATATCGAGCCGATTGGAGTGCGGCGATAAAAGGTCGTAATAGAACGACACCGGCGGCAGCGGCGCACGCGCCGCGTTTCCTATCTTTGCCGCAAACGGCACTTCAGCGGCGGTTTCCCGCATCAGACGATGCGAATCCTCGCCCATATTGTCGGGCATCTGCACAGCCAGCGCGCCGCCGGGCGCCAGAAAACCCATCAGTCCTTGGAACACCGCCGGATGCGTCGGCAACCACTGGAACACCGCATTGGCGAAGATGACGTTGACCGGCTCGGCCGGCTGCCATGTCGCGGCATCGGCCAGATCGAAGGTCACGTTGGGCAGGCGCGCCCTCGCCTTTTCGATCATGTCGGGAGAGGTGTCGACGCCGCGCACCTCGGCGTCCGGCCAGCGCTCGACAAGCAATGCGGTCGAGTTGCCCGGCCCGCAGCCGATATCGATGACCCGGCGCGGGAAGTCGACCGGCACTTGCGCAACCAGATCCCGCGCTGGCCGCGTGCGCTCATCCTCGAATTTCAGATATTGGGCGGCGGACCAGTCGGGCTTTTGTGAAGCGGCGGTATGGTTCATCGATAGACCTCGCGACGGTTACCTACTTCCACCACCAGGACGACAAGTCTGCTGTCATGGAACTGAGCAATGATCCTGTAGTCACCGACGCGAAAGCGCCAAGCCTCTTCCTTGGTCGCTGTCAGGCGCTTGGCAAGCGCCCTCGGATTGGGATGCGCTGAAACTCTCTGATTCAAGAACTCCAGGATGCGCCGTTGATCTTTCGTCGAAAGCTGCTCGATGTCTTTCTCGGCGCGCCGGGTGAACTCGACGCGCCAAGTCATTCAGCGGCAGGCTTCTTCCTGCGCTCCTCGACTTCACGACGTTCAAGCTTGCTGATCATCTCCTTCAGCGGAATGCGAACACCGTCATCATCTTTCAGGCGTTCGTTCGCGATCTTGGCGTCCTGCCAATCCTCAATAGCCTCAAGGATCGCATCGACTGCGACCTGATCGGCTGTTCGACCGCTGGCCTTGGCCATGTCGGCCAGAAGCTTCTCGGTCTTTGGCGGCAGTTTGACTGTGATCATGGAAAGCTCCGTCAGCCCAATTTAGGTCAAACGACGATCCCCCGCAACGATCTCCAGCCCCCTTACCGCGTCAGCCTCTTATACGTCATGCGGTGCGGGTTGACGGCTTCGGGGCCGAGCCGGCGGATCTTGTCCTGCTCGTAATCCTCGAAATTGCCTTCGAACCATTCGACATGGCTGTCGCCCTCGAAGGCGAGGATGTGCGTCGCCAGACGGTCGAGGAACATGCGATCGTGCGAGATGATGACCGCGCAGCCGCCGAAATTTTCCAGCGCGTCTTCGAGCGCCGCCAGCGTTTCCGTATCGAGATCGTTGGTCGGTTCGTCGAGCAGCAGAACATTGCCGCCTGTTTTCAGCATCTTGGCCAAATGCACCCGGTTGCGCTGGCCGCCGGAGAGGTTGCCGACCTTCTGCTGCTGGTCGCCGCCACGGAAGTTGAACGACGCGCAATAGGCACGGGTATTGGCCTCGAACTTGCCGAGCTTGACCACTTCGGCGCCACCCGAAATTTCTTCCCAGACGGTCTTCGACGGATCGAGAGCGTCGCGGCTCTGGTCGACATAGCCGAGCTTGACCGTCTCGCCGACGCGGATCGTGCCGGCATCGGGCTGTTCCTGGCCGGTGATCATGCGGAACAGCGTCGTCTTGCCGGCGCCGTTCGGGCCGATGACACCGACGATGCCGCCTGGCGGCAGCTTGAATTCCAGTCCGTCGATCAGCAGCGTGTCGCCAAAACCCTTGGACAGGCCGTCGACCTCGATCACCACATTGCCGAGCCGCTCACCGTGCGGAATGACGATCTGGGTATCGCTCGGCCGCCGCTTGTCGGCTGCATCCAACAGGTCCTGGAAGGCCTGGATACGCGCCTTGGACTTGGTCTGGCGAGCCTTCGGGCTCGACTGGATCCACTCGCGCTCGCGACCGATGGCGCGCTGGCGGGCATCGTCCTCGCGGCCTTCCTGCTTGAGGCGCTTGGCCTTGGCTTCGAGATATTTGGTGTAGTTGCCCTCATAGGGAATGCCGCGGCCGCGATCGAGTTCGAGGATCCAGCCGGTGACATTGTCGAGGAAATAGCGATCGTGGGTGATGATCATCACGGCGCCCGGATAGGCGCGCAGATGCTTTTCCAGCCACGCCGTGGTTTCGGCGTCGAGATGGTTGGTCGGTTCGTCGAGCAGCAGAAGGTCGGGCTGGCGCAGCAGCAACTGGCAGAGCGCGACGCGGCGGCGCTCGCCGCCCGAAAGCTTGGTGACTTCCGAATCCTTGGGCGGGCAGCCCAGCGCTTCCATGGCCATCTCGACCTGCTGTTCGAGATCCCACAGGTTCAGCCGGTCCATCTCGTCCTGGAGCTTGGCCGACTCGTCGGCCGTCTCGTCGGAATAGTTCATCATCAATTCGTTGTAGCGCTCGATGATGGCGGTCTTGGCGGCGACGCCTTCCATGATGTTCTCGAACACCGTCTTCTTCGGGTCGAGCGCCGGCTCCTGGGCCAGGTAACCGACGGTGGCGCCTTCGGCAAGCCACGCCTCGCCGCTCCACTCCTTGTCGATGCCGGCCATGATCTTGAGGATCGTTGACTTGCCGGCGCCGTTGGGACCCAGAATGCCGATCTTGGCATCTGGATAGAAGGACAGATGAACATTCTCGAGCACCTTCTTGGTGCCGTAGGCCTTGTTGAGGCCGGCCATGTGATAGATGAACTGGCGTGCCACGCGCGCTTTCCCTGAAAAACTGAATGGATTTGTCGAATTGAATGGAGGTTGGCCGCTATGTAGGCGATGCCGGGCCGAACGGCAATCCTTTTGCCACATCAGGCAAGCCACACGCGGAAAGGGAGAAGTTTTGCACCGCCACCGGTCGCGCTGAAATCTCCGGTTAACCGTTCGGCGTCAAAACAGGATCGGTGGGAATCGCCGGCTTGCCGCGATTTCGGAAAATAGATCGGATCGACGGCAGTGCTGAACAGTTTCCTGCTCCTTGCCGAGGCGGTCCTCTACTTCAGCGTCATGGTGACGCTTTTCCGGTTTCGCAAGCGCATTGGCCTTGGCGTCTTCGTCTGCGCGCTCGGCGTCATGCATTTCCTCGAGACTTACCTCGCCAGCGTCTTTTACGTCGCCTTGCCGTTCGGCATGGTCTCGCCGGGCTCGGCTGTGCTGTTTTCGGGCAAGCTGGTGATGCTGCTCCTGCTCTATATGAAGGAGGACGCCGCCACCGTGCGCCAGCCGATCTACGGCCTTTTGCTCGGCAATGGGCTGATGATCGGGCTGGTGCTGCTTTTGCGCCTGCACGCCATCGCACCGCTCCCCGACGGCAGGCTGCCCGATATCGGCTTCATCGACGAGATGGGCTGGCTGATGGTGTGGGGCACGACGCTGCTGTTCATCGACGCCATCCTGATCATCCTGCTCTATGAAAAGCTTGGACGCACCCTGCGCAAGGCGCAGTTCGCGCGCATCCTGATTTGTGTCGCCTGCGTGCTGACCTTCGACCAGGCCGGCTTCTTCACCGCTTTGCATTTCGTCGCCGGCGCGCCCATCGCGGTCTTCTTCGGCGGCTGGTTCGCCAAGATGGCGGCGGCGCTGACCTTCAGCGCCATGCTCGTCGCCTACCTCAGATGGTTCGAGGCCCGGGAGATTTCGGTTCCGCGTGGATTGACCGACATTTTCGACACGCTGACCTATCGCGAACGCTATGAAGCGCTGGTCGAGCATGTCGGCCGCGACGGCCTGACCGGCCTGCTGCACCGCGGGCGCTTCGACGCCGATGGCGAGGCCGCCGTCGAGGTCAGCCTCCGCACCGCCAGGCCGCTCAGCCTGCTGATCATCGATGTCGACCATTTCAAGTCGATCAACGACCGCTTCGGCCACGCCGAGGGCGACAAGGTGCTGAAAGCGCTGGCGACCTTGCTTCGCGAGGCGGCCAGCGCCGACGACCAGGTGTTCCGGATCGGCGGCGAAGAATTCGCCATCCTGAGCTCGCGTCCGCATGCGGTCGCCAGGCTGTTTGGCGAAAGCATCCGTCATGCCGTCAAGGCATCGGCGGCCGCCAGCCGCTTCGAACTGACCGTCAGCGCCGGTGTTTCCAGCGTCGGCGAGACGACCCGCTGCCTTGCCGACCTGTTCGCGCTCGCCGACCAGCGCCTCTACAAGGCGAAGTCGACCGGGCGCGACCGTATCGTCGGCGAGCCGGGCGGCCATGAGCCCGACACCGCGGTCGCCTGGACCAGGTCCGCCCAGATCTAGCTCAGTTTGTTACGATTTTCGCTGCGGCTGGCGCGGGGACAGCCCGTCACTGGTACCCGATCGCGTCGACGGTGCCGGTCGGGCAACCGGCCTTGTTGGTCGGCACCGAAGCCAGCAGCAAATCCTTGAGCGAACTGCCAGGGCCGATCGGTCCGGCGAGGCCGAGCGTCAGTTCGCCGATCAGCCGCCTGCCGCTCGACGGATCGATGACGCAGGAGACGCGCACGCGGTCCCCCGCCCCCGCGCCGAACGCGGCGTCGAAGGCACCGCGGATCTGGTCCGCCGTCAGCTTGCCGCCGATGCTCTTGGCGAAGAGATCGCGCACTGGAGAGCTGTTGACCTCGCGCATCAGGCCGAGCGCGTCGGAAAAATACTCCTGCTGGGTCTTGCCGTAGCAGGTGCCGTGCTTGATCCATTCATGCCGCTCGAGTTGGGAAGCAGTGCCCGGCATGACCTTGTTGAGCTCCGCGCGCGTGCCCGCGTCCAGATTGACAGGCGGAAGATCCTTCCAGCGACCGGGATTGTCATTGGCCTTGTCGCTCGCCGGCACCTGGCAATAGAAATTGCCGTTGGGCTGCGGCCACAGGCCGTGCAGGGTGAAATTGGTGGCATCGAATTCGTTCGGGTTCTGCGCCTTGCATTCGGTCTTGCTCGACTTGGTCTCGCAAAAGGCCGGCTGCCAGCTCAGCGCGAAGACATATTCGGGTTTTCCCGAGGGCTTGCCTTGCCCGCCCGGTGCCGCCGGCACCGCCGCGGCACTGCTGCCCGAGAGATGACCGCAGGAAACCTTCACCCAGCGGCGCTCCGGATCGGCGCCCGGCACCTGGATCAGATAATGCGTCGGCGTATCCTTGTTGCCGGCAAGCAACTGGTAGCTCTTTCCGGCGTCGGTCGACACGTTGCCGGGGTTCTTGCCGTTCTTGATGGCCTGTGTCGCCGGACAGGAGGCATCGGCGACGAAGGTGCCGTTCATCTTGACGTCGGCACGCGCGGCACCAGTCAGTGATGCCGCCAGCAAGGCCAATCCGAAAACGACACCAATGCGCATGAGAAATCCCCGGCTGAAGAAGTGGGCGACAGACTGAAGCTGTCTCCATGTCAGAATTGCGATATTTTGCTGGCCAAACGCAAGAAACATCGTCGTGTGAAAGCAGGCAAGGCGGATTGACGCAAAACCGGCACCGGCGCAAACAAAGTCCTGTAACAGACATGACACGGGTGGGGGACCGGGCGGCCATGCCATTCAGCCAGCAGCGCTTGGTTCGTTCGCCGACCGGCGCCGACCTCAATCTTCTGGTCAGGCAGGCCGATGGCCGGCCACGTGCGGTCATCCACATCAATCACGGGCTGGCCGAGCATGCCGCGCGCTATGCCCGTTTCGCCGACTTCCTCGCCGAGCGTGGTTTCCACGCCTATGTCCACGACCATCGCGGCCATGG
Source organism: Mesorhizobium sp. B283B1A (assembly GCF_020165735.1). Taxonomy (NCBI): domain Bacteria; kingdom Pseudomonadati; phylum Pseudomonadota; class Alphaproteobacteria; order Hyphomicrobiales; family Phyllobacteriaceae; genus Mesorhizobium; species Mesorhizobium sp. B283B1A. The sequence goes on from NZ_JAIUIQ010000006.1 coordinate 189,613, forward strand.
CGCGACCAGGGCACCCGACGCGCCGCTCGGCAGATTCGCCGACAAGGACGGACCTTCCAGGGTGATCGCCGATGTCGACGCCATCCACGATCTCATCGCCGTCGAATGCCCTAGCCTTCCGGTCTTCCTCTTCGGCCACTCGATGGGCGCGTCCGTGGCGCTGAACTACCTTTTGGCCCATTCGCCGCGCGTCCATGCAGCCGCGATCTGGAACGGCAATTTCTCGCAACGGCTGCTTGGGCAGCTGGCACTCGGCATCCTCGCCTGGGAACGGATGCGGCTGGGCTCGGATGTCCCGTCGCGCCTGCTGCCGAAACTCACCTTCCAGGCCTGGGGCAAGGCGGTGCCCAACCACCGGACGCTGTTCGACTGGCTGTCGCGCGACGAGGCCGAGGTGGCCAGATACATCGCCGACCCGCTGTGCGGCTGGGACGCCTCTGTCTCGATGTGGCGCGACGTGGTCTCGATGGCGCTGAATGGCGGCAAGGATGCCGGCTTTGCCAGTATCCGGCGCGACCTTCCCATCGCCATTGTCGGCGGCGAGAAGGACCCGGCTTCCGACTACGGCAAGGGCGTCACCCATCTCGCCAACCGCATGCGCAGGATGGGCTTTTCGAATCTCGTTACAAAGGTTTACGCCGACACGCGCCACGAAAGCCTGAACGAGGTGAACCGCGATGCCATCATGGACGATTTCGCCGCCTGGGCCGACGGCGTGCTGAAGGCTTGAAAGGGTTTGGCCCATCGCAAGGGCCGTGACAGCGGCGCAAGGTGTTGATAGAGGCTGCGGTTCCGACCAATTCTGGTGATTTATGGCCGAACCACCCCTGAAAGGCGTCCGCGTCGTCGAACTTGCCCGCATCCTTGCCGGGCCCTGGGCCGGGCAGTTGCTCGCCGATCTCGGCGCCGACGTCATCAAGGTCGAAAGCCCAGATGGCGGCGACGACACCCGCAAATGGGGACCGCCCTTCGTCATGAGCCATGACGGCGAAAACCTGTCGGCCGCCTATTACCATTCCTGCAATCGCGGCAAGCGTTCGATCGCCGTCGACTTTTCGACACCGGAAGGTGCCGAGACAGTGCGCCGGCTGGTCGCCACCTCGGACGTGCTGATCGAGAACTTCAAGCTCGGCGGGCTCCGGAAATACGGGCTCGACTATGACAGCCTGCGCAAGACAAACCCGCGCCTCGTCTATTGCTCGATCACCGGCTTTGGCCAGAATGGGCCGTATGCGCCGCGCGCCGGCTACGACTTCATCATCCAGGCCATGGCCGGCATGATGTCGATCACCGGTGAGGCCGGTCGCGAACCGCAAAAGGCCGGCGTCGCCATCTCCGACATCTTCACCGGCCTATATTCCGTCATCGCCATCCAGGCAGCCCTGCGCCACGCTGAGCAGACCGGCGAAGGCCAGCACATCGACATGGCGCTGTTCGACACCCAGATTTCGGCGCTCGGCAACCAGAACCTCAATTATCTCGTCTCCGGCAAGTCGCCGGTGCAGATGGGCAACGCGCATATGAACATCGCCCCTTACGAGGTGGTGCCGGTCCGGGACGGCCACATCATCCTGGCGGTCGGCAATGACGGCCAGTTCGCCAAATTCTGTGGGGTCGTCGGGCTGGACGAGCTGCCCGCAAATCCCGATTTCGCCACCAATCCGGCGCGGGTCGCCAACCGGGTCAAGTTGCGCGAGCACATGATCGAGGCGCTGAAAAGCTGGGATCGAGACCCGCTGCTGGCCAAGCTGGAAGCGGCGAGCGTGCCGGCGAGCCCGATCAACACGATCGGCCAGATGTTCGCCGACCCGCAGACCATCGCGCGCGGCATGCGGCTCGACCTCGACGACGGTCACGGCAACCGCCTGCCTTCGGTGCGCGCGCCGATGGTGATGTCCGGCACACCGCTCGTCTATGAGCGCCCCTCGCCGCGCCTCGGCGAGCACACGCAAGAAATCCTTGCCGAACTGGAGAGGTCTGGAAAATGAAGACCGGCGGACAACTCATCGTCGACGCGCTCGAAGCCAACGGCACCGACCGCATCTATTGCGTGCCGGGCGAATCCTATCTCGCGGTGCTCGACGCGCTGCATGATTCCAAGATCCGCACCATCGTTTGCCGCCAGGAAGGCGGCGCGGCGATGATGGCCGACTGCCATGGCCGGCTGACCGGCAAGCCAGGCATCTGCTTCGTCACCCGCGGTCCGGGCGCCACCAACGCGTCGGCCGGCATCCACATCGCCATGCAGGATTCGGTGCCACTCATCCTGTTCATCGGCCAGGTCGCCAGCCACGCCAAGGAGCGCGAGGCTTTCCAGGAGGTGGATTACAAGAGGTTCTTCGGTGACATCGCCAAATGGGTGGTCGAGATCGACGATGCCGCGCGCATCCCCGAATTCGTCACCCGCGCCTTCGCGGTGGCGACATCGGGCCGTCCGGGCCCGGTGGTCATCTCGCTGCCCGAGGACATGCTGACCAGCGTCGTCGAAGCGCCCATCGCCTTGCCGCACACGCCCGTTGAAACCCGGCCGGGGGAAGCCGAACTCGGTGCGCTGGAAACACTGCTGGGCAAAGCCAAGCGCCCCTTCGTCATTCTCGGCGGAACGCGCTGGGACGCGGAGGCCGTGGCACGGATACGCGCGATCGCCGAAGCGTGGTCGCTGCCGGTTGGCTGCTCCTTCCGCCGCCAGATGCTGTTCGATCACCTGCATCCGAACTATGCAGGCGATGTCGGCATCGGCATCAACCCGAAACTGGCCACCGCCATCAAGCAGGCCGACCTCGTGCTGCTGATCGGCGGTCGCATGGGCGAGATGCCATCCTCCGACTACACGCTGCTGAAAAGCCCCTACCCCGACCAGACACTGGTGCATGTCCATGCCGATGCCGGCGAGCTCGGCCGCGTCTACCGGCCGACACTGGCAATCAACGCCTCGCCTTCCGCCTTCGTCGAAGCCTTCGCCGGGCGCAAGCCGGCTGCGGCGCCGACCTGGGCCGATGAAACCGCCAAACTGCACGCCGCGTATCTCGACTGGTCGACACCGCCGGAAAGCGGCCCCGGCCCGGTCCAGATGGGGCCGATCATGAATTGTCTGGAGAAGATGCTGCCCGACGACGCCATCCTCACCAATGGCGCCGGCAATTACGCCACCTGGGTGCATCGCTTCCACCGCTTCCGCCGCTTCGCCACTCAGGGTGCGCCGACATCGGGCTCGATGGGCTATGGCACGCCGGCCGCCGTCGCCGCCAAGGATCTGTTCCCGGACCGCACCGTCGTCGCCTTCGCCGGTGACGGCTGCTTCCTGATGAACGGGCAGGAATTCGCCACCGCGGTCCAGTACGACCTGCCGATCGTTGTCGTCGTCGTCAACAACGGCATTTACGGCACCATCCGCATGCACCAGGAGCGCGAATATCCCGGCCGGGTGGTCGCCACCGATCTCAAGAACCCCGACTTCGCCGCCTTGGCTCGCGCCTATGGCGGCCATGGCGAGACGGTGGAGAGGACGGCGGATTTCCCAGCCGCCTTCGAGCGTGCCCGCGCCAGCGGCAAGCCGGCGATCGTCGAAATCCGGCTCGATCCGGAGGCGATCACGCCGACCCGGACAATGACGCAGATCCGCGACAAGAGCTAAGGCGAAAGGCAGCCTGCTGCCTCTCGCCGACTACGCTACATCGCCTTTTCGATCTGCCCGCGGATCTCGCCGTCCGGGTTAGCCTTGGTATGGACATTGACGTAATATTTGCCGGCCTCCAGGTCGGCTGCCTGCGCATCGGTGAGCGTCGCCGACCCCTTGATCGGGCTCTTCAGCTTTTTGAACGGGATGACGGGGTCCGCATTCGCACCCATCGCGGCCGGGCCATGAATGTGCGCGGCCGAAGCCGGTCCGCTGAGGCCGGAATATTTGACGTTCCAGCTAAGCTTTTTCTTGGTGGTGTCGAAGGTGAGGGTGGCGGTGCCTTTGCCCTTGGTGGTGACGGGCGGGCTCTGCTGGCTGCCGTCGAGCGTCGCCTTGTATTTCACCGTTTCGGCCATGGCCGGTGATGAGATCAGGAATGCGGTCGAAATGGCCAGCGCCGAAAGCACTGGCAGAAAAGATTGTGTGCGCATGAAGAACCTCCGATTGGCTTTGGCATGCCTCGCACCGACCTAGGCGCACGCATGCTCAACCTAACGGCCAGGCGCCGCAATGTTTCCCAGCACACGCATTTGTGACTGGCCGCGCAAAAAAAGGGCGGTCGCCCGCCCCTTTTCGCATTCGCATGAAGCGGATCGTGCCGCTTACTTGACCGCCTTGTCGGTGATCGCGGTCGTGTAGGCGCCTTTCGGCTCCTTGGTGATGATCTTCTGATCGAGCAGCGCCTTGGCGGTGCGCTCGTAGGTCGCCGGATCGAGCTTGCCATCGGCATTATCGATCAGCTTGGCGACTTCGCTCATCATGCGCTTCTGGTGGTTCTCGTCCTGGCCGCCGCCGTCCATGACGATGCCTGCGGCTTCGTCATTGTTGTCGATGGCGTATTTCCAGCCCTTCATCGAGGCGCGCACGAAACGCACCATCTTGTCCTCGAAGGCAGGATCCTTGAGCTTGTCTTCCGAGGCATAGAGCCCGTCCTCGAGCAGGTCGTTGCCCATCGCCGAGTAATTGAAGACGGTCAGCTGTTCCGGCTTGTAGCCGGCATCGATCAGCTGCCAGTACTCGTTGTAGGTCATGACCGAGATGCAGTCCGCCTGCTTCTGGATCAGCGGCTGGACGTCGAAACTCTGCTTGAGAACGGTGACGCCGTCGGGGCCGCCATCGGTCTTGAGGCCGAGCTTGTTCATCCAGGCGTAGAACGGGTATTCGTTGCCGAAGAACCAGACGCCGAGCGTGTGGCCCTTGAAGTCGGCTTCGGTCTTGATCGGACCGTCCTTCGGGCAGACCAGCTCCATGCCGGCCTTCTTGAACGGCTGGGCGATGTTGACCAGCGGCACGCCCTTTTCGCGGGCGGCCAACGCGCCGCCCATCCAGTCGACGATGACGTCGGCGCCGCCGCCGGCGATCACCTGCTCGGGAGCGATGTCGGGACCGCCGGGCTTGATGTCGACGTCGAGACCCTCGGCCTCATAGAAACCCTTGGCCTTGGCGACATAGTAGCCGGCAAACTGGGCCTGCGTGACCCATTTCAGCTGCAACGTCACCTTGTCGGCGGCCATTGCCTGGAACGCGGCGAGCGACATCGCGCCGGCCAGAACAGGAATAATCAGTCTTTTCATTTTTTTACCCTCTGAAGTTAGTGCCCTAAACCCACCGCCCCTATCCACCACGGACAGAGGGATGCCAAAACGTGACGGCTCTTTCGACAAGAGCGACCACGCCATAAAAGACCGAACCCGCAAGTGCTGCAACTGCGATTTCGGCCCAGACCATGTCGATGTTCATCCGCCCGACCTCGGTCGAGATGCGGAAGCCCATGCCGACGACAGGCGTGCCGAAGAACTCGGCGACGATGGCGCCGATCAGCGCCAGCGTCGAGTTGATCTTCAGCGCGTTGAAGATGAAAGGTGCTGCGGCCGGCAGTCTTAACTTGATGAGCGTCGGCCAATAGCCCGATGCATAGGTGCGCATCAGGTCGCGCTCCATATGGCCGGAAGCGGCGAGGCCGGCTACCGTGTTCACCAGCATCGGGAAGAAGGTCATGATGATGACGACAGCCGCCTTGGACTGCCAGTCGAAGCCGAACCACATCACCATGATGGGCGCGACGCCGATAATCGGCAGTGCCGACACCATGTTGCCGATCGGCAGCAGCCCGCGCCGCAGGAACGGCACCCGGTCGGCCAGAATCGCGGTGATGAAGCCGGCGCCGCTGCCCACGACGTAGCCGAAGATTACCGCCTTGAAGATGGTCTGCCGGACGTCGGCGCCGAGTATCGGCAGCGAACCGGCGATGCGCGCGCCGATGGCGCTCGGCGGCGGCAGCAGGATGAAGGGAATGCCGGCGCCACGCGTCACCGCTTCCCAGATAATCAGGATCCAGGCCCCGAAGATGGCCGGAATGATCAGGCGGAGCGCGGTACGGGCCCAATTTGCCATCGGGCGAAGCCCCGACAACACCGCCACGCAACGCCAGCCAAGCAACCAGGCCGCCGTGAGCAGCAGAAAGTACGGTGCCAGTGCCGAGCCTTCAAAACCTGCAATGCCTGAGATCAGCAACCAGGCGACGAGATGGGCACCGGCAAATAGGACGACGGCTTCCGCAAGCGAAGGAATCCTGATCATCGAGATCAGCGCCGCCACTATGGCCAAGGCGAGCATCAAGCTCTTCGTTCCGAGGTAGGGATAGTTGACGCTTGCGGTCGGGTCCGCAAGCGCTGCCGCTTCCGGCTTCGACATCGCGCCGAGCGCCACTGCGATTACGCACAGCACGATCGCCAGCACCGCTTGCCAGGATGGCTTCAGCCAGTTCATGCCGACCTCCCGCCCATGGCGCGGTCGACGAGGCGCCCGGCAATGCCGACTACCATGACCAGAAGTGCCGCCACGATCGAACCGGCAACCAGCGCCGACCAGATGTCGATCGACTGGCTGTAATAGGCGCCGGCGAGCAGCTTGGCGCCGATGCCCGCGACCGCACCGGTCGGCAGTTCGCCGACGATGGCGCCGACCAGACTTGCCGCCACCGCCACCTTCATCGAGGTGAACAGGAACGGCACCGAGGCCGGCACGCGCAGTTTCCAGAAGGTCTGCGAGGCACTGGCATTGTAGGTGTGCATCAGGTCGAGATGCATGATCTCGGGCGAGCGCAGTCCCTTCACCATGCCCACCGTCACCGGAAAGAAGGACAGATAGGTCGAGATCATCGCCTTCGGGATCAGCCCGGTGATGCCGACCGCCGCCAAAACGACGATGATCATCGGCGCCACCGCCAGGATCGGAATCGTTTGCGAGGCGATGATCCACGGCATCAGGCTGCGGTCGAGCGTCGCCACATGCACGATGCCGACGGCGATGATGATGCCGAGCGCGGTGCCGAAGGTGAAGCCGAGCAGCGTTGAGGAGAGCGTCACCCAGGCATTATAGACGAGGCTGCGGTTCGAATTGATGGGCCGCAGGAAGGTGTTTTCGAAGAAATTCACCGCCACCTGATGCGGCGCCGGCAGCGTCGGCTTCGGCTGCGCCAGCGTCTTACCGATGAATTCTACGGTGCCGGGGGTTTCGTTGGCACGGCTATCGAGATCGCGCTGGAACGGCGCGTTGAGGATAACGGCGAAGACGTACCAGAGCACGACCACGCCCAAGAGGATGGAGGTGACCGGGATGAGCTTGTCGCGGAAGGTGTCCATCAGGGACATTCCCTTCTTCTCGCCAACGGGAGAGAGCGATGCCACCCATTCTTCGTCATCCTAGGGCGAAGCAAGGAGCGAAGCGACGCGGCGCAGACCCTAGGATCCATGCCGTTACCTGTCCGACCCGCAGCGGCGCGGAATATGGCTCCCTGCGCCTCGCTCTGCGAGGCGGGTATTCTCAGCCGCTTGCACCCTTCGGCCGGCGTCACGGCATGGATCCTAGGGTCTGCGCACGCCGCTTCGCGTCGGCTCCGCCCTAGGATGACGAAGGCGTGGTTGGCCTCACCCGACCTCCGCTTCGCTCCGGCCACCCTCTCCCCATGGGGGAGAGGAGGGAACTCATCTCCCGCCCGCTCAATCATCATAGCTGTGCCCTGCCCTCAAGCCATCGCGGACGCGCGCGGCAATTGCCAGGAATTCCGGCGTCTCGCGGATGTCGAGCGGCCGCTCCTTCGGCAGTGTCGATTCGATGATGTCGCTGACACGGCCCGGGCGCGGCGACATGACGACGATCCGTGTCGACAGGTAGACGGCTTCGGGAATGGAGTGGGTAACGAAGCAGATGGTCTTGTTGGTGCGCCCCCACAGCTCCAGCAATTGCTCGTTGAGGTGGTCGCGCACGATCTCGTCCAGCGCGCCGAACGGCTCGTCCATCAAAAGCAGGTCGGCGTCGAAGGCCAACGCGCGAGCGATCGAGGCGCGCTGCTGCATGCCGCCGGACAGCTGCCAGGGATATTTCTTCTCGAAACCCGCGAGGTTGACGAGGTCGAGCGTCCGCTTGATCCGTTCGCCCTGCTCGGCCTTGGACAGACCCATGATCTCGAGCGGCAGCGCGACGTTGCGCTCGATGGTGCGCCAGGGAAACAGGGCGGCGGCTTGAAAGACATAGCCATAGGCGCGTTTCTCGCGCGCCTGTTCTGCTGTCATGCCGTTGACCGAGATCGTTCCCGAGGTCGGCTTCTCCAGGTCCGCGATGACGCGCAGCAAGGTGGTCTTGCCGCAGCCCGACGGCCCGATGAAGGAGACGAACTCGCCCTTGCCGATGGTCAGGTCGACGTTGGACAGCGCCTGGACCGGTCCGTCATTGGTCTGGAAAGTGAGGCCAAGTTTGCTTGCCGCGACGACGGCTGGCGAAATCCCTGTCATCGGCCGCGGCCTGCCTGTTCCCGCCACAGGGGCGCCGGCCGGATTCCGATTGCTTTTATCGCGATGTTGTTTTCCACTCGCCCTGTCCCATTGGCCCTGTTTCGCTCAATCGACGCCCGGAGTTTCCCCGATGTCGCCCAAACCCACTTGTCATCTTATCCGCCCTGAAAGCACTTATGAAGGCAAGCAGGGTTTGACCTATTTCGCCGGTATTGCAACGGAGTCGGTAGGCTCCTCCGGCATCTGCATGCATGTGCTCACCATGCCGCCCGGCGCTCGCGCCAAGGCGCATCTGCACGAGAACCATGAAACGGCGATCTACGTGCTCTCCGGCGAGGTCCATACCTGGTACGGCGACAGGCTCGAACATCACATCGTCGTCAAGGCCGGCGATCTCTTCTACATTCCGGCCGGCGTGCCGCATCTTCCGGCCAATCTGAGCAACGCCCCGTCTTCGGCCGTCATCGCCCACACCGATCCCAATGAACAGGAAAGCGTCGTCCTGCTGCCGGAACTGGATGCGCTGGTCGCCTGACGCCGACGGGAGCGCGGTCATTTGCACCGCGCGACTTCCCCCATCACATTGCCGTCCTCATCGGCGACCGTCAGCTTCTTGGCGTTCTTGGCGCTGCGCTTGATGGTGAATTTGGTCGGCTCCTGTCCCTCTTCACCTTCCGCCTCACATGTCGCCGTCGCTACGAGCGATCCGTCAGCCAGCGTTTGCGTCTTCGTGAACGTGCAGGCGCTGGCGGCGGTGATCAATTCCTTGGCGGTCAAAAGCAGCATCTGATCGGCGGCGACTTCCTGGCCGTTGCGGTTGATGCAGCCATATTTGTCGCCATAGGGTTTCGACAGGTCGATGCCTGCCGCGAAAGCCTGGCCAGCAGCCAGAACGGCAATCATCGCAACAGACAGACCATAACCACGCATGCTCATTCCCCCATTGCCCAACGTCAAGAACATGATTGCAGCGGCCCCAGTTCTTCCAGGCCGGGAATGGTGACGAAGAAACCAGCCTCTCCCTTGTTGGTGACCAGGATGGTTTCGACCGTCGTTCCCGCCTCGCCCTCGGCGGAACAGGTCGAACGCAGCGATTGCGTACCCAGCGCCGACGTCAATTGCTGGTCGAACCGGCAACCACTGCCATAGGTCTCGATGCCTTCCGCGGTCAGCAGGATATAGGCATCACTGTCCTGGTAGCCGGCCCTCACGCCGGCGCAGCCGACATCGTTGCCCCAGGAACCGGGCAGCACGCCGGCCGCATTTGCCGGACCACCGGCAACAGCCGCCAAGACCACCGAGAGCAGCGCGGCCGAACGCGCCAAGCTCAGACCCCCGTCGCCGGGATGCCTGACCGTTCCACTTTACGCGGCGCGGTGATGTCCTTCCACGTCGACAGCGCCCGGTTCACCGCCGCGTTGGGCTCTCGTCCGACGAATTGGCCGTGGCCGGGCTTGGCCTTGACCTCGGCTTCCTCGATCGACAGTTCGCCGCGCGAGAACACGAAGCGCGGCAGGCCGGTCACCTCGACGCCTTCGAACACGTTATAGTCGATGACGGACTGCTGCTTCTTCGACGAAATCGTCTTTTTGCGTTTCGGATCCCAGACGATGATGTCGGCATCCGCGCCTTCGACGATGGCGCCCTTCTTCGGGTACATGTTGAGTATCTTGGCGATGTTGGTCGAGGTCACCGCGACGAACTCGTTCATTGTCAGCCGCCCGGTGTTGACGCCCTTGGTCCACAGCACAGGCATGCGATCCTCGAGGCCGCCGGTGCCGTTGGGAATCTTGGTGAAATCGCCGACGCCGTTGCGTTTCTGCTTGGTGGTGAAAGCGCAATGGTCGGTCGCCACCACTTGCAGTGAGCCTGCCTGCAGACCGGCCCACAGCGAATCCTGGTGCAGTTTGTTACGGAAGGGCGGGCTCATCACGCGGCGCGCCGCATGGTCCCAGTCCTTGTTGAAATACTCGCTCTCGTCCAGCGTCAAATGCTGGATCAGCGGCTCACCGAACACCCGCATGCCCTTCTGGCGCGCCCGGCGGATCGCCTCATGGCTCTGCTCGCAGGAGACATGCACGACGTAGAGCGGCACGCCCGCCATGTCCGCGATCATGATGGCACGGTTGGTCGCCTCGCCTTCCACTTCCGGTGGACGCGAATAGGCGTGGCCCTCGGGACCGTTATTGCCGGCTGCCAGCAGCTTCTGCGAAAGGGCCGCGACCACGTCGCCATTCTCGGCGTGCACCAGCGGCAGCGCGCCAAGGTCGGCGCAGCGCTGGAACGACGCATACATCTCGTCGTCATCCACCATCAGCGCGCCCTTGTAGGCCATGAAGTGCTTGAACGAGGTGATGCCCTTGTCGACGACGGTTGCCATCTCGTCGAACACCTGTTTGCCCCACCAGGTGATGGCCATGTGGAAGGAGTAGTCGCAGGCAGCCTTGGAGGTCTTGTTGTCCCACATCTGCAGGGCTTCGAGCAGCGATTGCTGCGGCGCCGGCAGGCAGAAATCGACCACCATCGTCGTCCCGCCGGCAAGGGCGGCCCGCGTGCCGGATTCGAAATCGTCGGCCGAATAGGTGCCCATGAACGGCATTTCGAGATGGGTGTGCGGATCGATGCCGCCCGGCATGATGTAACAGCCGGTGGCGTCATACTCGTGGTCGCCATGCAGATCCGAGCCGATGGCGACGATCTTGCCGTGGCTGAACAGCACGTCGGCCTTCCATGTGCGGTCGGCGGTGACGACGGTGCCGTTCTTGATGACTTTGGTCATTTTCTTGTTCCCTTGTTCTCTTCGCGCTTCTTTGCGAGCGGCGTTTGGAAGGTAAATCTTTGAATTCACTCCACGATGACAGCCGTCTCCACCACCGCATGGAACAGCACGTCGGCGCCAGCGCTCGCCCATTCCTTGGTGATCTCCTCGGCCTCGTTGTGGCTCAACCCATCAACGCAGGGGCACATCACCATGGCGGTCGGAGCGACGCGGTTGATCCAGCAGGCGTCGTGGCCAGCGCCGGAAACGATGTTGCGGTGCGTGTAGCCAAGCCGTTCGGCGGCATCGCGGATCGCCTTGACGCAGCCGGCATCGAAGGTCACCGGATCGAAATGGCCGACCTGTTCGATCTTGTACTGGATGTCGAGTGCATCGCAGATCGTCTCGATGCCTTCGCGGATACGGCCATCCATGGCGTCGAGCACTTCCTTCTCCGGCGAGCGGATATCGATGGTGAAGACGGTGCGTCCGGCGATGATGTTGCGCGAGTTGGGATAGACTTCCATATGGCCGACCGCGCCGACGGCGTCGGGCTGGTAGTCCATGGCGATCTCGTGCACCAGTTCGATCACCCGGGCCATGCCGAGCCCGGCATTGCGGCGCTTGGGCATCGGCGTCGAGCCGGTATGGGCTTCCTTGCCGGTGAGCGTCACCTGCAGCCATTTCAGCCCCTGGCCGTGGGTGACGACGCCGATGTCGATATCTTCGTCCTCGAGGATCGGGCCTTGCTCGATATGCAATTCGAAAAAGGCGTGAATCTTGCGGTCGCCGACCTTCTCCGAACCCTTCCAGCCGATGCGCTCCAGCTCCTCGCCGAATTTCTTGCCGTTCTTGTCGGTATGCTCGTAGACGTCGGCCTGGTCGAGCACGCCGGCGAACACGCCGGATGCCATCATCGCCGGGGCAAAGCGCGCGCCTTCCTCGTTGGTCCAGTTGGTGACGACGATCGGATGTTTGGTCTTGATGCCGAGATCGTTGAGCGAACGCACGATCTCCAGGCCGCCGAGGACGCCGAGCACGCCATCATACTTGCCACCGGTCGGCTGCGTGTCGAGATGGCTGCCGACATAGACCGGCGGCAGGCTGGGGTCCGTGCCTTCGCGGCGGGCAAACATCGTGCCCATCTCGTCGACGCCCATGTCGAGCCCGGCCGATGGAAACAGTTAATCTATCGACCTCAGCACTTCGCGCACATGGTCGATCAGTTCGTTGATCTGGCCCTTGGTGATGATCAGCGGCGGCGACAGTGCGATGATATCGCCGGTGGTGCGGATCAGCGCGCCGCGCTCGAACGCCTTGACGAAGGCCGAGAAGGCCCGCTTGGTCGGGCTGCCGGCGATCGGCGCCAGTTCGATCGCGCCGATCAGGCCGATATTCCTGATGTCGATGACATGCGGCTCGCCCTTCAGCGAATGCAGCGCGTCTTCCCAATAGGGCGCCAGTTCCTCGCCGCGGGTCAGCAGCCCCTCTTCCTTGTAGGTGTCGAGCGTGCCGAGTGCGGCGGCGCAGGCGACCGGATTGCCCGAATAGGTGTAGCCGTGGAAGAACTCGATCATGTGCTCGGGGCCGGTCATGAAGGCGTCGTGGATTTCCTTCTTCACGAACACCGCGCCCATCGGGATGACGCCGTTGGAGACACCCTTGGCGGTGGTCATGATGTCGGGTGTGACGCCGAAATAATCGGCGGCGAACGGTGCGCCGAGACGCCCGAAACCGGTGATGACCTCGTCGAAGATCAACAGGATGCCGTGCTTGGTGCAGATTTCGCGAAGCTTCTCGAGATAACCCTTGGGCGGCAGGATGACGCCGGTGGAACCGGCAACCGGCTCGACGATGACGGCGGCGATGGTCGAGGCGTCATGCAGCGTAACGATGCGCTCCAGTTCGTTGGCGAGCTCCGCGCCATATTCCGGCACACCCTTCGAGAAGGCGTTCTTCTCCGGCAGGTGGGTGTGCGGCATGTGGTCGACGCCGCCGAGCAGCGTGCCGAACATCTTGCGGTTGGTGACGATGCCGCCGACCGAGATGCCGCCGAAATTGACGCCGTGATAGCCGCGCTCGCGGCCGATCAGGCGGGTGCGCGAGCCCTCGCCCTTCACCCGGTGATAGGCGATCGCCATTTTCAGCGCGGTCTCGACCGATTCCGAACCGGAATTGGTGAAGAACACATGATCCATGCCCTTGGGCGCGATGTCGACGAGCCGGTTGGCCAGTTCGAACACGATGGGATGGCCCATCTGGAAGGCCGGCGCGTAATCGAGCTCGGCGGCCTGGTGCTGGATCGCCTCGGTGATCTTCGGCCGGCAGTGGCCGGCATTGACGCACCACAGGCCCGCGGTGCCGTCCAGCACCTTGCGGCCATCGCTGGTCGTGTAGTGCATGTCCTTGGCGGACACGAACATGCGTGGCGCCTGCTTGAACTGCCGGTTTGCCGTGAACGGCATCCAGAATGCGCTGAGATCGTTCGGCGTGACTTTCAGCCGGTTGGACATGACCAAGACTTCCCCTTGTAACCTGTTTCGGTGCGTCCAACGCTTGGTCTTTGCCGCGCTTTCGTGCTACGCAAATTTTTGACCGATTGGACAAACGTTAGCACCGCCCTGTCGGCGGTCAAGGGATTACTAGCGGAAATGCGGCTCCTGAAGTGCGTTCCACAGCCTGGGGAAAAACTGGTCCAGAGAATTGGTCCAGATGATCCTGAACACGAGGTGTTGCAACGGTGAACACCGGCACGGAAGCCCCTCGCCGCACCCGCATACAGCAGGAAAAGCGCGAACTGATCCTCGAAGCAGCCCTCGAGGTGTTCTCCACCAACGGTTTCCGTGGCTCGACCATCGACCAGATCGCCGAAGCCGCGGGCATGTCGAAGCCCAACCTGCTCTATTATTTCCGCCGCAAGGAAGACATTCACGAGACGTTGATGCAGCGCCTGCTCGACACATGGCTGGCGCCGCTCAGGGAACTCGACGACATCGGCGATCCGATGACGGAACTCAGGAGCTACATCAGGCGCAAGCTGGAAATGGCGCGCGATTTTCCGCGCGAGAGCCGGCTGTTCGCCAACGAGATCCTGCAAGGCGCGCCGCGCATCATGCCGCTGCTGGCCGGCGAGCTGAAGACGCTGGTCGACGAGAAGGCCGCCGTCATCAAGGGCTGGATGCGCGCCGGCAAGATCGCCAGGACCGATCCCTGGCACCTGATCTTCTCGATCTGGGCAACCACGCAGCATTACGCCGATTTCGACGTCCAGGTCCGCGCCGTGCTCGGCCCGAACCGTGGCGGCGACGGCCGCTTCGAGGATGCGGCGAGGTTCCTGGAGCAGTTGTTCCTCGAAGGGCTGAAGCCGAAGGCCTGACTTCGGCCTTCCGCGATCGCTTAGGCGCTGCGCCGCTTGGCCGGCAGCGCGTCCAGCAATGTTTGCAGCTTGGCGATCGAGTTCTGCTCGGCGAGCGGCGTGTAGACGACCAGCCGCATGTCGGAACCATCGTCGATCGACAGGCTCATATGCTCGAAGGCCATCGCGCCGGCCGTGGGGTGCCGGACGTGCTTCAGGCCAGCCAGCCTTCGGGCCACGTCCCGCCGGGGCCACCAGTCGCGGAACTCCGGGCTCGATCGCATCATCAGCGCGATCAGCCGGTCGAAGTCCGGGTCGCCGACATATTTGGCGCTTTCGGCGCGAAACGATGCGAGCACCACGCGGGCAAGCTCCTCCCAGTCGACCAGCAAGCGGCGGTGGTGTGGATTTGTGAAGACCATATGGACGATGTTGCGGGCATCTCCCTCAAGCAGGCCATAATCGCCGAACACCGCAACGGCCGCCGGGTTCCAGGCAAGCACGTCCCAGCGCCGGCCGACGACATAGGCGGGTTGCAGGACAAGGCTCTGCAGCATGTGCAGCAAGGCGCCATCGACCTTTTCCGGTGCGGCCACGCGGCGCTCCGGCTGTTGGCGGCCGGCAAGGATGAACAGATGGCGCTTCTCGATGGCGTCGAGGCGCAACGCCTCGCTCAGCGCGGTCAGCACCTCGACCGAGGGCCTGACGTCCCTGCCCTGTTCCAGCCAGGTGTACCAGGTCGTGCCGACGCCGGCGATCATCGCCACCTCCTCGCGACGCAGGCCCGGCGTGCGACGCCTGAGGCCCGTGGCGATGCCCGTTGCCGACGGCGTCAGCCTTTCTCGGCGCGAGCGCAGGAAGGCGCCAAGCTCGCGCCGGCGGCTGTCTTCAGCGGAATGTGAGGGAGCATCCATGCGTCTATTATAGCAGTACCGATACCAGGATAAAGTTTGAACTGTTTGAGATCGGCCCGATGTCCCATCTTGCGGCGGGAGCAGCAGACAGGAGGCTCCAAACATGGACCTGCCAAACATGGATCTGAAAGACAAGACTATCCTCATCACCGGCTCGACCGACGGCGTTGGCCGCGTCGTCGCGCAAAGGCTGGGCGGGGCCGGCGCCCGCATCCTGGTACACGGCCGCGATGCTGCGCGCGGCAAGGCAACGGTCGCCGATATCGAAGCCGCCGGCGGCAAGGCCGAGTTCTTCGCCGCCGACCTCGCCTCGCTGGCGCAGGTTCGCCACCTCGCCGAGGCCGTACGTGAAAAGACAGGCCGGCTCGACATCCTCATCAACAATGCCGGCGTTGGAACGGCCGGCGCCAAACGGCAGATCAGCGGCGACGGCCATGAACTGCGTTTCGCGGTCAATTATCTCGCCGGCTTCCTGCTGACCTCGGAGCTTCTGCCACTACTGAAGGCGAGTGCTCCAGCGCGCATCGTCAATGTCGCCTCCGCCGGCCAACAGGCGATCGACTTCGGCGATGTCATGCTGACCCATGGCTATAGCGGCGTGCGCGCCTACTGCCAGAGCAAGCTGGCGCAGATCCTGTTCACCGTCGATCTGGCCGAGCAGCTGAAAGGCACCGGGGTCACCGTCAACGCCCTGCATCCGGCGAGCTACATGAACACCACCATGGTCCGGCAGGCCGGGGTCACGCCATGGAATTCGGTCGAGACCGGTGCCGACGCCATCGTCAATCTCGCCACGTCGCCAGCACTCGAAGGCCGCAGCGGCCTCTATTTCGATGGCCTACGAGAAGCGCGCGCCGACGCCCAGGCCTACGACGCCGGAGCACGACAACAATTGCGAAGCCTCAGCCTCGACCTTGTCGGCCAGGCTTCCACAAAATCGAAGGAACAGCATTCATGACCGACGGAACTGAACACACAGTCATCATCGGCGGTTCGTCCGGCATCGGCCTGGCGACGGCGCGAAAACTGCTAGGCCCGGGCATGAAGGTGACCATCACCGGGCGCAACCAGGATAAGCTCAACGGCGCCTGGAAGAGCCTTGGCGGCGCCGCCAACAAGGCAGCATTCGATGCTTCAAAGCCGGACGAGGTCCGCCAGTTCTTCGAGCGCCTCGGCCCGTTCGACCATCTTGTTCTGGCGGCAAGCGGTGGCAAGGGCCTTGGCCCGTTCCACACCCTCGATCTCGCCGACATCGGCAGCGGCGTCGAGGAGAAGGTGCGGCCGCAACTGTCCTGCCTGCAGGCGGCATTGCCGACACTCAACAAATCCGGATCGGTGACCTTCATATCGGCGGTATCAGCCCAGACCACCATGCCCGGCGTTGCCGGCATCGGTGCCGTCAACGGCATGTTGCTGACCGTGACACCGATCCTGGCCGTCGAGCTGAAGCCGCTGCGCGTCAATGTCGTGGCGCCGGGCGTCATCGACACGCCCTGGTGGGATTTTCTGCCGGACGAGCAGCGGCAGGCGGTCTTTGCTGAATATGCCGGCAAGACGCCGGTCGGCAGGATCGGCCGCGCCGACGACGTTGCCTCGGCGATAGCCTTCCTCGTCTCCAACGGCTTCATGACCGGCCAGGTGCTGACCTGCGATGGCGGCCTGCGGTTCGCGGCCTAGCTTCGGCCTTCAGAGCGACTGCGCGATCAGCGTCAGAAAACCGCCGCCCAGCGCGACATTGCCGACGAAGCCGTTGATGCGCGCCGCGCGGTCCGGACCCTGGTGATCCCAGAAATCGTGGAACATCGGCGTGGCGGCGACCAGGAACAGCAAGAGCACCGCGCAGGCAAGCGCGGTCCACAGACCCGCCATCACCAGCGCGCCGGCGATGATCTGCAGGACGATGCCGGCCCACAGCGCCAACCGCGCCCGCGGCACACCGCGCGCGGCCATGAGCCCTGTGAGGAAGGCCGCGTTCTGGATGTTGCGCAGGCCGGCGAGGACAAAAGCGCCGCCGAGCAACAGGCGGCCGAGGAACAACAAGGTCGAAGGCAAATCGATCGGCATCAGACTCTCCCCTTTGAAAACAGTTGGAGCGCCGCCCTCTCGGACGGCGCTCCATTGCTAAACCGGACGGTCAGGCTGCTTTGGCAGCCGGCATCGGATGAATGGCATGGAACGGGATGCAAAGCCGGTTCCAGGTGTTGATCATGCCGATCGCAACCGACAGCTTGACCAGTTCCTCTTCCGAGAAATGCGCGAGCGTGCTCGCATAGAGTTCGTCCGAAACGCCATTGTTGGAGATCAGGGTCGTTGCCTCGGTCCAAGCCAAGGCGGCGCGTTCGCGCTCGGAAAACAGCGGCGATTCCTTCCAGGCCGCGACCAGATAGAGCCGCTGCTCGGTCTCGCCGTCGCGCCTCGCCTCGCGGCTGTGCATCTCGACGCAATAGGAGCAACCGTTGATCTGCGAGGCCCTGAGCTTGATCAGGTGCAGCAGGCTCACCTCGAGTCCACATTCGTCGACCGCCTTGTTGAGCGCCGACACCGCCTTCATGATCTCGGGCGCCTTGGCGAAAAATTGCAGCCTCTGTTTCATTGTCTTGTCCTTTCACGTGGTTGGGAATTGGGATCGGATTTCTGCGGCCGCTGGTGGCGCTCGACGAAGGCGCAACTCGCGGCGAGCGATCTCGGATCGCCTTCCGCCTGGTAAGTGGCCACGATGTCGGACAGCCTCGTTTCGGCGAGTGCTGCTCGATAGGCGCGCTCGGCCTTCAGCATCGCGGCGTTGATGCCGCAGGGCTTGACGTAGGCCGAGGCATCGAGCTTGACCGGGCCGTTGCGGCGGATCTCGCCACACCGAAACGCCGGCTCGCGTCCTTCGATGGCCAGCACGATGTCGAGCAGCGTGATGCGCTCGGCCAGCCGCGCCAGCCGGTAACCGCCCGCCGGGCCCGGCACCGATTCCAGGATGCGCGCCGCCGTCAACATGTTGAGATGCTTCAGGAGATAGCTCGGCGACAGCCCGAAGGACTCCGCGAGCGCTGCGCCCGGCATGGTGCTGTTGCCCTCGACGCTGGCCAGCGTGGCCGCGCAGTGGATGGCGGCTTCAACGCCCTCGCCCAGCTTCATGGTGCCGATCTCCTATTCATGGATACCTTATATCGTGGATAAAATTTATCTGCAATAGGGAAGTGCGAGTTTCATATCGTCACGAAGCTTCACAGGACTTGCGTTCCTCGCACCTTGCTTTGCACTACGGCATGCACACATTTCCGGGCAGCTGATCTTTCGCGATAGCGTGCTGAGCGGGTCGACCCCCACTCCGTCTCGGCTTCGCCGAGCCACTTCTCCCCCGATCGACGCGGTAGAGGAAAGGCGCCAGGCTTTTTGCCGTCAACGCTCGTCCGGAACCGCTCCCTTCCTTTCCCTCCGGAGGGGGGAAAGGTGGCGCTGCGAAGCAGCGACGGATTGGGGGAACCACGTGGCAACCCAAGCCTCCGGCCGATCAATCACGCCAGTCACAGAAGATGTGTGCATGACCTAGACGTCGATCGGGGCGAGAGACCCAAATTCTGCGAAGGCAGCCCCTACTCCGCCGCCACCTTGGCCATCGGATTGTTCGGGTGCGTGGTCCAGTTGGCGTAGACCGGCGACACCGGCTTGCCGGTGCGCTGGTCCAGAGCGCCGGCGGCCAACGGCTCCATGGTGATGCAACTGTCGACCGGGCAGACATTGACGCACAGATTGCAGCCGACGCACTCGGCCTCGATTACTTCAAAGTGCCTGACGCCGTCGACCATGCTGGTGATCGCCTGGTGCGAGGTGTCCTCGCAGGCGATGTGGCAGCGGCCGCATTTGATGCAGGCGTCCTGGTCGATACGCGCCTTGGCGACATAGTTGAGGTTGAGGTACTGCCAGTCGGTGACGTTGGGCGTGGCACGGCCGACGATGTCGTCGAGCGTGGCGTGGCCCTTCTCGTCCATCCAGTTTTCGAGACCGGCGATCATCTCCTGCACGATCTTGAAGCCGTAGGTCATCGCCGCCGTGCAGACCTGCACATTGCCGGCGCCGAGCGCCATGAATTCCGCCGCATCGCGCCAGGTGGTGATGCCGCCAATGCCGGAGATCGGCAGACCGCGCGTTTCGGTATCGCGCGCGATCTCGGCCACCATGTTCATGGCGATCGGCTTCACCGCCGGGCCGCAATAGCCGCCATGCGAACCCTTGCCGTCAATGGTCGGTTGCGGCGCGAAACTGTCGAGATCGACACCGGTGATCGAATTGATGGTGTTGATCAGCGACACCGCGTCGGTACCGCCGGCAAGTGCGGCCCTCGCCGGCTTGCGCACATCGGTGATGTTGGGCGTCAGCTTGGTGATGACCGGCATGCGCGTGTTCTGCTTGCACCAGCGCACAACCATTTCGATATATTCCGGCACCTGGCCGACGGCCGCGCCCATGCCGCGTTCCGACATGCCGTGCGGACAGCCGAAATTGAGCTCGATGCCGTCGGCTTCCGTCTCCTCGACCACCGGCAGGATCGCCTTCCAGCTCTCCTCGACGCAGGGCACCATCAGCGAGACGACGATGGCGCGGTCGGGCCAGTCCTTCTTGACCTGCTTGATCTCGCGCAGATTGACCTGCAGGTCGCGGTCGGTGATCAACTCGATGTTGTTGAGGCCGAGCAGGCGGCGGTCGGCACCCCAGATCGCGCCATAGCGCGGGCCGTTGACGTTGACGACAGGCGGCCCTTCCTCGCCCAGCGTCTTCCACACCACGCCGCCCCAGCCGGCCTTGAAGGCGCGGATGACATTGTAGGCCTTGTCGGTCGGCGGCGCCGAGGCCAGCCAGAACGGATTGGGCGATTTGATGCCGACGAAATTGTTGCGGATGTCAGCCATGACAAGGTCCCTTTCAACCGAGACGAAGGTGCATTTCCACGGGTGCAAGAATGCCACCTTCAAGCGCGGCGGTGATATTGGCGATCTTGGTGCGGGCATCCCCGCCCATGATCAGGCCAACACCAGGCGGCGGCTTTGTGCCGTCGGCCTGAGCGGCAGCCATCCGTGCGCGCATCGTGGCAAAGAATTCGACGGCAAAGGCGCCGCGTGGCCGTTCCGACGTCACCGAGAAGCCCGCGGTGGTGGCGGCCGATCGATAGTCGTCGGGCGTGGCGACAAAGGACATGGTTTCGTCCGATGCCCATGGCAGCGGAAACGTCAGTGCGCCGGGCTTGAGCCGCATCACATCGTAGACGGCAAAGACACCACCCGGCCGCAACACACGTGCGGCCTCGCTCATCAGCTTCGCCTTGTCGGGAAGGTTCATGCCGACATGCAGGATCATTGCCGCGTCGAAACTGGCATTGCCGAACGGCATGTCCAGTGCGCTGCCCTGGACGAAATGCGTCCTGTCCGCCATTCCCGTGCGCTTCGACAGGCCGGTCGCGACGTCGACATAGCTCTGCGTCAAGTCGATGCCGGTGACATCGGCGTCGGCACTGTTGGCGACAAAGCGGGCCGGACCGCCTATACCCGATCCGATGTCAAGAAGCCTGCCAGCCGGCTTCAAACCCATCTGATCGACGAGTTCCCTGGTGGCTGCCACGCCACCGATGTGAAATTCATCGATCGCTTCGAGATCGCTGACGCTCAGATGGGCGACGTCCACGCCCATATCGGCGAGCGCGGCAAGGATGCGCTGCTCCAGGCCAGATATCTCGTAGTGACGGGCGATGCCCGGTTCCACTGTGGCCATGACCCCTATCCCTGCGTCAGGTTCCTGTTGATGCTCTCCGCCGCATCGCGGCCTTGCGCCACGGCCGAGACGGTCAGGTCGTCGCCGCCAAAAATGCAGTCGCCGCCTGCCCAGACCTTGGCCAGCGAGGTCCGCCCTTCCGCATCGACCTTGATGCGGCCGGCTTCGAGCTCGATCGATGCGCCGCTGCCGTTGAGAGCGGTCGGGACAAAGCTCTGGCCGATCGCCTTGAATACCTGGTCGGCAACGAGCGTCAGCGTCTCGCCGGTGCCGGCAAGCTTGTCGCCGTTCATGGCGGTGTATTCGAGTTCGATGGCACTGACCTTGCCGCCATTGGCAACCACCCGCTTCGGCTGCAGCCAGTGGCGGATGGTGACGCCGTTGGCGGCGGCCAGATCCTGCTCGAACTCGGAGGCGTTCATATGCTCCTGGCCGCGCCGGTAGCAGATCGTCACCTCCTCGGCGCCGAGCAGCTTCGACTGTACGGCGGCATCGATCGCCGTCATGCCGCCGCCGATGACGACCACGCGCCGGCCGACCGGCAGGCTCGAGAGGTCGCTGGCCTGGCGCAGTTCGGAGATGAATTCCACCGCATTGGTGACGCCGTCGGCGTCCTCGCCATCGGCGCGTAGCGCATTGACGCCGCCCAACCCCATGCCGAGGAACACGGCGTCGTAGTTGCGGATCAGGTCGGAGAGCTGATAGTCGCGGCCGAGCGCCTTGCCGTTCTGGATGTCGATGCCGCCGATCGAAGTGACATAGTCGACTTCGGCCTGGGCGAAATTGTCGACACTCTTGTAGGCGGCGATGCCGTATTCGTTGAGGCCGCCGGCCTTCGGTCGTGCCTCCAGGATGGTCACGTCATGGCCGTGACGGGCGAGCCGGTGCGCGGCGGCGAGGCCGGCAGGCCCGGCGCCGACCACGGCAATCGTCTTGCCCGTCGGCGTGGGGCGCGGATAGAACTGCTTGTTCTCGGCCATCGCGACATCGGTGGCGTAGCGCTGCAGGCGGCCGATCTGCACCGGTTTGCCCTCCGCCACCTCGCGCACGCAGACCTCTTCGCACAGCGTCTCGGTCGGGCAGACGCGGGCGCACATGCCGCCCAAAATGTTCTGGTCGAAGATGGTCTTGGCCGAGCCTATCGGATTGCCGGTCGAGATCTGGCGGATGAACAGCGGGATGTCGATCGAGGTCGGACACGCGTTCATGCACGGCGCGTCGTAGCAGAAATAGCAGCGATCGGATTCGACCAGCGCCTCGTGGTGATCGAGCGGTGGATGCAGGTCGGAAAAATTGTCCGCATACTGGTCGGCCTGAAGCCGGCCGCCGGCAATACCCTCTTTGAACTGGCCTTCTGGCATCGTCAGTTCCCCATATTTTCGTTTTGGGGAAGGCTAGCACGTTTTATTTTTTTATCAATTGGTCAATTTTCGGCGCAAGACGCTGAAAAGACTGAGTAATAATATGATTTTTTTACTCATGTTATGACTTTGAGCAATTGCTCTTGCGGGATGGCCGAGTGAACTGGATCGAGGGCCCGAGCATGGATGGTCCGGATCTCGTCAGCGACCAGTTCCTGCAATCGCCACAGATTGCGATCATGAATGCCGAACGCTTCGAGATGGCTGACGGTATTGTAGAGATATTCGGCGCCCGAGCCGATATGCCCGCAGGCCCTGGCCAGCACGCTTGCCACCCTGTCCAGCGGCTGGCTCAGCGACGTACCCCTGCCCTTCACGCCGACCCAGAAGCCGAGCGCCCGCAGCGCACCTTGCACCGTATGCACGGGCAGCCATCGGACCGTGTCGATGCTCTCGTGGTCGCTGATTTCGCGCCGCAGCAGCCTTTCGATCTGCGCTGGTTTTTCGCCCTCCGGCAGACGGTAGATCACGCCGTTGCAGCGTCCACCCCGTTCGAGCGCCATCATCAATCCCGGTTGCGCGGCGCTGCCGCGCCAACGCACCATGTCGAGACAGAACGAGCGGTGCCAGCCATAGGCCGTGGCGAGCCGTTGTTCGACGGATTCGAATTCCGGTTTCCAGATCAGCGACCCATAGGCGAACACCCACAGTGGTCCCTCGTCGGCTTCGTCGGAGAGCCGCAAGGCAAGGGTCCGGAAGTCACCGTCGTTCATCTCGGTCCAGCTCGGATCGGGGCCCGGATCGGCCTCTTCCCGATGGCACAGCGCGACAAGCTCGGGCGTAAGCGACATAAGGCGCATGGACGACACCCCCTCATCACCGCACAGAAATCGAAAACCGCCGGATGCGCAACCGGGGAACGCCTGGCATCTATAGACATTGTTGTTCGGGCGGGTGTCGGATTTCCGTCGTGAAGATCGTCCTAGGATGGATCGGACGACGATCGACCCAAAGGTGAGGAGACCCGAAATGCCCAAATCCCCGATGCCCTTCTTCTGGTACGAGTTGATGACATCAGACCTCGATGCGGCCGAGGCATTCTATACCAACGTTGTCGGCTGGACGGCGCAGCCCTTCGACGCGGCTCCCGGCATGCCGCGCTACATCGTCATGAATGTCGGTGAGCGTGGCGTCGGCGGCCTGATGACGCTGCCCGAGGATGCGGCCAAGATGGGCATGCCGCCGGCTTGGCTCGGCTATATCCATACAAAGGATGTCGACGCCTCCACGGCATCGCTGGAGAAAGCCGGCGGCTCCGTTCATCGCCAGCCCGCCGACATTCCAGGCGTCGGCCGCTTTGCCGTCGTTGCCGACCCGCAGGGCGCGACCTTCATGTTCCTGCAGCCGAACGGCCCCGACCAGCCTGTCGTGCCGGCCAGCACGCCGGGCCATATCGGCTGGCACGAGCTCTACACCAGCGACTGGAAGGCCGCGTTCGATTTCTATTCCGACCAGTTCGGCTGGGCCAATGCCGGCGACTTCGACATGGGTCCGATGGGCACCTATCAGACCTTTACGGCCGGCCCCGAATCCGGCGGCGGTATCATGAACAAGCCGCAGCAGATCCCGGTGCCGGTCTGGCAGTTCTATTTCAACGTCACCGGCATCGACGCGGCGGCCAAACGCGTCACAGATAATGGCGGCAAGATCCTGATGGGGCCGATGGAGGTCCCCGGCGGCAGCTGGATCGTGCAATGCCAGGATCCGCAAGGCGCGCATTTCGCGCTGATGGCGCCGGTGCGGTAAGCGCTGCATACGGAAACTTGCCAACTTCTGAAGGCTAGCACCCCCTTGTTACCCCCTCTGTCCTGCAGGACAGAGGGGGCACTGTCCCGCAGACTCCTGCTATTGTTGAACGACCTTTCGTAAGGTCACTCCGGCGTCAGCACTGCAACCTTCAACTCAGCCTTTTTCGCTCCGCTGAACTGCACGGTGGCCGGACCGGGCGTAAGCTTGAAGCGCACGCTCTTGCGGATGGTGGGGCAGGTTTTCACGCCACTGTAGCCAGCCGACTTGATGGCGTGGCCGTCCTGAATGACATCGACCCAGGCCTCGCCCGACAGGCTTATCTGTATGACCCCGTCCGGCGGCACCTCCACGCTGGCGACAGCGCCGAACGTGCCTTGTGCCGGGGCACGTTCGGGCGGCAGCGTAAAGCCGGCCTTCTCGACTGGCACCAGCCCCAGGTCAGCCGCGGCGCCGACTGCCAGGGCCGCCCCTGAGGGTGTCGCTGGTGGCGCGGCAAACAGTGCCTGTTCCCGCGTCACCGGCCATTTGAAGGCCTCGCAGCCGGCGTCCTCGGCCATGGCGAAGCTGGTTCCTGCAAGGAGAGCGAAGAGGCCGACGACGACTTTTTTCATGGCAAAGGGAACCCTCATTTTTAGACTGTTCACGCTAATACAACCATGGCGATAGGAATGCAACCCTTGCGGGAACAATATGAAGGATCAAACTGGGGAACATTACCAGTCACCCATTGTTGATGGCGTGCCATGGGAAGTGAATGGTTCATCGCCGGCTGATAATCTATGGCCAAGCGGACTGAAAAATGGAGTCATCATGAAGCTTTTCGAAAGCCTCTCCAGATACCAGCCGCAGGCGCTCGGCGTGTTGCGCATCATGACCGCCCTGCAGTTCATCGAGCATGGCAGCCAGAAACTGTTCAACTTCCCAGTCAGCGCCGATCCCCACGCCCTTTCCGGGCTGTCCACGACCGCCGCCATCCTCGAATTCGCCGGCGGCATCCTGCTGGCACTCGGCCTGTTCACTCGGCCCGTTGCCTTCCTCCTGGCCGGCGAGATGGCGATCGCCTATTTCATGGCGCACATGCCGCGCGATTTCTTCCCGGTCAACAACGGCGGCGATGCGGCGATCTCCTTCTGCTTCATCTTCCTTTATCTGTTCTTTGCCGGCCCCGGCGCGTTCGCGTTGGACAATCGCCGAAACGCTTGATGCGCGACAAGGGGGTGGATTTCACCCCCGCATCCGCTCGAAATTCGCATCGAACAGCGGCGTGGCCTGCATGCGCGCAGCGTGGCGCTTGCCCAACAGCTCGATCTCGAAGCCGTCACTCTCCTCGGCGATCTCCTTCGGCACATAGCCGATGGCGACCGACTTTTTCGAGTGATGCGCATAGCCGCCCGACGTCACCCAGCCGCGCACGGCACCGCCGAACCAGATCGGCTCGTCGCCGATGACGTCGGCGTCGTCGGCATCGACGACGAAGGCGCGCAGCCGCAACTTGCCGCCTTGCTTGCGCTCGGCCAGCGCCGCCGCCTTGCCGATGAAGTCCGCCTCCTTGCCGTAGGCGACGAAGCGGTCGAGCCCGGCTTCCAGCGGTCCGTAGATCGGCCGGTATTCGCGCCCCCATGAGCCGTAATTCTTCTCCAGCCGCAGGGCGTTCAGCGCCCGCGAGCCGAACAGGCCGATATCGAATTCCTCGCCGGCCGCCATCAACGCGTTGAATGCGGCACGCTGGTATTCCGGCGCCACCCAGATCTCGTAGCCGAGATCGCCGGTGTAGCTGACGCGACCGACCAGGCACGGCGCCATGCCGATATCCATTTTTGCGACGGCCATGAACGGAAACGCCGTGTTGGACACGTCGGCGCGGCTGACCTTGGCCAGCACATCCCTCGCCTTCGGCCCGGCAATCGCAAGGCCGGTGAGTTTCGCTCCCTGCGCCTCGATGCGAACCGAACCATTCCCGGGCAGATGCGCCTCGAACCATCGCATGTGATACTGCTCGGCAATGCCGGAACCGGCAAGGAACCAGCCATCGCCGCCCAGATTGGCCAGCGTGAAATCGCCGATCACCCTGCCGTCTTGCTTCAGCATCGGCGCCAGCGTCATGCGGCCGGGTTTGGGCAGTTTGCAGGCAAGCATGCGGTCGAGCCATGCGGCCGCCCCCTCGCCGGTCACCGTGTATTTGGCGAAGCTCGAAATCTCCGACAGGCCAACGCCGTCACGAACCGCAGCGACCTCGCCGGCAACATGGGTAAAATCGCTGGAACGCCGCCAGGAGAACTCGTCCTTGACGCCTTCAGGCGCATACCACAGCGGCACCTCCAGCCCGTAGGCAACGCCAAACTGCGCGCCCTTGGCCGACAGAAGGTCGTAGACCGGCGTCGTCTTCAGCGGCCGCCCGGCCGGCAGTTCCTCATTGGGGAAGCGGATCGAGAAGCGCCTGGAATAGTTTTCGCGCACCTTGGCGTTGGTGTAGGCCATCGTCGCCCAGTCGCCGTAGCGCGCGACATCCATCGCCCAGATGTCGGCGCCGGGATCGCCCTCGATCATCCAGTTCGACAGCGCCAGGCCGACACCACCGCCCTGTGAGAAGCCGGCCATGACACCGCAGGCGACCCAGAAGCCGGGCAGGCCGCGCACCGGCCCGACCAGCGGGTTGCCGTCCGGCGCGAAGGTGAAGGGGCCGTTGATGATCTGCTTGATACCGGTGTTCTGGAAGGCCGGGAAATGCCGGAAGCCGACTTCCAGCGACGGCGCGATGCGATCGATATCCGGTTCCAGCAGTTCGTGGCCGAAGTTCCACGGCGTCTGGTATTCGGACCACGGCTTGTTGGCCTTCTCGTAGGTGCCCATCAGCATGCCGCCGCGCTCCTGGCGCAGATAGAGCTCGCCGTCGAAATCCACTGCATGGATGATTTCGGTGCCGGTTTTCTGGTTCCATGCGGCGACCTCCGGCATGTCCTCGGTGATCAGGTACATGTGCTCCATGGCCAGCACCGGCAGCTCCAGCCCGACCATGCGGCCGACCTCGCGCGCCCACAGGCCACCGGCATTGACCACATGCTCGGTCACCACCTCGCCCTTGTTGGTGATGACGCGCCACATCCCGTCGGGCCGCCGCACGATGTCCTCGACTTTGGTGAAGCGCTCGACCTCGGCGCCCAGCTTGCGCGCCGCCTTGGCATAGGCGTGGGTGACGCCCGAGGGGTCGAGGTGGCCATCCTCCTTGTTGCGGACGGCGCCGACGAACTGCTTGGGGTCGAGCAGCGGCATCAGGTCGGCCGCCTCGTTCGGCGAGATTTCCTCGAGATCGATGCCGAGATAGCGGCCCTTGGCAACGACGCCGCGCAGCCAGTCGAGCCGCGCCTCGGTCGCCGCCAGAAGCACACCGCCGGTCAGGTGCACGCCGGTCGCCTGGCCGGAAAGCTCCTCGATCTCCTTGTAGAGGTTGATCGTGTATTTCTGCAGCTTGGCGACGTTGGGATCGCCATTGATGGTGTGCATGCCGCCCGCCGCATGCCAGGTCGAGCCCGAAGTCAGTTCGTCGCGCTCAAGCAGCACCACATCGGTCCAGCCGTGGCGGGCAAGATGGAACAACACCGAGCAGCCGACGACGCCACCGCCAATGACCACGACCTTTGCATGCGATTTCATGGGTTTTCTCGTAATTTCAATAGATTGAAGAGACAAAGTGAATCGAAAAGGCAGCGCCGCGCGCCGATGTTGACAAAATCACGGCTCGCCCTGCCCGATCGCTTCCTTGCGCCTGGCCACATAGGCCTCCAGCGCCTCGCGCACGGCGATATCCATCGCCGGCTCGACATAATCTTCCAGCGCCTTCTTCCACAGCCGCGTCGCACGCGCGGTGGCGTCGAGCCCGCCGGCCTCCTGCCAGGCTTCGAAATTCTGCCAGTTGGATAGCATCGGCTGGTAGAAGGCCGTCGCATAGCGCTCCAGCGTATGCGGCTCGCCGAAGAAATGGCCGCCGGTCGGCACCGCGCCCAGCGCCTCGATGGCAAGCTCGGCCTCGTCGACCACGATCGGGCGCAGGAACTCCATCATGTGCTGGATCATCTCGACGTCGATGATGAACTTTTCGAACGACGCCGTCAGCCCGCCCTCCTGCCAGCCGGCGGCGTGGTAGACGAGATTGCCGTGGCCGAGCACCGCGCCCCATAGCGCCATCAGCGTCTCGTAGGCGCCCTGCGCGTCGGCGGCGTTGGAGGCCGAGCCCGGGGTTGTGCGGTAGGGCAGCCCATAGCGCCGCGCCAACTGTCCCGAGGCGATGTTGGCCTTGGTGTTCTCCGGCGTGCCGAAGGCCGGCGCACCCGACTTCATGTCGACATTGGAGGTGAAGGCGCCATACATGACCGGTGCGCCGGGACGCACGAGCTGCGTCAGGACGACACCGAACAGCGCCTCGGCATTCTGCTGCGCCAGCGCGCCGGCCAGCGTCACCGGGCTCATCGCCCCCATCAACGTGAACGGCGTCACCGCCACCGACTGGCCGAACTCGGCCATCGTCATCAGCCCCTCGGCCATCATCTCGTCGAAGCGCCGCGGCGAATTGACCGAGATGATGGTGGCGATGCCCGGGTCGTCAGCCATCTGGTCCAGCGTCAGCCCGCGCGCGATTGCCATCATCTCGATGCCGTCCAGCGCCCTGCCCCGGCCGATCGCCGAGACATGGAAACTCTTGTCGGTCAGGGTCAGGTTTGTGAAATAAGTGTCGAGATGACGCGAATTCGCCGGCAGCTCGACCGGCGCGCAGACCTGGTTGCCGAGCATGTGGACACAGTTGAAATGCTGCGCCAGCCGTGTGAGATCCGCATAGTCGCGAAGATTGCCCGCCCGGCGGCCACGCTCCATGTCATGCACATTGGGCGGCCCCGCGACGAGTGTGAAATTGATGGTATTGCCGCCGAGATGGATGGTGTTGGCCGGGTTGCGCGGTGTCAGTTCGTAGTTGGACCGCGTCGTCTTCAGCGCTTCGTCGACCATGCCGCGATCGATGCGGACATTGGCCGAGGCGTGGTCGACCCTGGCGCCGGCTTTCTCGAAAAGCGCCAGCGCCCGCGGGCTCATCACCTCGATGCCGAAATTTTCCAGTATATGCATCGAGGCTTGGTGGATCGCCTCGATCTGGTCTGGAGACAGCAAGGCCATCGGCGGATAGGGATTGGCGACGCGCCTGAGCGGCAGCTGTGGAATGGGCGCCGGCCCCCGGTTGCTAGTGCGCTCGGCGCCGCGTTTGCGTCTTGGTTCGTTCATGCCGGCATCAAAGCCTCGGCAAACCGGCCAAGCTGTCAGAAATACGCCGTTTGCGGGCGTGATTTTAGCCAAGGCGGCATTCCTGCAATAGGGATTTAGAAAAAGCGACAGAACAAGTCGGATTTTCAATATGGCATTTTCTGAAGCGCACGCGCCGACGAGCGGTTAACACGGGCAGCAAGATTCCCTTTATGATTTCGGCTTATTGGTCTGCCGATGCGTAGGTCGAGTTTTAGTAAAATTGTAGCGATTGGCGTGCTGCTGGCGCTTTCGGCCTGCGCGACGGCGCCCAGCCGCATCAACAATGTCTGCGCCGTCTTCGACCAGAATGACGGGTGGTTCGACAATTGGCAGTCGGCGGCCGAGCGCACGCAGCAGAAATACGGCGTACCCGTGCCCGTGCTGATGGCGACGGTGCGCAAGGAATCCGGCTTCAAGAGCAACGCCCGGCCACCACGCACCAAGCTGCTCGGCTTCATCCCGTGGAAGCACGTCTCGTCCGCCACCGGCTTCTCGCAGGCGCTGGACGGCACCTGGTCGCAATATCAGAGCGAGACCGGCAACTGGGCGGCACGGCGGACGAAATTCGCCGACGCCGTCGATTTCGTCGGCTGGTACCATTCCAAGACCGCCGACACGTTCGGCGTCGCTCGCAACGACACCTACAATCTCTATCTCGCCTATTATCTCGGCTGGACGGCCTATGGCCGCGGCAACCGTGGCGATGCCGGCGTCCAGGGCTATGCCCGGGCAACCGAGAAAATGGCCCGCGATTACGCCGTTCAGTTGCAGCAATGCGGCAATTGACTTTGCCGGGGCATTTCACGGCCAAGTGAAATCAGCTGCCGCTACGGAAAAGCGAGATTGCCCTGGGGTCGCGATAGACCTCAGCGATTCATTCGCTCGGGATCAGATGGAGGATCGGCTTTCCTCCCCTTACCGCCGCCGTCGACAGCTTTCGGTCAAACGTCGCCAATTTGCCGCCGCGCGCCTTGGCGAGCCCCAGCAAATAACTATCCGTTACTTGCGCCGAGGTTAGGATCCTGGCTGCATCAATGTCGCTGGAACCGACGAGACTGATGTCATCCGACCAGAACTGGTGTCCTGAAAGGGCATGCAACTTGCCGACAATCTGCGCAACGACAGCGGGCGAACCAGGAGAATTGGGATATTTCGGGTTGCTCAAAATCCTGATGACACCATTTTCGGTAATGGGACATGTAGCCCATGACAAATGCCCTGTGGATTGGAACCACCGATGGGCATCTTCATGCGCGACATGAGCCGGATCGATCAAGGCAATCAAGACATTGACGTCGAACAGGAAGGTCACGGCAGTTCGTCGCGAAGCGCATTGACCATTTCGAGATCGACTATCGGGCCGTCGGACCGCGACGAAAGTAAGGGGATACCGTTGCGTTCGCCGCCAGCCTGCGGCCTGCGCAGCGAGTGGCGAGCCAGATCGGAAATGACCTCGCCAATGCTGCGATCCTGCTGCCGCGCTATGGCCTTGGCTGCAAGGAGGACATCGTCATCGATTGCAAGCGTCGTTCTCACAATACGTCTCCTTGCCGCGCATCAAACATCACGCATCACATAAGGCAGTGGACGGAGATATTCAAGGGAACGTCGCCTGTCGTCCCTTGACACATATGAGATATGACGAAGCTGCGGAGCAATGCACCAGCAAGCGATATTGCCCCTGTGCTGGTCAGCTCGGCTTCTTGCCGCGCGGACGCTTCGGCGGCGTGCCGGCAAATCCAGGACCCTCGCCATGCGGCGCGTCGTCCGGCACGCCTTCGTGGGCGGCATGTTCCTTGTCGAACTTGATCACCGGCTCCATCGTCGCCAGCACATCGTCGGAAAGCCAGCACAGGCTCATATGGCCGTCGCCCAAATTCTTGACCGGCGGCACCTTGGTTTCGCACAGATTGTCCGGCACCAGCTTCTTGTAGCCGCAGCGTGTCTGGAACGGGCAGCCGGATGGCGGGTTCATCGCCGACGGGATGTCGCCTTCGAGCACGATGTGCTTCTTGATCACGCTTGTGTCGGCGATCGGGATCGCCGACAGCAGCGCCTCGGTATAGGGGTGATAGGGCGGCGCGAAGATCTGGTCGGTCGTGCCTTGCTCGACGATATAGCCCAGATACATGACGACGACGCGGTCGGCGATGTAGCGCACCACGGAAAGATCGTGGCTGATGAACAGCATCGTGGTCTTGTTCTTGCGCTGGATGTCCATCAGGAGTTCGGTCACCGCCGCCTGCACCGACACGTCGAGCGCCGACACCGGCTCGTCCGCCACCACCACCTTGGCGTCGCCGGCAAAGGCACGCGCCACGCCGATGCGCTGCTTCTGGCCGCCCGAAAGCTGGCGCGGCTTGCGCGTCTCGAAGGCACGCGGCAGCTTCACCAGATCGAGCAGTTCCAGCATGCGCTTGCGCCGGTCGGCGACCGTCTTGCCGACATTGAATTTCTCGAGCGTGCGGATGATCTGCGAACCGACCGAATGGCTGGGGTTCAGTGTATCGAATGGGTTCTGGAACACCATCTGGATCGAGGACACGGTGTCGACGCTGCGGCTCTCGATGCCGGTCGACTGGATTTCCTTGTTGCCCAGCGTCACGCTGCCGGAACTCGCCGTCTCCAGCCCGAGCAGCACCTTGGCCAGCGTCGACTTTCCGCAGCCGGACTCGCCGACGATGGCGACGGTCTCGGACTCGCGCGCCATGAACGAGATCGTCTCGTTGGCCTTGACGACACGGCCCTCGCTCGAGCCGAACACCTCGCTGCCGCCGACCTTGTAGTATTTCCGGAGATCCTCGATCTTGAGCACCGGCGCGCCGGGCACGACGCGCTCGTTGACCTTCTTGGCGCCGGGCGGCAGGGCTTCCCAGTCGATCTCGTTGAAGCGCACGCAGCGCGAGAAATGGCCTTCGTGGCCCGCGACCTCGACCATCGGGATTTCGGCCGCGTTGCAGACGCCCTCGACGAAATGGTGGCAGCGCGGGCCGAAATTGCAGCCCTTCGGCCGCTCATGCGGTAGCGGCAATTGTCCCGGGATCGAGATCAGCGGCCGCGAATTCTTGTCCGCGCCCGGCAGCGGGATCGAGCGGAACAGCCCTTGCGTATAGGGATGGCGCATCCGGTCGAACACGTCCTTGATCTTGCCGGTCTCCACCGCCTCGCCCGAATACATCACCGTGATGCGGTCGCAGGTTTCAAGGATCAGGCCAAGATTGTGCGACACGAAGATCATCGAGGTGCCGAACTTCTCGCCCAGCCCCTTGACCAGATCGACGATGCCCGCTTCCACCGTCACGTCGAGCGCCGTGGTCGGCTCGTCGAGCAAAAGCAGCGCCGGCTTCGACAGCAGCGCCATGGCGATGACGATGCGCTGCTGCTGGCCGCCCGAGAGCTGGTGCGGATAGGAACGCATCATGCGCTCGGGATCGGGAAGCTTGACCGAGCGCACCATTTCCAGCGCGCGCTTATAGGCCTCTTCCTTCGACACCTTGTCGTGGATCAGCGGCACTTCCATCAGCTGCTGGCCGACCTTCATCGCCGGATTGAGGCTCGCCATCGGCTCCTGGTAGATCATGGCGATCTTGTTGCCGCGGATGGCGCGCAGCTCCTCGTCGGAGAGCTCGCCCATGTCCTTGCCCTGGAACTTGATCTTGCCGCCGACGATCTTCCCGATGTTGGAAAGGTCGCGCATGATGCCGAGCGACACGGTCGACTTGCCGCAGCCGGATTCACCGACGATGCCCATCGCCTCTCCCGGCATGACCGTGCAGGAAAAATCCATGACGGCCGGTATCTCGCCCTTGCGGGTGAAGAAGGAGATCGACAGGTTCTCGATCTCGATGATCGGCCCGTTGGTCGGATTAGCCGGATTTCGAACTGCCTCGTTCATGGGTCGCTCCAATCCTAGTTCTTAGCCAAGTGGGATCTGGGATCCCACCGTCAATCCTTCATCGATTGCTCGCGCAGGGAATCGGCGAGCAGGTTGAGCCCCAGCACGAAGCTCATCAGCGCGATCGTCGGCGGCAGCGCCGGGTGGATAAAGGAGCGCAGCAGCCGGCTGGCATCCTTGATCGCCGTGCCCCAGTCCGGGCTCTCGGGTGCAAGACCGAGGCCAAAATACCCCAGCGTGCCGAGCAGGATCGTGGTGTAGCCGATGCGCAGGCAGGCATCGACGATCAGTGGTCCGCGCGCATTGGGCAGGATTTCCCACAGCATGATGTACCAGGGCGATTCACCGCGCGTCTGCGCCGCCGCCACATAGTCGCGCGTCTTGATGTCCATCACCAGGCCGCGCACGATGCGGAACACGCCGGGACTGGAGGCGAACACCACAGCCACGAAGATGTTGAGCTGGTTGGGATCGATATGGACGATCTTCAGCGGATCCCGGTCGAAGACAAGGCCGAGATAGATCCAGCCGCCTATGATGAGCGTCAGCCCGAGCAGGATGTAGATCCGGTCCGGCCGGTTCTTGTAACGTGTCCAGAACAGCACGCTGAAGAAGATGATCGGAAACAGGAAGAAGACGCCGGCCAGCGCATAGGGGATCGGCGTGTCCATGATACCCGGCGTCACCAGCAGGTAGAACAGCAGGATCACCGGGAAAGCCAGCACGAGGTTGGCCAGGAACGACAGGATGGAATCGATCTTGCCGCCGTAATAGCCGGCCGGCAGCCCGAGCGTGATGCCGACCATCAGCGCGAACCCGGTCGCCGCGGGTGCGATGATCAGGACGATCTGGCTGCCATAGACCATGCGCGAGAACACGTCGCGCGCCAGCTTGTCGCCGCCGAACAGATAGACGAGACCTGACTGCGGTTCGATGGCGCCGGGCAAAGTGTCCTTCATGATCGGGATTTGGCCGAGCGGATCGAAAGGCGAGATGGTCGAGGCGAAGATCGCCGTGAACAGCCAGAACAAGCAGATGAAGACACCCGCGATGCCGACGCCGCTATCGAACAGCTGGCCGTAAAGGGCCAGCTTCTTCTTGTAGAGGAAGCTCGCCCCCATGACGATGACGAGCGCGACCCAGACCGGCCAGAAGCGCCAGAGCACTTCGAGGATGATGGTGGAGGCGCCGATATATTGAGCTTGCATGCGCCTTCTCCCTACTGAACCCGGATGCGCGGATTGAGGAACGCGTAGCCGACATCGGAAATGAGCTGCGTGATCAGGACGATGAACACCGAGACCAGCGAACAGCCGAGCAAAAGATCGATGTCGTTGTTGCCGGCGGCCTCGACCAGCGTGTAGCCGAAGCCCTGGTAGCGGAACATCACCTCGACGATGACGACGCCGGTGAGCAGCCAGGGAAACTGCAGCATGATGACGGTGAAGGGCGCGATCAGTGCGTTGCGCAGCGCATGCTTGACCACCACGTTGCCGAACGACAGGCCCTTGAGCCGGGCGGTGCGGATATATTGCTGCGTCATCACCTCGACCATGGAGGCGCGCGTCATGCGCGCGATGTAGCCGATGCCGTAGATCGCCAACGTGATCACCGGCAGCGTGAAATTATAGAAGGTGATGCCCTGGCTCGCCGATGCCGCCGAACCGTTCAGCCAGCCGAGCCACGAGGCGAAGATGACGGTGAAGATGACGCCCGACACATATTCAGGCGTTGCCGTCGAGGCGATCGAGGCGACCGAAAGCACCCGATCGGTGCGCGAACCCTCGCGCATGCCGGCGAGAATCCCGATCAGCAGCGAGACCGGCACCATCACGACCAGCACCCAGAACATCAGGATGCCGGTGGCCCCGAGCGCCGGAAACAGCTTGGCCGCGACCGTGGTCTTGAATTTGGTCGAACAGCCGAAATCGCCCTCGATCACGCCCGAGAATGTCGGCACGGCCGGGTCGTTGCAGAAGGAGAAACGCTGCGTCGTCTTGCCGGTCGCCGGGTCCGTGATCGGCTGCTTGGGCAGCACGCCCAGCCACTGGCCGTAGCGGACGAAGAAGTTCTGGCGATAACCGTGATTGACCAGCCAGCTTTCGAGTTGCTCGGCCGATGTGTGCATTTCGGTCTGGCTGATCGCCAGCTTCTTCAGATTGGGTTCGAGATTGACGAGGAAGAAGACGACCAGCGTCAGGCACAGCATCGTGAGCAGAATCGTACCGACGCGTCTGATTATGAATGAGAACATTGTGCCCCCCTGCCGGCCGGGTTGGGGTCAGATATGGTCAACCCTGTTTCGAAAACCTTGCAACGTCACGCCGCCGCTGCACGAATGCAACGGCGGCGATCCCGCGAATGCGAGGGGCGGTGCGCCCTTCGCATTCGTCAAGCTGTGGGTCACGCCTGATCGAGCCAGACCTTGCCGAAATCGTGCTCGTAGGTGGGGTGCATCGAGTGGTTCTTCACCTCGGGCTTGATGTTGATGTAGAGTTTGCGCCAGTAAGGCTGGATGATGATGCCGGATTCCTGCAGCATCGTCTCGATTTCCTTCATCACCACCTTGCGCTTCTCCGCATCGGCGATCCCGAGCGCCTCGTTGACCTTCTTGTCGAAGTCCGGATTGGCATAGGCCGTCTCGTTCCAGGCTTCGCCCGAGCGGTAGGCGATGGCGATGACCTGGATGCCAAGCGGACGCATGTTCCAGTTGGTTTCCGAGAACGGATACTTCGTCCAGTCGTTCCAGAAGGTCGAGCTCGGCAGCACGGTGCGCTTCACCTTGATGCCGGCCTCGCGCAGCTGGGCCGCGATCGCGTCCGTGGTGTTCTTGTGGTAGTCCTCGTCGTTGCTGATCAGCTCGTGCTCGAAATCGATCACGCCGGCTTCGGTCAGCATCTGCTTGGCCTTGGCCATGTCGCGCGGGATCTTGGGCAGCTCGACGTATTCCGGATGGATCGGTGCGACATGGTGGTTTTCCGCCGGCGTGCCGGCATTGCCGTAGCCGAGCTGGAGCACCACCGAATTGTCGACGGCCAGGCACATCGCCTGGCGCACCTTCTGGTCGCCGTACGGCTTGGCATTGACGTTGAAGCGCGAGACCACGGTCGCCGCCGTCACCACTTCCGAAGCCGGCGCGCCGACGTCCGAGATAATCTTGACGTAGTCGGCGGTCGTCTCATGGTTGGTCTGCACTTCGCCCGACTCGAACGCCGAAACCGTAGCAGCCGGATCCGTGCCATAGTCGATGAACTCGACGCCATCGAGGAAGGCCTCGCCCTGCCACCACTTGCCGGTCGTGCGGCGCTTGTAGACGACCTTCTGGCCGACATCGTAGGAAACGAGTTCGAACGGGCCGGTGCCGATCGGGCAGTTCTTGAAGTTCGCGCCCTTTTCGTCGAAGGTCTTGTGCACGATGAGGCCGGGATAATCGCACAGGTTCGGGATGATGGCGATATCGGGCTTGGTCAGCTTGAGCTTGACCGTCATGTCGTCGACCTTGACGACCGAACCTTCGCGCAGCTTCTTGGTCGTGTCGTCGACGAGACTGCCAAGGCGTCCCGGCATCGAGTTGCCTTCCGCCGACTTGTCGGCCCAGCGGGTGAAGTTGTAGATCACGTCGTCGGCGGTGAACTTGTCGCCGTTGTTCCACTCGACACCAGGCCGCACATGCAGCGTGTATTCGGTGGCGTCGTCATTGATATCCCAGCTCGCCAGCAGATATGGCGCGAAGGTGTATTCCTTCGTGTATTTCACCAGCGGCTCGAGCGCCTGGCGTTCCGCGTTGGAAATCTCAGACCAGTCGGCGGTGCGCGGATCCTTGGGATCCTTGACCGACATGGCGACTTTCAGCACGCCGCCCTTCTTGCCCTGCACGTCCTCGGCCCTTGCCGGGGTCGGAGCGGCAAGGCCGAGCAGGCCGTAAGCCATGGCCGTCGACGCGCCGAAGACGCTGGCAAGCGCCAGGAATTCGCGGCGATCCACCGTTCCTGCCTTGGCTTCTTTGGCCATGGCCAGGATGTGATCCGGAACGCTGTCGCCATTACTCTTATAGATTGTCATGACTAACTCCCATTGTTGGCTTTCCGCCGATTAACATTCCGCATCCAGGCCATGATGTCAAAGACGGCTTGGATTGGGAACATGTTAGCGAATGTGCAACTTTGAAAAGAGAGCGGTACGCGCGATAGCGACAGTCTTGACGCAAAATTGCTAGTGCGCCCAGATTCCGCCAAAATCTCTGCGGGCGATTAGACTGAGACATTTGCATCGCTTCCGACAGCGCCAGTCCTGGCCACGGTGAAGGGCCAGACCCTCAGTATTCCTTCTCGTAGAAGATGCCGCCCTTGGCTTCGCCGGCGTCCGTCGCCTCGCCGCGCAATTTGACGCCGCGCCCGACATTGAGGTCGATGGTCGCCTTGCCCGAACCCGGCTTGTCGCCCTTCTGGATCGTCACATAGGTGCGGTCGTTCAGGTACTTGCCGGCGGAGACAGCGGTACCGCCCTTGTCGTCGGTGGTGACGTCGAGATCGTCGACGCCAATGGCGCTGCGCAGGTTTTCAAGCAATGACGTCGAGCCGCCGACGCCGGCCAGTTGCCCCGCCGCTTCAGCCAGCTGCGCGATCTGCAGCGGCGACAGGTTCGACATCGAGCGACCGAAGATCAGTTGCGCCAGCACCTCGTCCTCGGGCAGCGCCGGCACCGAGGAGAAGGTGAATTTCGGATTGGTTGCCTCGCCCGACACCACGATGGTGACGGTCGCGCCGGTCGTGGTCGTTGTCGCGGTCAGGTTGAGATAGGGCACCAGCGAGCCGGAAAAGCCGACCGTGCCTTCGGTGAAGGTCAGCCGTTTGCCGAGGATCGAAAGCCGCCCGCGCTGCAGGGTGAAGGTGCCGATCGCTTGCGGCGACGAGGCCGGGCCGGTGAGCTTGAGCGAGCCGCCGAGTTCGGCATCGACGCCCCTGCCCTGGATGAAGATCTGGTTCGGCGCGTTGACGGTGACGTCCAGCGCGAGGCCGCTGCCGCCGCTCTTGCCGCTGGTCGTCGCCGGCCGCAGCGCCTTGTCCTGCGCCCGCACCGTGCCGGGCGCGTTCTTGTGCTTGACGTCGAGCGCCGAGAGTGAGCCCGGCAATTTGTCGGGAACCGTGATGACGGTCTTGGCGAGGTTGACGGTGCCGGCAATGGCCGGAGCGGAAACGAGCGGCCCCTTGATCGTCAGGTCGCCGCCCAGATTGGCGGTCACCACGCGCCCGTCCGTGTAGCGGCCGTCGGTGAGTTTGATCGACAGGTCGGCCGGGAAGCCCTGCGCCGGATTGATGCCGACCGTGCCGCTGGCCGAAAGGCTGCCACGCGTCGACAGCGATCCGGTCAGCCGGTTGATCCTGGCGACGCCGCCGCCGATCGAGACGTCGGCCGCGATATCGTTGACGGCAAGGCCCGAGCGCGCATCGACCAGCCGCGCGCCGGAGGTGCTGACGCTGCCGCCGATGACAGGCGACGTCGCCGGGCCGCGCACCTGGACTTTGACATTGGCCGTTCCGGTCAGCGACAGGCCTTGCGCTGCAAGCTTCTGGCTGAGGATGCCGAACGGCACGCTGCCATTGAAATCGAGCGCCAGCGCCGGCGTGCCCGCCGTCGTCACCGTGCCGCCACCCTTGAGGCCAAGCCCGGCGCCGTCGCTGACATTGGCATTGAAGGTCAGCTTGTTGCCGGCAAAGGTGCCGGACGAGGAAACGCTCACCGCACCAACACCCGCGC
The DNA here is from genome assembly GCF_020165735.1 of Mesorhizobium sp. B283B1A. Taxonomy (NCBI): domain Bacteria; kingdom Pseudomonadati; phylum Pseudomonadota; class Alphaproteobacteria; order Hyphomicrobiales; family Phyllobacteriaceae; genus Mesorhizobium; species Mesorhizobium sp. B283B1A. The sequence goes on from NZ_JAIUIQ010000006.1 coordinate 228,977, forward strand.
CGCGGGTCTGCGACGTCTGCACGCCGGCCGCGTCGATGTTGAAGGCGACAGCCGGGCTGGCTGGGGCACCGGTCACCTTGACCGTGCCCGAAATCGACCCGGCGGCATCGAGCCCGGGCGAGAAACTGTTGGCGAGCGACATCGGCACCCGCGCCAGCGCCGCGTTGATGTCGAGCGCCTGCCCAACCTTGCCGGTCACCGTTGCCGTGCCGCCGCCGAGGTTGAGCACCAGCCGGTCCAGCGTCGTCGTGCCATTGGCGATACTGACCGTCGAGGCCTGGGCGATGGCCGCCTTGATGCCCTGGACGGTCGCCTGGCCCGAAGCGAGTTCGATGGTCGTCGTGCCATTCGCCACTTTCACCCGGCCGGCGGCCTTGGCCGGAATGCCCTTCACCGTGGCGCCGCCGGAAAAGCCGGTCCAGTCGCCGTCGCGCTTCAAATCGACATCGATGCCGCTGATGACGGTGCCGCCCGAGGTGACGGTGTCAGCGCGAATCTTGCCCGAGATCACCGGAGCGGCGAGATAGTTGGCGATCAGCGCATCGATGGAAACGGCTTTCGCCTGGAGATCGCCGCGCGTGATCGAGGCGGTCGTCGCCTTGACGGCGACCTGGGGCGCTGCGCCGTTCTTCGAGAAGGCGATTGTGCCCCGCACATCGCCTTCCGCCTTTTCCAGCGCCAGCGCGGCGAGCGAGCCGATATCGGGCAGGTCGAGCGTGATAGTGCCTTCAGGGACGAACTTGTCGTCCAGCGCCAGGTCGCCGGAAATCTTGTTCTTGCCCAGCGACAGGAGCAGGCCGTTGATGGCGCTCTTGCCGTCCGCGGTCGCCAGCACCGCACTGCCTTGCAGGGCCTGACCCGCGACATTGCCGGTCAACTGCACGTTCGCCGCCGGATTGGCGGCATCCGCCTTGCCGGTGGCCGTGAGCCTCAGCCCGGTGATCTCGCGCGCCGCCACCGACAGCCTGTCGCTATCGACGGTCAGCGACAGGTCGGGTGCGGTGGCCGGCCCCTGGGCGCTCAGCCCGAAGGCGATGGCGCCCCTGGCATCCTTCGACAGCAGCGAGATATCGCTCAGCGCGCCCTTGATGTCGGCCGCCACCTTGTTGTCGGCAAGGCTCGCCTGCCCGCCGGCGGTGAGCGCGCCAGAGGTCAGCTTCAACGCATCGATGTTTATGCTGCCGTTGGGGTCGCGTTTCAGCGTGGCGCTGATTTGCGCACGTTCGCCAAGCATGCCGCGCGCCGCAGCGGGCAAGGCCGATGACGGGGCATCCGCATTCAGCTTGAGGTCGATGGCGCCGTCACGCAGCGATACCTGGCCGGCGACCTGGCTGTTGAGTGCATCGCTCTTGAGCGAACCGCTGTCGATGGCGACGGCATCCGATGTCAGCCGGGCACTGAGGGCGGCCGTGATCTTGCCGGCGATCAGCGGTGCGATTGTGGGATTGTCGAGCCCGACCTTGTCCACCGACACCGTGCCGGAAACCGGTCCGGCGCGGTTCTTGAGATCGAAACCGTCCGAGTGCAGCGCCAGCACAAGACTGTCCACCTTCGCCGGGCTGGTGGCGATCGAAGGGACGATCGCGGACACGTCGAGGCGGGCTTTCGTGCTTTCCCCCGCCACTTTCGCCGACAAGGACCGGACCTCGATCCTGACCGGGCTTTCGGTGCTGCCGACCGTCAGCGGCAGGCTGGGGCCGGATGAAGTGAGATCAAGCGCAAAATCGCTGGCGCCGTTCGGATTGATGGTGCCGGAGGCCGTGCCGGAAATCTTGTCGCCGGAAAGCGTGGCATGATCGAGGGCGACGCCGCCGGCCATGGTGTAGGCGCCCGCTGCATCGACAGCGAGCGGTCCGAGCCCGGCCTGGCGGGTCTGGCTGGTCTCGACGCCGGTAAGCTGCGCGTCGAAGTGGACCTCTGGAGCAGCCGGCGTTCCGGTCACCTGCGCTGTACCGCCGAGCGTACCCACGGTATCGAGCCCGGGCGCAAAATCATTGGCAAGGGCGGCCGGCAGCGCGGAGAATTGCGTTGTGAGATCGAGCGTCTGGCCGGCGCTGCCCGACAGCGTCACCGAGCCGCCACCGATATCGAGCGCCAGCCTTTCGATGCTGGCCGTGCCATTGGCGATGGTCAGCGCAGAGGCCTGGGCGATCGCCGCCTTGATGCCGCGCACCGTGGCCTCGCCCGAGGCGACCTCGACGGTCGTCGTGCCCTGGGCGATCTTGACCCGTCCTGCCGCGGTCGCCGGGATGCCCGCTATCGTCGCGCCGCCAGTGAAATTGGTCCAGTCGGCGTCGCGCTTCAGGTCGACGCCGATACCGCTGATTTCGGTGGTTCCCGAAGTCACCGCGTCGGCCTTGATCGTACCCGAGATCGCCGGCGCCTTGAGATAGTTGGCGACCAGCGCGTTGACGGTGATCGCCTTGGCCGTCACCTCGCCTCGCGCGATCGACGTGCTCTTCGCGTCGATCGCCACGGACGGCACGTCGCCCGCCTTGGCGAAGTCGATGGTGCCGTTGATGTCGCCGGTCACCGCCTGGCCGGCGAGTGCCGCCAGTTGGTCGATTGCCGGCGCGGCGAGCGTCAGTGTGCCCAAGGGCATGAACTTGTCATCGAGCGCCAGGTCGCCCGAGACCTTGTTGTCGCCCAGCGAAACCAGGAAGCCGTTGATCGAACGCTTGCCCTCGCTCGTCATCAGTGACGCCTTGACGTCGAGCGGCTGGTCGTTGACGGCACCGGTCAGCGAGATATCGGCGGAGGGGTTTGCTATGTCGGCCTTGCCGCTCGCCGTCAGCTTGATCGTCTTCACCGTGCGGCCGGAGGCGGTCAGGCTGTCGCTGTCGGCGGAGACGGTGAAATCCGGCGCTGTCAGGGCGCCACTTGCCGACAGCGCGAAACCAACGCCGCCAGCGACCGGAACGCCGACCGTCGGCGACAGCACCGAAACGTCGCCCAGTTTGCCCTTTATATCGGCCTGGATGTCGGTGCCTTGCATGCTGGCGGTACCGCTGGCGCTGAGCGAACCGGACGTGAGCGAGATCGAATTGGCGGCGAACGCCCCTTGCGGATCGCGCGTCGCGGCGGCCGAGAACTTCACGCGTCCGCCGAGCACCGAGGCGATCTGAGGCGGGAAGGCTGTCGCCACCGCATCGGCATTCATCTTGAGCTGCATCGACAGATCGGCGAGCGCCACCGTGGCCGTCAGCGACGCGTTGACCGCATCGGAGCGCAATGTGCCCTGATCGATGGCAATGGCGTCCTTGCTGACCGACCCGGCCAGGTCGACATTGACCTTCCCGGTGATCAACGGTGCCAGGGTCGCGACGTCGGTTTTCAAGCCGCCCGCCTCCAGCCTGACCGTGACCGGCCCGGCGCGGTTCTGGATGTCGAAACCGTCGGAATGTACCTGCGCCGCCAGATCGTCCAGCCGCGTGCCGCCGACGACGATCGAAACGAAGGAGGCGCCGATGTCGACGATCGGCGCCTTGCCGTCGCCAAACGCCCTGGCGGTGGCATTCTTGATCGCCAGTGTAATCGGTTGCGCCTTGCTGCCGACGCTGACCACCACGGGCGGCCCCTTGGCGGCGAGTTCGACCGCGAGATCGCTGGCCCCGGCGGGATCGACGATGCCGGTCGCGGTGCCGTGCACGGCGTCGCTCTCGATATTGGCCCGGTCGACACTGAGACCGCCGGCCGAAGTGGCGGTGCCCGCCACGTCGAAGCTGGTCTTGCCGGCAAACAGCGGCTTCAGGTTTTCCGGCAGGAAGGAAGCGAAGTCACCGTCACCCTTGGCTTCGAGGTGGTGGCCCTTGTCGGTCAGCTGATGGCGGCCGGTGAGTTGGGTGACGATCTGATGATCGACGAGGAAGGTGCCGACACCGCTCCAGTTGGCCAGCGGCCCCGTGCCCGAAACGACGATATCGACCGGCGGCGCATCCGGCAGGTTGAGCAGGTTGGCGATGATGCCGCCGGCCGGCTCCGATGCCTTGAGGTCGAGGTCGAGCTTGTTGTCGGCCGGAGCGAAATGGACTTTGGCATCGACATTGCCTTGCTTGCCGTCATGGCGGGTGACGTTGAGCACCGTGTCGACCGCCAGCGGCGCGGCATCGGCCTTGACCGACCCCTTGGCCGCAAGCTCGGCGATGCCGCTGCCGGCCAGTTGCTCGCCGAGCGCGATTTCCGGCAGGTCGATCTGCTTGATGTCGATGGACACCGGCAGCGTCGTCGTGCCGCTCGGCGCCGGCTGTTGTTGCGTGCCGGCCACCGGCAGGCGCGCCAGTTCGATGCGCTCGGCCGCGATGCGCTCGGCACTGAAGTTTTTCGACAACAGCGCCGTCGGCGACCAGTCGACGGCCACCTTGCGCGCGACCAGCCAGGCGCCATTGCGGTCTTCCAGCACGACATGGTCGACGCTGAGGTCGCCCGACCAGATGCCGTCGATGCCGCTGACGGTGACCTTGCGCTCGTCGCTCGAGGCGAGCCGCGAAATGATGCCGGCGAGATTGTCCCGGCCGCGCTCGGTCTTGGTCAGCACGACAAGCGCACCGATTGCGCCCGCAACCACGATCAGCAGCGTGTAGAGGACAATGCGAAGGATACGCCAGACCGTCTTCATGTCTAGAACGCCTGTCCGATGCCGGCATAGATGCCGAAACGCGGATCGCCGGGGTCACGGTTGAGCGGCACGGCCGCGTCGATGCGCAGCGGCCCGAACGGCGTCACATATCGCAGGCCGACGCCGGCGCCGACCTTGACGTCGGAGAAGTTGGGAATCGACTTCTCCGACACCGTGCCGGCATCGACGAACGGCACGATGCCGATCGTGTCGGTGATGGCGATGCGCATCTCCACCGAGGTTTCGAAGAAGGACAGGCCGCCGATCGGCTGGCCGGTGAAATCCTTGGGGCCGATGCCCTGATAGGCATAACCGCGCACCGAGCCGCCACCGCCGGAATAGAAGCGCCGGTCGGCCGGGACGTTCTGCAGGCTGGTGCCGACGATCGAGCCGATCGCGACGCGTTCGGCCAGAACGAATTTCGAAGCCGTATCCAGCGACTGATAGGCCGATCCCTCGCCCTTGAGCTTGAGGAAGGCGGCACCGCTCAGAATATCGTAGCTCGGCTCGGCATAGGCCAGCACCCGGAAGCCCCTGGTCGGGTTCAGCCGATTGTCCCTGTTGTCATAGACATATTGCAGCGGGATGCTGGCGATCAGGTATTTGTGCTTGCCGAAGGCATCGTGGATGCGTGAGTAGTCGAGCGCGAACTCGGCCGACACCGTCTGCTTCTTGGTCAGTTCGTAGGACAGGCCGGTGCTGCCCTTGATCGAGAAATGGTCATAGGCGTCGGGATGTTCGAGCACCGTCTTGATACCGGCGAAGAATTTCGACGCCGGGCCGATCACGCCGGGTTTCTCGAACATGATGCCGGCATTGTAGTTCAGCTCGGACAGATCGTTGCTGCCGATGCCGCTGATGGCGCCATCGATGCGCAGCTTCTCGGCGCGACCAAACAGGTTGCGATGCCCCCAATAACCTTCCAGGCCCAGCCCCTCGGTGTTGGAGAAGGTGCCGCCAAGGCCGAAATAACGCGGTTTGCGCTCGCTGACCTGGACGCCGATCGGAATGTTGCCGTCGGCGTCGAGCTTGTCGGCTTCCTTGAACGTCACGCTGTTGAAGACCTCGAGCGCCAGCAGCCTGTCGCGCGCGTCGCTGATCTCCTGCGGCGAGTACTGCTTGCCGCGCTTCAGCCCGGTCATGTATTCGGTGAAGTCGCGGTCGACCTTCTCGGTGCCTTCAACCGTGGTCGCGCCATAGCCGGCGACCGGTCCGGCGGCAACGGTCAGCGTCACGTCGAGCGTCGAGGTGGCATGGTCGGCGACGATCTGCCGGTCGGTCACCGTGGCCAGTGGCCTGCCCTGCTCCTTCAGCGTCCGCACGATCAGCGCCTCGGCCTTCAGCACCGCACCGGACCCGGCGTCGCCGCCCGCGATCAGGCCGTAGTCGGCGCTCATCAGACCCGCCGCGTCGCCTTCAAGCCTGATCGTGCCAAGGGTGAATTTGGGGCCGGCGGCGATGTTGACGACCACCGGAATGGGCTGCGGGCCCTTGAATTCGGCGTCCGGCGGCAATTCGTCGAGCGGCTTGCCGTCGATGGTGATGGTGACCACGCCTTCGTAGCGGGCATCGGCATAAAGCGCGGCGACAAGCTGTTCGCGGTCGCTGCGCGCCTTGGCCATCAGCCCAAGCGAGCCCGAGACCGGCCGATCCTCGTCGCTTTTCAGCGCCGAGGCGTTTTCGAGCTTCTTGACGAGATCCTTGTCGGCATCGGGGGCGGAGATGGTCACGGCGTAGCGCAGCGGATCGACGATATCGGCGTCCTCGTCGTTGGAGGAACCCCACAGTTTGATGCCGAAAAGCTCGAACGCAGCCGCGGATCTTGATTCGGCGACCAGCGCGGTCGAGCACATCATGGCGAAAAGCAGGGCGCGCGGAAGCACGCGCCCTGGCGCGATCCTTCCTGACATCTGCCTTTCATGCGCCGGCATTAAAACACCCTAGTTCACAAAACTAAAATTGGAATGAAGTTCTGAAGCGCTCGTAAAGGGGCCACAATCCAATTGTCTGAAATAGGACGGGCTTGGAATTCACACCTTCTGCGTTTCCGCAAGAATGCGTGATCCCCTGTCCTATGGAGATTACTGTCCCGCATACCGGTCCTTGGCCGGAAAATAAACCGTTGGCAGGCGGAACCTGCCGCGTCCGCGCGTTGACAAGCCTGGCTGAAGCTTGAACATGCCCGGACGTCTGCAATTGTCTGGAGGGGTGTTATGGCAATGCGCGCGGCTCGTGGTCTGTCGATTCTTCTGCTTCTCTTCTTTGCATGGGGCAATGCCCTCGTCTGGAACGACCCCGCGCAAGCGGCCGAAGCGCGCAGAATCGCAACGACCGACAATTCCGACTATTTCGGTTTCGACCTCAGGTCCGACCAGAATGTCACCCTCGACCAATGCAAGACGACGTGCCTTGGCGATCCGGCCTGCCGCGCCTTCACCTACAACACCAAGGCCAAATGGTGCTTTCTCAAATCCGACTACAACCAGATGAAGCCGTTCAGCGGCGCGGTCGCCGGCAAGGTCGTCAACATCGACGGCGACCCCGATATCGGCGCGCCGCCGGAACTCGCCTTCTTCCCCAACTGGATGGCCGACCAGGCCCAGCAATACCGCAACAAGCTGCTCGGCCCGGCCTATGACAAGCCGGCCGAGGGCATGGCGGCACTGACGAAGGCCGCCGAACAGGCCGTCCAGACCGGCGACCATCGCTCGGCCATGCTGAAATACGAGGCCGCCGTCTCTGTGATGCCCGACGATGGCCAACTCTGGCTCAACCTGGCGCGCGAAACCTTGGCCGTGCAGCCCACGGCCAGCACCGCGGAAGTCTCCACCTTGCCTATGAACGGCACGTCGGCTGCTTTCAACGCCTATAAGCTCTTGCGCACCACCAAGACGCGCGCCGACGTGCTGGCGCTGCTCGGCAACGGCCTCGACAAGCGCGATCTCTACCGCCCCGCCCTGCAGGCCTATGAAGCCAGTCTTGCGCTGATCGCCTCGCCGGCGGTCCAGGCGGAGTATGCCGACCTCAAGGCGCGCAAGGGTTTCCGCGTCGTCGACCACAGTGTCGATGCCGACACCAGCGCGCCGCGCATCTGCGCTCAGTTTTCCGAGGATCTGGTCAAGACCGGCGTCGACTACGCGCAGTTCGTCACCGTCGACAACGCCCCGCCAAAGGGCGTCGAGGCCAAGGACAAGCAGATCTGCGTCGAAGGCCTCGAACACGGCCAGCACTACGATGTCACCTTCCGCGCCGGCCTGCCGGCGGCGATAGGCGAAGTAACCGCCGCCCCCGTGGTGCTGTCGATCTATGTGCAGGACCGCGCTCCGTCCGCTCGCTTCACCGGCGACAGCTTCGTGCTGCCGGCCGGCGCGCGCCGCGGCATCCCGGTCGTCACCGTCAACATGAACGCCGCCGAGATGAAGCTCTATCGCGTCGGCGACCGGTCGTTGGCGCAGCTTCTGTCGGGCTACCAGTTCCTGCACCAGCTCGACGGCTACGACATCTCCAACATTTCCGAGCAGATGGGCGCGCCGGTCTGGCAGGGCCAGCTCGACATTGCCAACGACCTCAACAAGGAGGTCACCACTTCCTTCCCGGTCGATGAGGCGCTGCCACAACGCAAGCCCGGCGTCTATGTGCTGACCGCCCAGGCCGTCAACGACAAGAGCGACGACTATGGTTCGATGGCCACGCAGTGGTTCGTCGTCTCCGACATCGGCCTGTCGACCTATACCGGCCAGGACGGTCTCAATGTCTTTACCCGCTCGCTGGGCAGCGCCAAGCCGATAGCAGGCGCCGAACTGACGCTGGTTGCCCGAAACAACGAGGTTCTCGGCACCGCGACATCCGATGCCGACGGCCATGCCGTCTTCAATCCCGGCCTGACCCGCGGCGACGGCGGCATGGTGCCGGCGGTACTGATGGCCAAACAGGGCGACAATGACTTCGTCTTCCTCGACATGTCCAAGGCCGGTTTCGACCTGTCGGATCGCGGCGTCACCGGCCGCGCGGCGCCCGGTGCGCTCGACGTCTATGCCTGGACCGAACGCGGCATCTACCGCGCCGGCGAGGATGTCCATGTCGCCGCCCTTGCCCGCGACGGCGCCGCCAAGGCGGTCGAGAACCTGCCGCTGACCTTCATCTTCTCGCGCCCTGACGGCGTCGAGGACCGCCGCATCGTCAGCGACGGCGCCTCGGCCGGCGGCCATGCCGTCGACCTGCCGCTCGAACCCAACGCCATGCGCGGCACCTGGTCGGTGTCGATCTACACCGATCCCAAGCAGCCGGCGGTCGCCAGCCAGATGTTCCTGGTCGAGGATTTCGTGCCGGATCGCATCGAATTCGACATGAAGGCTGAAAAGCAGGAGATCGCGCAGGGCGAAACCGCCAACATCAACATCGACGGCCGCTTCCTCTATGGCGCGCCGGCGGCGGGGCTGGCGCTGGAAGGCGAACTGACGCTGTCGACGTCCCGCGACTGGGACCGCTTCCCCAACTTTGCCTTCGGCCTCGCCGACGAACAGTCGGCCGAACCCACCGTCACGCCGCTCACCGGTCTGCCGGTGGTTGGCGATGACGGCAAGGCGACCTTCCCGGTCTCCGTCGACCAATTGCCCTCGACCACCAAGCTGATCGACGGCAAGGTGACGGTGCGCATGCGCGAAACCGGCGGCCGTGCCATCGAGCGCTCGCTCAACATCGGCATCCGCCCGCAAGGCCATATGATCGGCATCCGGCCGGATTTCACCGATGGTGAAGTGCCTCAGGGTGGCACCGCGAAGTTCAGCCTGATCGCCATCGATCCGGACGGCAAGCGCGAGGCGCTGAAAGGCGCGCAGTGGACGCTGGTCAAGGTTGAACGCAATTACCAGTGGTACCGCTCCAACAATTCGTGGAACTACGAGCCGGTCACCTTCACCAAGTCGATCGCCAACGGCCAGGTCGACCTAGGCGCCGATGGCGACGCCACCGTCTCCGTACCGGTCGATTGGGGCCAGTACCGTCTCGAGGTCGAGACCTCGGATCCCGAGGGACCGGCGACCAGCTATGAATTCGACGCCGGCTGGTATGTCGCCTCGACCACCACCGAAACGCCCGACGGCCTGGAAATCGCACTCGACAAGGACAATTATGCCGCCGGCGAAGTGGCCAAGCTGAAAATCTCGCCGCATTTTGCCGGCGAACTCCTGATCAACATCGGTTCCGACAAGCTGTTGAAGACCATCACGGCGACCGTGCCGGCCGGCGGCAGCACCGTCGACATCCCGGTCGGTGACGACTGGGGTGCTGGCGCCTATGTCACGGCAACCCTGTTCCGGCCGGGCGATGCGCAGGAAACGCGCATGCCGGCCCGCGCCATCGGCGTGAAATGGCTGAAGGTCGATCCGGGCTCGAAGAAGCTCGCCATCACCTTGACGCCGCCGGACAAGACCATGCCGCGCCAGCAGCTGTCGATTCCGGTTTCCGTGGCCGGCGTGCAGCCAGGCAGCAATGCCTATGTCATGGTTGCCGCCGTCGATGTCGGCATCCTCAACCTGACCAACTACAAGGCGCCGGATCCGGAGAACTGGTTCTTCGGCCAGCGCATGCTGGGCATGGAAATCCGTGACATCTACGGCCGCCTGATCGACGGCTCTCTGGGCACCACCGGCAAGCTCAGGACCGGCGGTGACGGCGCCAACATGCAAGCGCAAGGCAGCCCGCCCACTGAAAAGCTGGTTGCCTTCTTCTCCGGCCCGGTCGAGCTCGACGCCGACGGCAAGGCACGGATCGACTTCGACATCCCGCAGTTCAACGGCACCGTGCGCGTCATGGCCGTCGCCTGGACCAAGGATGCGGTCGGTCATGCCCAGTCGGATGTCATCGTGCGCGATCCCATAGTCATCACCGCCGGCCTGCCGCGCTTCCTGGCGCCTGGCGACGACGCCGTCATGCGGCTCGACGTGGCCGACACCGACGGCCCGGCCGGTGACTATGCGCTGTCGATCGACACGACAGGCGACCTGTCGACCGGCGACAAGCCCCTGCCCCAGAAGCTGACGCTCGCCCAGGGCAAGCGCCAGACGCTGACCGTGCCGTTGATCGCAAAGACGGCGGGCAATGCCTCGCTCACCATCAAGCTTGCCCATGCCGATGGCACCAAGGTCGAGCAGACGCTCTATGTGCCGGTACGCCCGGCGCAATTGCCGGTCACCACGCGCCTCGTGGTCGACCTCAAGGGCAATGGCGGCGCGCTGCGCGTCGACAAGGAACTGTTGGCGGCAAGCCTGCTCGACGGCGCTTCCGTCAGCGTCGGCGTTTCTCAAGCCGCGGCCTTCGACGTGCCATCGCTGTTGATGACGCTCGACCGCTACCCCTATGGCTGCGCCGAGCAGACCACCAGCCGCGCCATGCCGCTTCTCTATGTCAATGACATGGCATCGGGCATCGGCATGCAAAATGACCCCGACCTGCATGGCCGCATCCAGGATGCCATCTACAAGGTCCTGAGCTACCAGTCCTCGAGCGGCAGCTTCGGCCTTTGGGGTCCTGGCTCCGGTGATCTGTGGCTCGACGCCTATGTCAGCGAGTTCCTGACCAGGGCGCGCGAGCAGAAATACGACGTGCCGGCGCTAGCCATGAACCAGGCGCTGAGCAATCTGCAGAACTCGCTCGGCTACGACCAGAGCGTGCAGGACCGCGGCAGCGAGATCGCCTACGCTCTCTACGTGCTGGCCCGCAACAAGAAGGCCTCGATCGGCGATCTGCGCTACTACGCGGACACCCAGCTCGAAGCCTTCTCGAGCCCGATGGCCGTTGCCCAGCTGGCGGCGAGCCTGGCGCTCTACGGCGACACCCAGCGCTCGGAAACGACGTTCAAGACTGCGCTGCAGCTCGCCAAGTCGGCGACCGAGTACGACTACTACCGCTCCGACTACGGCTCGCCATTGCGTGACGGCGCGGCGATGCTGGCGCTGGCGGCGGAATCGAAACCGGTGTCGACAATCGTGCCCGAGCTGATCAGGCTGGTGACCAGGGAACGCGCCGAAGCCCGCTGGACCAGCACCCAGGACGATTCCTGGATGCTGCTGGCGGCCCGCGCGCTGAAAGAGGGCAATGATTCGATCACGCTGACCGTCAATGGCGCGCCGCATTCGGGCGGCTACTCCAACCAGGTCAACGGCTCCGAGCTGGCCGACAGCCCGCTCGAAATCGCCAACACCGGCGCGACCCCGCTGCAGGCCGTCGTCACCACCGTGGCGTCGCCGATCGAGCCTCTGCCGGCCGGCGGCGACGGCTTCACCATCAGCCGCACCTACTACAAGCTCGATGGCACCGAAGCCAATGTCACCGAGGCCACCCAGAACGAACGTTATGTCGTCGTGCTCAAGGTCACCGAACAGAACAGCTGGCCGTCGCGCCTGCTGGTCACGGATCTTCTGCCGGCCGGCTTCGAGATCGACAATCCCGGCCTGGTCTCCAGCGCGCAATTGTCGAACTTCTCCTGGTTGGCCCAGACCGACGCCGCCCACCTCGAATTCCGCGACGACCGTTTCGTCGCGGCATTCAATCCGGCCGACGGCGACCACGACCACAATCTGACGCTCGCCTATGTCGTGCGCGCCGTGACGCCGGGCACCTACGCCCATCCGGCCGCAACGGTGGAGGACATGTACCGGCCGCAATATTCGGCCCGCACCGCCACCGGCATGATGGAGATCAAGGCGCCGTAAGGCGCCGATGGTGGCGATCATGAAAATGGCGATTGCGCTCATGACAGCGTCCTTCTCCCCGTCTCTATACGGGGAGGTGAGCCGTGGTCCGCGCAGCGGACGAAAAGCCAATTGCTTGGTTTTTCGAACGGCGAACGCCCGAAGGGCCGTCGTGCCGGCAGGCGGATGAGGGGCAGCGCCATGCTCTCAAGAAAATTCGTCCGCCGCACCGCCATCGCCGCAGCTTCCTGCGCCGGCGTCCTCGCTCTCGCCGCAGCCACCCTCTGGGAACTCGACCGCGCCTTCCCGCCCCCACTCCCGGCGGAACTCACGGTCTCCACCGAAGTCCAGGACCGCGACGGCCAGCTGTTGCGCGCCTTTGCCACGCCGGACGGCTACTGGCGGCTCGAAACCCGGCTCGACCAGGTCGACAAGCAGTTCGTCGATATGCTGGTGACCTATGAGGACAAGCATTTCTGGAACCATGAGGGCGTCGACGTGCTGGCGCTGGCGCGTGCCGCCGGCCAGTTCGCCACCAGCGGCCACATCGTCTCCGGCGGCTCGACGCTGTCGATGCAGCTTGCCCGGCTGATCGAGCCGCGCGAAAGCCGCAGCCTCGGCTCCAAGATCAAGCAGATGCTGCGCGCCATCCAGATCGAGCGGCGGCTGTCCAAGCGCGAGATCCTCGAACGCTATCTCACGCTGGCCCCCTATGGCGGTAACCTCGAAGGGGTGCGCGCCGCCGCGCTCGCCTATTTCGGCAAGGAGCCGAAGCGGCTGACCGTTTCCGAGGCCGCCCTGCTCGTCGCCCTTCCTCAATTGCCGGAAAAGCGACGGCCCGATCGCAACCTCGGGATTGCCCACGCCGCCCGCGACCGCGTGCTGACCCGCATGGTCTCGTCGGGGCTGCTCGGTGAACGCGAGGCCGCGCGCGCCGCTTTGGACGATGTGTCGGGCCTGCGCCGCACCTTGCCGGCGCTCGCCGCGCACGCCGCCTATGCACTGCTGCCCAAGGCAGTTCCCGGCCAGCCGCTGAAACTGACGATCCGCAAAAGCGTGCAGCAAGGCCTGGAACAGGTGGCCAGGGATGCCGCCACCAGGCTCGGGCCGCGTCTGTCCGTCGCCATGGTGCTTGCCGATGCCCGCACCGGCGACATTCTGGGCGAAGTCGGCTCGGCCAATTTCTTCGACGCCAGCCGCTCCGGCTGGATCGACATGACCAAGGTCGTGCGCTCACCCGGTTCGACGCTGAAGCCGTTCATCTATGGCCTTGCCTTCGAGCAAGGGCTGGTGGCGCAGGAAATGCTGATCGAGGACAGCCCGGTCGATTTCGGCGGCTACCGGCCGAAGAACTTCGACATGGGCTACCAGGGCGATGTCAGCATCCGCCAGGCGCTGCAACTGTCGCTCAACGTGCCGGCGATCCGTGTGCTCGATGCTGTCGGGCCGGCGCGGCTGACGGCGCGCTTCCGCCAGGCCGGCGTGAACCCCATCCTGCCGGTCAACCAGGCGCCGGGCCTGGCCATCGGCCTCGGCGGCGTTGGCGTCACGCTGCGCGATCTGGTCCAGCTCTATACGGGGCTCGCCAATGGCGGCAAGACGCACACATTGCGTGACGGCACCGAGCCGGCCGATGCCGAAAGCGCGACCACCACCATCCTCAACGACCAGGCGAACTGGCAGATCATCGACATATTATCCGGCGTCAAGCCGCCCGAGGGCGCCTTGCAGCGCGGCATTGCCTACAAGACCGGCACCTCCTACGGCTACCGCGACGCCTGGTCGGTGGGCTTCGACGGCCGCTATGTGCTGGGCGTCTGGGTCGGCCGGCCCGATGCCGGCGCGGTACCGGGCCTCTCCGGCTACGTCTCGGCGGCTCCCATCCTGTTCGAAGGCTTTGTCCGCTCGGGCCTTGCCACGGTGCCGTTGCCGGGCAAGCCGCCGGGCGTTTTCAGCCCCAAGCGCGAGGATCTGCCGGTGACGCTCGCCCGCTTCGGAGCCGGCGCGGACGGCCTGGTGCAGGCGGCACCGACCGAACCAGCGCCGACCATCATCTTCCCGCCGAATGGCGCGCGCGTCGATCTCGGCACCAACTCGGCCGATGCCTCGCCGCTGGTGCTGAAACTGCAGGGCGGCCGCGCGCCGTTCCGCTGGCTGGCCAACGGCAAACCGCTGGTGGGCATCGACCGCCGCCGCACCGCGACCTGGCAACCGGACGGCGCTGGTTATTCGACGCTGACCGTGATCGACGCGGCGGGGCGGGCGGCGAGTGTGAAGGTATTCGTTGAATAGACCGAGCCAAACGATTCATAGAATTGGTCTTCTGAAAACTCAGCGAATAGCGAGATATACCTTCTGATGCTAGTCGCGAGGCGCCCCCCTCTGTCCTGCCGGACATCTCCCCCTCAAG